>JAEDCX010000001.1 GCA_016293925.1 Lachnospiraceae bacterium | reverse complement strand
TCTTCAGACTGATAAACGATTTCATTCCCGGATTCACGAACCAACTGAAAACGTTCCATGGTACCGCTGTCCCCCATGGTAAGTCCGCAGGAAAAACCTCCCGCATAGTGGTCGCCGAGTAATTTGACTTCTCCTCCGATTGTCATATTGTGATTTCCTTTCGCGTGATGAGTTAGGTGCGGAACGGGTGGTGAAACGATCCCGAACATAATTGTATCATAGCAGGAGAGAAAAAATAGAATAAATTAGCATTCCACTATAAATATTCTCTGCACTCAAACCGATATACCAATCAGATAGGAGATTTTGTCCTATTTGTGCAGCGAAAAGGAATTCGCATTTTCGTATTGACAGCAGCTCAAGGAAGAGGAGGATAATAAGATGAGCGTAAGTGTAGGAACGAGTACCGATAATTACAGCAATTATGCAGCACAGACAACGGGAAGTACCCAGAATGCGTCTGCCGCAAAGGTGACGGATTCCAAGGGAAAGGAACCCCATAAGGATGCAGGTGTGGTATACGAGAAGAATGACGTTTCCAATAAGGCAACCTATTCCATCAACAAAATGAGTGCGGAGGATCGTGCCGCCCTGGTTCAGCAGTTGAAGCAGGATCAGGTAAATCGTCAGATGCAGTTATCAGATCTGGTAAGTCAGATGTTATCCAAGCAGGCGGGAGCAAGTGATCTGGCAAGTTTGTTTTCCCCGGAGAATCTGAAGAACGTCAGCGCGGCTGATATTGCGCAGGCCAGGGAAGATATTTCCGAGGATGGATATTGGGGCGTGAAACAGACGTCGCAGAGGATGTTCGATTTCGCAAGTGCGCTTGCCGGTGATGATGTTGATAAGATGAAAGAAATGCAGGAAGCGATGCAAAAAGGGTATGAAGCGGCTGCCAAGGCATGGGGCAAGGAGCTTCCGGATATCAGTAAACAGACATTGGACGCTGCCAATAAATTGTTTGAGGACTATTACAGATCCAAAGAGCAGGTTGAAGCATAGTTGGTCGCAGTAGCAGGGCATAAGCAGGGGCTGTATGAGAATACAGCCTCCTTTTTTGATTTCAGGATGGTATGTTTGGATAGAATGTGATAAATTGGATTTATACTAGTTTGGGAAACGGATGAATCAACGTCCGGAACTGGAGGGAATGAATGAGCAGAAACAGGAAAGCATTCTGGCTGATGTTTGCCGGGGCGATAGTCGTACGGGGTCTGATGGCGGTCTATATGATTGTGAATCAGACCTATATTGCGGAAGATACGATCACATATGTGAATCCGGCCAGAGAACTTCTGGCATCCGGCAGGTTTTATGTGGGCGATATGCCGGAAATGCTGCGAACACCGGTGTATCCGATTCTGATTGCCGGAGGTATATTGCTTACCGGTGAGCATTATCCGGTGTTTATTATCGCAATTCAGATCCTTGCTAATCTGGCTGGGTTTTTCCTGTGGGACAGATTGGTGGATCGATATGTGAAAAGGAAATCTGTGACGAACCTTGCCAAAGGGTTCTATTTGTTCGATCTGTTTAGCATTTACTATACCTGTATGCTTCTGACAGATGCTCTTTTCCAGGTGGGAATCCTGTTGTTCCTGTATCTGATGATGAAGATTTTCGATAGTCCGAAGCTCCGGTATGCCATTGGACTGGGGATTTTGTTTGGATGTATGGCATTGCTGCGACCGATCATCATGTATTTGCCGATCTGCATTTTTGTCGGGCTGACGGTCGTATATATATCCAAAAAGCAGTACCGGAACATCCTGCATATCGGGACAGTCATGCTGGTACTGGCCATGATTCCGATCATCGGATGGAGTTGCAGGAATTATTCGCTATCCGGACGGTTTGGCGTAAGTGATGTGAATAAAAGCAATATGTATGTCTATTATGCGTCTGCAATTGAGGCGGATCTGAGCGGCGGCTCGTATTATGACGCAGTGAGCCGCAGAATGGATTATTTAAGCTCCGTCGACAATCACTACGAGGATCCGGAGGTGATCACGAACGGCAAAGAACTGGTTATGGACAACCTTCCGATTTTTGCCAAATATTGTGCCAGAGGGGTTGCTCTGGAACTGGGATATCCGGGCATGATGAATGTCCTTTCCAGTGTCCCGGAGTTTTACGAAGGAACTCAGACGATCAAGAACTTTCTCCTTTCCGGGGGCAGCGTCATGAACAGAATCGGTTCCTGTGCGAAATATGTACTGACGGAGAACCGGGTTTTCCTGCTGGGATGTTTTGCGCTCGCTGTGGACGTGATACTGCTGCTCAGTCTGCTGTATATGAGTATCCGATTTGTTTTCAACCGAAAGTATCGGTGTCAGTGGTATGAGAAATGGATGCTGATCGGTGTGTGGGCGTACTTTCTGCTATGCAGCTGTATGCCGTTCGGAATCGGCGGATATTCCAGATTCAGACTTCCCTTCCTGTATGTGATGGTGCTGTGTGCCGCCATGTATCGGAGCGATAAAAAGGACAGACAGGGGAAACGGATATCATGAAAAGATTAATGATCCAGATTGTGAAATTCGGAATCGTGGGTGGACTGTCCTTCTGCATTGACTATGGGATCCTGTGGCTGTTAACCGAACTGTTTGGGGTATGGTATCTGCTTTCCGCATGTATCTCCTTTACCGTTTCGGTGATCTTCAATTATGTGGCAAGTATGCGTCATGTGTTCCGAGCACGGGAAGGGCTCAGTGCAGGAAAACAGTTTATCATATTTGTAGGCTTAAGCATTGTGGGGCTGGGTCTGAACGAGCTGGGTATGTACCTTATGGTGGATACGGTTCAGATGCACTATATGGTTGCAAAGATTCTGGTAACCGCAGTGGTAATGATCTTTAATTTTGTGACAAGAAAGATTTTCCTGGAAGAACATAATGCAACCCAAAAGAATGCAGAGAGACAATAGAGGAGGACAAGAGGAATGAGCAAAGAAATACCTTACAAGATTTATCTGGAAGAAAATGAGATGCCAAAGCAATGGTACAACGTCCGGGCGGATATGAAGAATAAACCGGCACCGATACTCAATCCGGCAACCATGAAGCCCATTACCCTGGAGGAGCTGGCACCGATTTTCTGCGGAGAACTGGCGAAGCAGGAGTTGGACGACAGGACTCCGTATTTCGATATTCCACAGGAGATTCAGGATTTCTACAGGATGTATCGCCCGTCACCGCTTGTCAGAGCATACTGTCTGGAGAAAAAGCTGGGTACCCCGGCGCATATCTATTACAAATTTGAGGGAAACAATACATCCGGGAGTCATAAACTGAATTCCGCCATTGCACAGGCGTATTATGCGAAGAAACAGGGATTGAAGGGCGTAACCACAGAGACAGGCGCAGGCCAGTGGGGGACCGCTCTGTCCATGGCGTGTTCCTATTTTGACCTGGATTGTCAGGTATACATGGTGAAGGTTTCCTACGAGCAGAAACCGTTTCGTAGAGAAGTGATGAGAACCTATGGTGCTACTGTGACCCCCTCACCTTCCATGAACACCAATATCGGACGGAAGATCAATCAGGAGTTCCCCGGAACAACAGGAAGCCTGGGGTGCGCGATCTCCGAGGCGGTGGAAGCGGCTACCACTCAGGAAGGATATCGGTATGTTCTTGGGTCCGTGTTGTCCCAGGTATTGCTGCATCAGACTGTAATCGGTTTGGAAACCAAGACTGCATTGGATAAATACGGAATCAAGGCAGATGTCATCATCGGATGTGCAGGTGGCGGGTCCAATCTGGGCGGCTTGATCTCTCCGTTTGCCGGGGAGGTCTTAAGAGGCGAAGCGGATTATGAGATGATTGCAGTGGAGCCGGCGTCCTGTCCGAGTCTGACAAGAGGTATCTATGCATATGATTTCTGCGATACGGGCAAGATCTGTCCGCTTGCCAAGATGTATACATTGGGCAGCAGCTTCATCCCATCCGCCAATCATGCGGGTGGTCTGCGGTATCATGGTATGAGTTCGATTGTGTCACAGCTGTATGAGGATGGGATTCTCACTGCCAGAAGTGTGGAGCAGACGGAGGTGTTCAAGGCGGCACAGATGTTTGCCAGAGTGGAAGGAATTCTTCCGGCACCGGAGAGCTCCCATGCCATCAAGGTGGCGATTGATGAAGCCATGAAGTGTAAGGAAACCGGTGAGGAGAAGAATATCGTATTCGGTCTGACGGGAACCGGGTATTTCGATATGGTGGCATACCAGAAATTCAACGACGGTGACATGGCTGATTACGTTCCGACGGACGAGGAAATCAGGAAGAGCCTGAGCATGCTGCCAAAGGTAGAGTAGCCGGGGCAGGGCAGCAGACAGGAGAATACGGTAGTGATGCGGGACCGCGATCAAATGCGGTCCCTTTTTGATGAGGAGTATTCTTTTATGAAAAATGATAGGAAAAGTACATAAAATGAGTAGAGAAGCATGATAAAATACAATATAATGTAAACTGCTGACACTTTGACGAAAGGATACGAAGGAGTATGAGTAAGAAAATGCGTCCGACCGGGATTGCGCAGAAGAAGAGATTAGCTTCGGACATCCGGAAACAACTGGAGGAACGTTCGGTTGCCGAAGAGGATATCATCTGCTGGGCAAAGGCAGGTCTGAATGCGGAAGGGGAATTCCAGGATACTGTACTGGTGCTGAACCGGGAGTATCTGTGGATCTTTACGGATTGCAATCCGAACCGCGGGAATAACATTCACGTATACAAAGGATATACAGAGGCCGCCGAATACGCAGAACATGAGTGGGAAGTCACACATGTGGCGGTAGAGGAACTGGAAAGGGTATGGATAGAGGATGGCGTCGGATGCAATATCTTCGTATATTTGAAGAAGGGAGAAACCGCACACCGGGTGGTTTGTGGCTTCACCAATCGATATAAGAATGAGATGCACAATCTGGTTCGTGCGCTGGAACAGACATCCAGAGGGGAAGTTTACGAGCAATTGGAGCATACGGAAGAGTATTGCCCTAAATGCGGCAGGATGTATCCGGATGAGCAACGGAAGATCTGTCCGCATTGTATGGATCGTAAGAATATTTTTTTCCGTGTTATGGATTATTTCAAACCATACAAGGTGCGGTTTGTGCTGTTGATTATTGCAACGATCATCACCGCAGCACTGAACCTGGTATGGCCGTATTTGAACGGTACAATTCTGTATGACAGGATTCTCGCGAAGAATGAGGATTTCCTGCACAGTATCGGTATTCGGAATGCGGATTTTGTGGTTGCGCTGTTGCTGTTGATCCTGACAATGCTGGTGACGAAGCTCCTGCTTCTGGTGTTGCAGATCCTGCAGGGGGTCTGGACTGTCCAGATGGTAGTCGGAGTTGTCCGGGATATGAAAAAGGATGTATTTGGCACCATGGGAAAACAGTCCATCAGCTTCTATAAGAACAGACAGACAGGCGGTTTGATGACCAGAGTAATGTCGGATGCAGACCGGATCATTGATTTTTTCATTGATGGAGCACCCAATGTGCTGATCCAGGGCTTTACCATGATTGCGTCTATTGTTGTCATGCTTCGGATCAGCGTGTCCATGTCCATTGTGACATTGGCGGTTTTCCCGGTTCTCATTCTCATGGGGGTGTATTTACGGCCGAAGATCCATGTGATGTATGGCCGCAGACACCGGGCCGAGAGATCCCTGAATAACGCCCTGAATGATAATCTGACAGGTGCCAGGGTGGTGAAGAGCTTCGGGCAGGAAGAGAAGGAAATAGAGCGATTTACCAAGACGAACCGCAACCTTCGGGACCGGGAGATTGATATTACGTACCGGCAGAATTTTTTCCAGTTTACATATGGGTTCGCACAGAGTGTTGCAACCATGGGAGCATGGTTCGTGGGGGTTTACCTGCTGATGTCCGGTAAGAATATGAATCTGGGCGTGTTGATGACGTTTGTCGGATATGTGGGACAGTTACAGGGGCCCCTGAACTTCTTCTCCAGGCTGCACAACTGGTGGGCGGACAGCATGAACAGTGCGGAACGTCTCTTTGAGATCATTGATGCGATTCCGGAAGTACAGGAGCCGGAGAAGCCGGTGGTACTGGGGAATATGAAGGGGGATATTTCGATTCGGAATATGAGCTTCGGATATGACCGTAACAGGCCGGTATTGAAGAATCTGGATCTAGAGATTCCGGGCGGTAAGATGTACGGAATTGTTGGACGCTCCGGAGCAGGAAAGACAACATTGGTGAACCTGATCTCGCGTATGTACGATGTCAGAGAGGGGAGCATTCTGATTGACGGGGTGAACGTCAAGGATTTGTCCTTTGACGAATTACGCAGAAATGTTGCCATGGTTTCTCAGGATACCTATATTTTCACAGGAACCGTTGCGCAGAATATTGCATATGCCAAAGAAGGAGCCGGAATGGTGGAAATCATGCAGGCGGCGAAACTGGCCGGGGCGCATGAATTCATCATGAGAATGCCGGATGGATACGATACGATGATCGGATCGACCGGAAGGAGTCTGTCGGGTGGAGAGAGACAGCGTATTTCGATCGCAAGGGCGATTCTGGCAGATCCGAAGATTCTGATTCTGGACGAGGCAACTGCCAGTGTAGATACGGAGACTGAGAGAATCATTCAGAAGTCTCTGGGGTATCTCGTCCAGGGAAGAACGACATTATCCATTGCGCACCGATTATCCACACTTCGGGATGCGGACTATCTGGTGGTGATTGATAATGGTGAGATTACCGAGCGGGGAACCCATAAGGAACTGGAAGAGCAGAAGGGAACCTACTACAAACTGTTAGAACTTCAGACGAAAGCGCTTCAGCGTCAGAGTGAAACATTCTGATGCGTGCACGGTGAGCCGATTATGGCGGATTGAGAGGAAATATGGAGAAAGAATTTACATTATCACAGATGGAGCAGGAAACGGATGAGATGCTCCGGATTCGATATCTGAATAAAGAGAATGCAGTGTTTCAACGTACCGGGACAGGGTTTCTTAGTCTTACGGTAGGAGAGGAAACGTACGACAGAGTGCAGGTTGTGAGAATGTTTCCGGTGCAGAGTACGGAGGATTTGCTGTCTATCCGTACGGTGGGCGATAAGACAAAAGAAATCGGGATCGTGGAGAAAATAACCGATGTGACTCCCGAAACCGCAGAAATGCTCAGAGAGCAGATGAATCTTAGATATTTCATGCCGGTCATCACAAAGATCCGGCAGATCAAGACAGAATACGGATATGCTTACTGGGATGTGGATACAGATAAGGGAAGCTGTTGCTTTACAATTCAGATGGGAGGAAACGGAGTTGTTCACCTGTCTTCGAACAGAGTGATGATTGTTGATATTGACGAGAATCGTTTTGAGATTCCGGATGTGGAGAAACTGTCCCACAAGGAGCGGAAGAAGCTTGATCTGTTCCTGTAAGCATGTTGAGAAGAAACGAGGCACATTATGATATTGACCTATGATTTATCAGAAGAGAATAAGCGGCTTCTGGGCCTGGCGGAAGGGGAAGAGGTTTATTATGTTCTTCCTCTGGATATCGATATGCAGGGCCATTTCAGGCGCAATTCTTATTTCGTTATGACGAACCGAAGGATTCTTCGGCTGGAGGAAGGAACCCTGACCGGTGTATATCCTCTGGAGGAATATGATTCCGTGAAGAGTGAACCACAGATTGCATGTGGGTTTGTATATGTGGAAAAGGATGGTGTGCAGACCATTGTGGGACGGTATTCGGCCAAGCACCTGACTAGATTCTCCTATATGTCCCGGGGAATGCAGATCCTGAAGAGCGGCAGAACGGAGCATGTGATCAGCAACGAATACGAGCATTCCTGCCCGAAATGCGGTCGCGGACTTCCGGGTATCAAGGAATGTCCCCACTGCAGCGGTAAGAAAAAGGGTACCATTGCAACCTTTTTGGGATTGCTCAGGGGGCATGTACCGATGATGCTGATGATTGTTTTCTTTATGTTGCTTGCGACCGGAATAACAATTCTGAATCCGGTGGTGCAGAAGCACCTGGTGGATGATGTGCTTCTGGCCCAGACAAGAAGTGTGAAGGCGGCTGTGCTTCTGCTGGCGGCAATGTTTGTACTGACTATGGGGATCGCTTTGGTCAACGCACTGAAGAGTTACTATTGCTCGAAGATGGGTGCATACATTACAGAGGACTTACGGGGAACTCTATTCCGTAAGATCCAGTCGCTGTCTCTGTCATTCATTTTGGACAGAAGTCCGGGAGAATTGATGAATCGTGTGATGATGGATACCAACCGGGTAAAAATGTTCTTTGAGAGCGTTTTCTGTAATCTTTTCACGATTGTGATTCTGTTTGTGTTTGTGACGGTTTATATGTTTATCCTGAACTGGAAGATGGCGCTGATCGCCTTTGCGTTCACGCCGTTGTCCCTGTTTCTGTCGATGTCACTGCGGGGCAATTTCCGGAAAAGATACCGCCTGCAGGGGACTAAGAGCGATAACATGAACAATCGTCTGCAGGATGTGATCTCGGGAATGTCTGTTGTGAAATCCTACGGCCAGGAGAAAAAAGAATCCGAGCGATTCAACGAAACTACGGAAGAGTTTGCCAGAGTACAGAGAAGCAACGAGGTATTCTTCGCAGTATTTTTCCCGGCTTTGTCGTTTCTCATGGGGATTGGAATCTATTTCGTAACCTTTATCGGAGGCCGGAGCGTATTATTGGGTGATATGACACCCGGTGAACTGATTCAGTTTGTGAATTATACCGGTCTGTTGTATCAGTATATTAACTGGATGAGTAACATGCCCCGTGCATTGATGAACCTGCTGACCAGCTTGGAACGTATTGGGGATGTCATGGAACAGGAGCCAACCATTGTGGATGGGGAGGACTGTATCTGCCATGAGATTGAAGGGGAGATTACTTTCCGGCATGCTTCTTTCGGATATCAGTCCTATCAGCCTGTTGTGGAGGATGTGAACCTGACGGTGAAGAAAGGGGAGATGATCGGTCTGGTGGGTGCATCCGGAACAGGAAAATCCACATTGATTAATCTGCTGATGCATCTGTATGAAGTGGATGACGGACAGATTCTGGTGGATGGAATCGACATGAAGAAGATCAAGTTGGCTGATTATCATAATCAGCTTGGGGTTGTCCTGCAGGAGAACATCCTGTTTGCGGGAAGTATCTATCAGAACATTGCGTATGCCCGTCCGGATGCGTCTATTGAGGATGTGATCCGGGTTGCGAAGATGGCAAATGCCCATGAATTTATTACGAAGCTGCCGGATGGATACCAGACATATGTGGGTGAGCACGGCGGCAATCTGTCCGGAGGAGAGAAGCAGAGAATCGCCATTGCGAGAGCAATGCTGGGGAATCCGAGACTTCTGATTCTCGACGAGGCAACTGCAAGTCTGGACACGGAGAGTGAGTACCTGATCCAGAGGGCGCTGGGACGCCTGACGAAGGGGCGAACCACATTTGCGATTGCCCATCGTTTGTCAACTCTGAAAGACGCAGACCGGCTGGTGGTGATTGACGGACATCATATTGCGGAAGTGGGCAGTCACGAGGAATTGATGGAGAAGAAGGGAATCTACTATCATCTTGTTCAGGCACAGATGAGCGGAAATATGGGGCTGAGGTCAGAGACGCCGGATATGCCCCCGGGTCCCCATGGACATCAGGGACCTCCCGGACCACCACCCGGAATGTCAGGAGCGGCAGGGCGGTAGTGTGCCCGCGGAATGATTTCTTCGACGTGAAAGCGTCCGTGGAATGGAGATTGGTATGAGATACAGAGCAGCGATTTTTGATATGGACGGAACGATCCTGAACACATTGGAGGATCTGGCGGACAGTACGAATCATATATTACGGGAATATGGTATGCCGGCAAGAAGTCTGGAGGAGATACGTCGTTTTGTAGGGAACGGAATCAGAAGACTGTTAGAGCAGGCTGTGGCAGAAGGCAGTACACCGGAAACCGTAAACCGGGTAATGGAGTCCTTTGTGGTGTATTATAGAGAACACTGTACTGTGAAAACCAGACCGTATGAAGGGATTGCGGAGACAATCCGGGAACTGCGGAGACTGGGAGTGAAAACTGCAGTGGTCTCGAATAAAGTGGACGTTGCAGTGCAAGCATTGATTGCGCAGTATTTTCCGGGTCTGTTTGATGCTGCGGCAGGAGAGAAGGCGGGAATCGCCAGAAAGCCCGCACCGGATAGCGTCATGGCAGTTCTGGAAGAATTGGGAATCCCCAGGGAGGACGCGGTTTACATCGGAGACTCCGAGGTGGATTATCTGACGAGCCAAAATGCGGAAATGGATGCAATCATGGTGGATTGGGGCTTTCGCGGAGAAGCCTTCCTGAGGGAATGCGGAGCCACGAATATCGTACGCAGGCCGGAGGAATTGATTGCGTATTTTACGTGAGATGATATTCCGGGATGGCTTGATAGAATGACAGGAGAAGCGGTATGAAACAGTATGAAGTTTTTGAGATAAGACTGAAAGGTGATGCTCCGAAGGGAAGCGAAGCACAGGTGGATGTGTCTGCAACATTTGCCTGCAACGGGAAAACACAGCAGGTAAAGGGATTCTATGATGGCGCTGGGAATTATGTGGTTCGTTTTCTCCCGGAGCAATGCGGGAAATATACCTGGCAGGTATCCGGTGCACTGCAGGAATCCGGTGTCGAATGGTGTGACGCTTCGCCAAACCGTCATGGCATTGTCAAGGCAGAAGGATTACATTTCAAACATGCGGACGGAACATGGTTTACGCCCTACGGAACCACAGTATATGCCCTGATTCATCAGGAGGAGAGTCTGATTCAGACAACCATGAATACCCTTCGGAATGCTCCTTTTAACAAGATCCGCTTCTGCGTGTTTCCGAAGCATTATGACTTTAATCACAATGAGCCGAAATATTATCCGTTCCGGAAGACAAACGGAGTCTGGGATGTGCATAAACCATGTTACGAATATTGGCATAATCTGGAGACCCGGATCACTCAGCTGGATGATATGGGCATACAGGGAGATCTGATTCTGTTTCATCCCTATGACAGGTGGGGATTTGCCGAGATGGGGGTGGAGAACAATCTGATATATCTCGACTATCTGCTGAGAAGACTTGCCGCATACCCGAATCTGTGGTGGAGTATGGCAAATGAGTATGATCTGTTTGCCGGTCTGACCACGGAGGACTGGGATGTCATGACCAGGTTTGTGGCAGAGCAGGATCCCTATGGTCATCTGTTGAGCAACCATAACTGTTTCCCCTACTGGGATTTCAGCCAGGACTGGATTACCCATTGCTGTATACAGGATACAAATGTGAACGAAGTGCCGGAGTTGCAGCGTAAATACGGGAAACCGGTGGTGTTTGATGAATGTCGTTACGAAGGGAATATTGTACATAGTTGGGGAAATCTGTCTGCCAGGGAGATGACCCATCGTTTTTGGACAGCCATGGTGTACGGCGGATATTGTACCCATGGAGAGACATTCTATTCTGAGGATGAGATTCTCTGGTGGGCGAAAGGCGGAGTGTTGAAGGGAAAAAGCCCGGAGCGCATTGCGTTCCTGCGTACGATCATGGATGAACTGCCCGGACCGTTGGAGGCTGTTACGGAAGGGGTTGGCGCACTTACGGTGGATATGATTGAGGAGATGAAGGTGAAGGGAGTTCCGGAGCAGTGGAAGGATGATTTTTTTGCGCGGAATCTGATCCATTTACCTACCGAGAGAATTCTGCCGTTTCTGCTGAGGCACAGACCATGTCTCGGTCATTGCGGCAAGGATGCGTATATCCGTTATTTTGAGAAAGAATGTACTTCGGTGGGAATAATGGATCTGCCGGAGGATGGTGTATACAGGGTGGACATCATCGATACCTGGGAAATGACCAGAAAAACGGTGTGTTCTGACGCATCGGGGCAGATCCGGGTGGATTTGCCGGGAAAAGAAGGGATGGCACTTCTGGCGTTGAAAACAGCGGAGAAAGCATCTGTTTGAATGACGAAACCTCCCGAATTGCCATACTAAAAGCGTTTTCGACATTATCTGCCATGATGGTAGAGTTTGAAAATATTGTCCTTTTTCTGGATGATATCGGATACGGTTTGTTCTCCGATGGGACGGAGAATGAATCGGTGGACATAGAAACAGCCGGGCTTCAGATTGAGATGCCCGGCTGTTTCTATGTCTGGTCAGCGGATCAGTCCGTAGGAGGCATTGCGCACCCTCGGGTGATAGTACTGCTCGTCATTAGGCATGAGATTGTGCATGTATACGATGGAGAGTCCTTCCTCCGGATCTGCCTCGCAGTAGGTACCGAAACCGCCGGTCCATCCGAACGATCCCAGAGAGCCGTTGTTGTTACCGGCTGCCTTGTCGATCAGGGTACGGAATCCGTAACCATATCCGTAGCCGCCGTTGTAGTTGTCGTCGAATGTACCACCCAGCGTGTTGGAGCGCATCAGATCGATGGTTTTACGTCCCATGATACGAATCCCGTCGTAGACGCCGCCGCAGGCCAGCATCTGCATCAACCGGGACAGGTCATTGCCCGTGGAGAAGAGACGTCCCCAGCCGGCTTCATGTTCTGCGCCGGGGAGATGCTTTTTGTCAAAGAAGTCCGGTCCCGGAACCAGAGTTCCGTTGGGTCCCTTGGCGTAGAGCTTCACCATGCGTTCCTCAACATCCCCGAAGTAAATGGCACCGGTATTCTCCATCCCCAACGGATCGAATAACAATTCCCGGAACACATCGTTCACCGGTTTATCACAGAGCACTTCAATCAGACCGGCAGCCAGTTCGCTGGAAAATCCGTAGATCCATCGGGTGCCCGGCTCACAGGCAAGGGGAGCCTTGGACATTGCCTGCAGATGTTCCTGCAGGGTATAGTGTCCCTTGTCCCATAACTGCCGCATGCACTTCTGCATTCCCCGCATGACCACATCATCGGTGGGTGCGTCGGAATTGCAGTAAGGAAGCCCGCATTTCATGGTCAGGACATCCTTCATGAGAATCGGACGCCGGGTGGGAACGGTTGTGACAGAGCCATCCTCGTGATATTCGTATCTGACGCTGCTCTTCCAATCCGGCAGATAGTCTCCGATGGGGTCCTCCATCAGGTATTTCCCTTGCTCGAACAGCATCATCATAACCGTATAGAGTGGGATCTTCGACATAGAAGCCAATCGGAAGATACTGGTATTCGTAATCGGTGCACCGGTCTCCCGGTCGGATACGCCCCGGTATCCTTCATACAGAATTCTGCCCCGCTGTGTCACCTGAAGCGAGCAGCCGGGAAGTCCTCTTTGGATAAAACTGTTCAATAATGCATCGATATCCTGTGTTGCTGACATGGTATCCCTCCTATTTGTTTTTGCTGAAATCATCATACCACCCCGCCAAAAAGCAGGTCAATACAAAATGCTATTTCGATATAGCAATAGCAGAAAAAAGCATATTGCGCATTGACACGGGGAAAGCGGCGGATATAAACTGTAACGAAAGACACCAAAAGGAGGGCTGGTTGAAACATGCATCAGGATATGACCGGTAAAGCGCAGATCAAAGAGATTGCAGAGCGGTTGAAACTCTCCCCCAGTACGGTTTCGGCAGTCCTGGGCGGACGTGCGGAGGCGGTTCGTATCTCCGCCAGGACGCAGGAGAGAGTGTTGGAGACTGCCAGACAGATGAATTATCAGCCCAATATCTATGCCCGCAGATTAAGACAGGCGGCAACGGAGAAGACTCCGTATGTGATTGGTCTGTTCTGGCGTCAGGACAATCTGAATTCCAGACTCGGGAGGTTTATTCAGGGATTGCAGACAGCCATTGAGAGCCACGGTTATCCTGTGGAACTGATGGTGCAGCCGTTTCGCCCCGGGGAGATCATGTGGAATACGGGTATGCTCTCAGGCAATCGTCTGAGCGGAGCGATTCTCTGTGGTCTTCTGGAGGAGGAACAGCGGGAACTGGAGAAGCAGGATTATTCAATCCCGATTGTTTTGATCGGACGCAGCAGTACGGTATTTCATAATGTGACAATGGATAGTTATGCGGCCGGGGAACATTGCGTGGAACTGCTGACGAGAACACCGGTGCGTTCCGGTGCCATGATCTGTTTTACGAAGGGGGGACGGAGCGAGGATCTCATGCGGCAGGGATTCCTGCAGGGGTGTCTTGCCGGAGGGATTAAGTCTGGAGACGAATATACGTTATATATAGACAGTAGCAGTCATGAAAAGGGATACGAAGCGGCAGAAGAGCTGCTTGGCAGAGTGGAACTCCCGTCGGCATGGCTGGTGGGTGACTGTCGACTTGCGGGTGGTATTCTGGACTGCTGTAACAGGAAGGGGGTCCGTATCCCGGAGGATCTGCATCTGATCTTTTTCGAGGACTCCGGACTGCTGAGATATTCCAATCCACCGCTCTCGGCGCTGGATATTCCGGTTCAGGATATGGCAGAAAAGGCACTGGAGATTCTGATCGGTGCCTGTGACAAAGAGATTTTTGAGACCGTGAGCTTAGAAGTGAATCCGCTGTATTATCTGCGTGCCAGCAATGGATGACAAAAATCTTTTTTTGCTTGTGCTATAACGAAATAGCATGTAATATGTTATGTATAGGGACAATGCTTGACTGTCCGAAACAGGAAGGTATGATTGATTCAGAAACGGAGGGTAATCAGGGAAATGTATTCAAAACAGAATCAGGCAGTAACAATGTATCCTCTTTTCTTCGATCCGTTTTACAAAAAAGCATGCTTCGAAGAGAAGAACGGCAAGGTCACAATCAGTTATAAGGACGATTTATGGGGAGTTCGGCTGGAGGAGAATAACGATGTGACATTCACCATGTATGCGCCGGACGCTAAGACGGTTGAGGTATCCGGTATCAGCGGCAGTATGAGCGGAGAACGGATTGCACTGGACAGAAAAGAAGACGGCACATTCAGCAAGACGGTATCCGGCATTCCGCAGGGCTTCCACTATCACAACTGGTTTGTGGATGGAGCAAGGGTGGTAAACCCGATTGCACCAATTGCTTACGGTTGTTTCGGAGCGACCAATTTCTTTGAGATTCCAAGAAGCGGAGACGATTTCTGGTTGATGAAAGATGTACCGCACGGGGACGTACAGTTCCATACCTACGTATCCAGGGTAAATCATCATGTGAAAAGATGTCTTGTATATACCCCGCCGGCATACGGCAGGGATCCGGAGAAGAAGTATCCGGTGCTGTATATTCTCCACGGTGTCGGAGAGGATGAAACCGGATGGGTATGGAACGGTAAATTGAATTTTGTTATGGACAATCTGATTGCGGAAGGAAAATGTCAGGAGATGATCGTGGTCATGTGCTGCGGTTATGCATTCCGGGAGGGCGAGGATCCGGTATTCTATCCCGGTGATTTCGGACGGGAACTGACAGGGGATTGCATTCCGTATATTGAGAGTACATTTGCCGTGCGCAAGGGGCGCAGCAACAGGGCAATTGCAGGTCTTTCGTTAGGTTCTGCCCAGGCCATCAAGATTGCCGGCGAGTACCAGCATCTGTTCGCTCATCTTGGTGTGTTCTCCGGGGTGCGGGATCGGGAACTGGAAACTGTGCTTGCCAATATGGATCAGTATCCCATGCAGACAGTGCTGCTTACATCCGGTGTTGGAGAGAAGGGACTGGATCAGATGCAGAGGGAGTATGCGGCAAGATTTGAACCATTTGGTGTTGCAGGCGGGCAGCGTTCCTATGAAGGCTTCCATGAGTGGCATGTGTGGAGAGAGAGTCTGAGAGACTATGCGACGATGATTTTCCGCAATGACTGCAAAGAGGCGGAGGATGCATTCGAATATACGGAAGAGAAGCTTCCGGTTGCGCAGCTGGATAAGCAGACATTTGCGGAGCATCTGCTCATGTTTGACCCGATTTATAAAGGACTGATTCTGGCGGTGGATGAGGCCGGACGGCCTGCCGGCAAATACAAGGATGAGCCTTGCGGATATCGGATTCTGGATGCGGCAACGGGACGCGCCGGATTCTGGTTCCGTTCCAAAGAGGCGGAATCCGTGACCGTTGATATCTGGGGAATGAAGCCTGCACCGATGACAAAAGGAGAAGATGACTGGTGGACCTGTGAGGTAGAGGGGATTGAAAAGGGATTCCACTACTATGGTCTGAAGGTAAACGGTGTGGATGTAGTAGACGGGAATGCACCTGTGGGATACGGTGGATTCCGGGCGATCAATTATCTGGAGATGCCGGAGGAAGATTTCGAGGAATACCGGTATCGTCAGGTTCCCCACGGCACAATTCATATGAATTACTATCGGTCGGAGGAAACCGGGCGGAACAAACTCTGCTATGTATATACCCCTGCTTCGTATGACAGGGAGCCGGAGAAGAGATATCCCGTTCTCTATCTGCAGCATGGAGGCGGCGAGAATGAGATGGGATGGATCTGGCAGGGAAAGATTGCCAATCTTGCAGATAATCTCATTGCCCAACGGCAGATGCAGGAAATGATTATTGTCATGAATACTGGGTACGGATTCCCTGAGGACAGACCGTATCATCCTTCCATGGGAGCGTTCCTGGAGGAGATTACGGGTTGCAGCATCCGCTTTATCGATGCGCATTACAGAACCGTTGCGGACAGAGAGCACAGAGCGATGGCGGGATTGTCCATGGGAGCAATGCAGACCCAGAAGGTTGTGCTGGAGCATCCGGAACTGTTTGCCTGGGCCGGTATTTTCTCGGGTACCCTGACCATCCGGAGCGAAGAGGCAGATTACTCGGATGTTCTGCTTAACCGGGAAGAATTTCTGAAGAGATATAAGCTGTTGTTCGTGGCCTGCGGAACAAAGGAAGGGTTCTATGAGACCGTTCGCAGAAATGAAGATACGGTGCTTGCAGCCAATGTTCCGATTGAGGTGTTCGAGGGATACGGGTATCATGACTGGACCTTCTGGAGGCATTGTGCCAAGGCGTTCCTCCCGAAATTATTCCAGGCATAAGCAAATATCTGCGGGCACATGCCCGCAGGGATAGAGAAAGGTATGGTATTACAGTATGGCAAATAAGACAAAGATTACGGTTCATCCGTCATTTACCATCGGTGAGATTTCACCGAGATTATTCAGTACTTTCCTGGAACCGATCGGAACCATTGTGAACGGAACCATGTTTAATCCCAAACATCCCACTGCGGATGAGCAGGGATTCCGCACGGATTTCATCAATGCGTTAAAAGAGACCAATATGCCGGCATGCCGTTTGCCGGGCGGTAATTTCGTGTCCGCCTGGAACTGGAAGGATTCCATCGGTCCCAAGGCAGAGCGTAAAGTCCGTCTGGATCCCGCATGGCACCAGATTATTACCAATGAGGTAGGGCATGATGAATATCTGCAATGGGCAGAAAAAGTAGGAACGGAACCGCTCTATACAATCAATCTGGGAACGGGAGATATCCGTGATGCAATGGATATTGTGGAATACACCAATCATGAAGGCGGTACCTGGTGGTCGGATCTGCGCCGCAAAAACGGACATGAGAAGCCCTACGGTGTGAAAACCTGGTATCTCGGAAATGAGATGGACGGTCCATGGCAGCTTGGCTCCTGGGATAAGGATCCCCGGGGATACGGTGTGAAATGCAATGAGGTTTCCAAGGCAATGAAATGGATTGATGAGTCCATTGAAACCGCTGTCTGCGGTTCTTCCGCTCCTTTTATGGAGCATTTCCCGGACTGGGACGAAACGGTTCTGGACCAGTGCTACGATACCGTGGATTACCTGTCCATACATCATTATCACAGTGCACCTCCCGGAGAGACGCTGGCTATGCTGGGCGGGGCTGCGTATTATGAGGATTTCATCAATACGGAGGTTGCGATGTGCGATCTGGTTGCCAGCAAGCACCGCTCCCCGAAGAAGGTGATGTTATCCTTTGACGAGTATGGTGCCATGGTCAGACCGAACAGCCCGCTGAATCCCGGGTATGGACGTTACAACATGGCAAGAAGCCACTACCGTTTCGATCCGAACAGGAAATATGTGAAGCATGATCCGGATCGGATGGAAGACAGAGTATTCCCGGGTTCCGAGATGATTCATATGTTATCCATGGTTTCCATACAGTTGGCACTCCTGCGGCATGCGGATCGGGTGAAGATCGGCTGTATGACGGGCGGACTCGCTGCGTTGTGTGCATCCAACCATGATCATGTCTGGAAATCTGCATCCCATTACGCATTGACCCAGCTGATGCAGTATGCAAGAGGAATCTCCATGCAGACGGATGTGTCCGGTGATACGTTTGACATTCCGGGATATGCAATCGATGATACGTCACAGTATACGGGCAAAGAGGGCCTTACATACATCGATGCAGCTACGGCCTGGGATCAGGAGAACAACAGGGTGACCATATTTGCTGTCAACAGACATGAAGACAATGAGTATCCTCTGGAAATCGATATGAGAGGGTTTGAGGGGTACGTATTTGAACAGCATACGGAGCTCTACAGCACGGATCCGGATGCAAGGAATTCCTATGAGAATCCGGACAGACTGAAACCGGGTGTAAGAAGCGGAGCCGAATGGAAGGACGGCGTACTGAACACGCATGTGGCTCCCTTATCTTTCAATGTAATAACCTTCGTGCAAAATAGTACATGTTCTGCAATAGATAGTACATTGTAAAATGGCGGTCTCTGTGCCAAAATATAGAAAAACAATTTGGGGGGAAACAGAATGTTATATGCTGTTCCGGCGAAAAAAAGAAGCATTGACCGCATTGCGTGGGAAAATGGCGCATTATACTTATATTCAGATCAGGGAATGCACAGAATGGTTCCGATGGGAGAAAACTGTGTCAGAATAACCTACACGGAGAGAGCGCAGTTTTCCAATCGGGAAAAACCAGGTGTTGTGGCGGCTCCCTGTACCGGCGGATGGTCTGTGGAGGAGCAGGAGGATGAAGTGATTCTGAAATCTTCCGGGATGTGTGTCAGCGTGCGCAGAGAAACAGGTTCCTGTACATTCCGGGATGCATCCGGCAGTATTTTGCTGAAAGAGCGGGATCATGAAAGCAAGCTTCTGGAGGAATTCCAGGCCTACCGTATTGATGAGACGGATGTGAAAACGGAGAGAATCACGACAGCGGACGGTGAGAAAGAACTGGTCAGAGATCCTGCCAGAATTCCGACGGAGAAACTCTATCACACCAGGACATATTTTGACTGGCAGGAAGGAGAGGCACTGTACGGTCTCGGGCAGCAGGAGGAAGGATATCTCAATCTGCGGGGACATGTGGTATATGTGCATCAGGCGAACCGGAAGATTGCGGTTCCGATGCTGGTGTCTTCGTTGGGATATGGTCTTTTGATGGATACCTACAGTCCCATGATTTTTCATGATACAGAGGACGGTTCTTACCTGTATACCGAAGCAGATGCCGAGATTGATTATTATTTCATGGCGGGACGGGATATGAATGATGTCGTCAGGGAATACCGGCATCTGACAGGTAAAGCTGCCATGCTTCCGAAATGGGCGTTCGGATATCTTCAGTCACAGGAGCGGTATGAGACGCAGGAGGAGATCCTGAAGATTGCAGACGAGCATAGGAACCGTCATATCGGTTTGGACTGTCTGGTTCTGGACTGGTGCTCTTGGGAGGACGGAATGTGGGGACAGAAGAGTCTGGATCCGAAGCGTTTCCCCGATCCTGCCGGGATGATCCGCAAACTGCATGACAAGGATATTCATTTCATGTTATCCATCTGGCCCAATATGAGCAAGGATACCGAAAACTATAAGGAGATGAGGGCGGCAGGCTGTATGCTTCCTGCCAGTGAGATCTACAATGCATTGGACCCCAAAGCAAGAGCATTGTATTGGGAGCAGGTAACGCGGGCACTCTACGTCCATGGCATCGATGCCTGGTGGTGTGACTCCAGCGAACCGCTGACGGTGGAATGGACCCATATACAGAGAATGGAGCCGGGTATTCTTTTCGCGGAATACTGCAGAGAACTGCAGAACATCCTGCCGGCGTGGGAGACCAATGTATTCCCGTTCTATCATGCGAAAACATTATTCGATGGACAGACGGCGGAAGACCGCAGGAATCATGTGGACCGGCGTGTCTGCAACCTGACCAGAAGCGCCTATACCGGACAGCAGCGGTTCGGTACCATCCTGTGGTCCGGGGATACCTCCGCAAGCTGGGATACCCTTCGCAGTCAGATTGCATCGGGATTGAATTTCGTGGCCACGGGACTTCCTTACTGGACAGTGGATATCGGAGCTTTCTTTGTGAAAAAGAGCATTTTCTGGTACTGGGACGGAGAATATAATGATACGGTGCAGGATGCCGGATATCTGGAACTGTATACCAGATGGTATCAATGGGCTGCTTTCCTGCCGGTGTTCAGAGGGCATGGAACCGATTGCAGGAGAGAATTGTGGGAGTATTCCGGCGAAAACGGAATGTTCTATGAAGCAATGCTGACATTCAACCGGTTACGGTATCGTCTGATGCCATACATCTATTCCCAGGCCGGCAAGGTCTGGAAGGAGGATGCATCCCTGATGAAGATGCTGGCATTTGATTTCGCGGCAGATCCGAATGTATTGGATATCTGGGATCAATACCTGTTCGGCGATTCCATGATGGTATGTCCGGTAACAGAGCCGATGTATTACACCGCAGGCAATCAGGCTGTGGAGAATGCATGTTTTAGGCGGGAAGTCTATCTCCCGGCAGGATGCGGCTGGTATGATTATTGGACCGGCGCGTTCTATGAGGGAGGGCAGTGGATTGCAACAGATGCTCCCATTGACCGGATTCCGTTGTTTGTCCGGGAAGGAAGCATACTGCCTGTCACCGAGGCGACAGAGCACGTACTGCCGGAGGAACCGATCCATTTCCTCGTTTATGCCGGATGTGACTGCGATGAGACGCTTTACCGGGATTCCGGGGACGGATATGGATATGAGCAGGGAGAATATACCTGTACAACATACCATTGGTCAGAAGTCGCGCAGCAGCTGACAGATGACACCGGTACTGTTATCGACTGTGAGATCATCCACAGATAAGGAGTCAGATTCATCATGGAACAAGAGAAAAAGCGCAATGTGGTTGTGGAACAGATTACGGGTATCTTCGTACCGATCATCAATTACCTTACGGCTGCGAGTATCATCAAGAGTGTCATTGTCGTATTGGGAAATGCGGGAATATTATCTTTGCAAAGCGGCGTATATCGTATTTTCTACGGCGTTTCGGACGGCTTTTTCTATTTCCTGCCATTCTTCTTAGCATATACGGCGTCAAAGCAATGGCACACGGACAGACTTCTGTCCATGATGATTCCGGCAGCCATGCTGTATCCCGACATCCTGGAGGTTCTGGAGAACGGCGGTTCCATGTCATTCGGGGGGATTCCGGTGAACAGTGCCATCTATCATTCCAGTGTGCTTCCGGTACTGATGGCCGTCGGATTGCTGAAATTCGTGGAGAAGCCCTGTGACAGGCTGATTCCGGAGGCAGTCAGGGGATTTGTGAAACCGATCCTCTGTTGTGCGGTCGTGCTCCCGGTTACGTTTCTGCTGTTTGGACCGATCGGAACCTGGATCGGTGATTACCTGACGGAACTGTTTTTCCTCATCTATCACTGGAATCCGGTTGTGGCAGGTGCATTCATGGGATTCCTTATTCAGCCGATGGTAGTGGTGGGAGCGCACTGGAGTATTGTTCCGATCTGCATTAACAGTATTGCAACCGTCGGATATGATGTGATTCTGCCACTGCTGGGCGGTGCGGTATATGGACAATGCGGAGCCGCACTGGCACTAGGCATCCTCTACAAGGGCCAGCAGGAAAAGAGAAGAATGGCTTTCCAGGGGGCTTTTTCTGCTGCAATCGGTGTGACGGAGCCGACGTTGTTCGGCGTAACGGTGCCACAGATCCGCGGAATGCTTGCCGCATGCATCGGAGGTGCTGTAGGCGGTGCCATCGCGGGGATCGGCGGAGCACACTGTACCACGTTTGCGTTTCCAAGTTTCTTAACCTGTATTGCATATATCGGACCGGGATTTGTCTGGTTCCTGATCTCCATGGCGGTATCCTTCCTGGTCGGATTCCTGCTGACCATGGTTCAACGGAAATGGATTCGGTAAATGCAGAGTTTGCAAGGAAGTAAATGGAATGTTATTGTCGAACCGACATAGAAATGTTATAGTATGATTACAGAATATGCGATGCGGGGGCATTGCAGAAAGAGAGGGTATCTATTATGGCAAGATTTACACTGCCACGTGACTTGTATCATGGGAAAGGTGCGTTGGAGGCACTAAAGAGTTTCAAGGGGTCAAAAGCTGTTATCTGTGTAGGCGGAGGCTCTATGAAACGGTTCGGGTTCCTGGACAGAGCGGAGCGTTATCTGAAGGAAGCCGGTATGGAAGTGAAGATTATCGACGGTATTGAACCGGATCCGTCCGTAGAGACTGTCATGAAGGGTGCTGCCGTGATGCGAGAGTTTGAACCGGACTGGATCGTGGCAATCGGCGGAGGTTCTCCTATTGATGCTGCCAAAGCAATGTGGATCAAGTATGAGTATCCGGACATTACCTTTGAAGAGATGTGTAAGGTATTCGGTATTCCGGCATTGAGACAGAAGGCACGTTTCTGCGCGGTTTCTTCCACATCCGGTACGGCTACGGAGGTGACGGCGTTCTCGATTATCACGGATTACCAGAAGGGAATCAAATATCCGATTGCTGATTTTGAGATTACACCCGATGTTGCAATCGTTGACCCGGAGCTTGCAGAGACGATGCCTCAGAAGCTGGTTGCACACACCGGTATGGATGCAATGACGCATGCTGTGGAAGCGTATGTATCCACTGCAAACTGTGATTATACGGATCCTCTGGCATTGCATGCGATTAAGATGATTCAGAGCGATCTGGTTGGTTCCTATAACGGAGACATGGAGAAGAGAGACCGTATGCACAATGCACAGTGTCTGGCCGGTATGGCATTCTCCAATGCATTACTCGGTATTGTTCATTCCATGGCACATAAGACCGGTGCTGCCTTTGCAGATTACGGCGCACATATTATTCATGGTGCTGCGAATGCAATGTATCTTCCGAAGGTCATCGCTTTCAATGCCAAGAATGAGACTGCGAAGGTTCGCTACGGAGAGATTGCGGATTTCATGAAATTGGGCGGAGAGACGCTGGATGATAAGGTTGCTCTTCTGATTCAGTATTTGCGCGGTATGAATGATGATTTGAATATTCCCCATTGTATCAAGAACTACGGAGCAGACAGTTTCCCGACAGAGAACGGTTTTGTTCCGGAGGAGGTATTCCTGGAGAGACTCCCGGAGATTGCTGCAAACGCAATCCTGGATGCCTGCACGGGTTCCAATCCCCGTATTCCGACCCAGGAAGAGATGGAGAAACTGTTGAAGTGCTGCTTCTATGATACGGAAGTTGATTTCTAGGAATCGTACATTCATAAGGCTATCGGGACGAGGAGAGGACAGAACCTTGGTTTTGTCCTCTTCATTGTTTTGGGGAAAGTGTGTCTCGTTCATGAACAGCGTCGATGCTTCCCGGAATAATCGCTTCAAGCCCTTTTAGGGAAGCGTTGGTCAGCAGATTGGCAACCTCGTGAATCGTCAGCGGAATCTGGTTGTGTATCCATTGATTGTATACATTGAAAATACCGGAGATATAGAATTCGCTATAGATGCGAAGCTGCGTCTCTGTGATGGCAAAGGTATTTCGCAGTTTCTGCTGAATCACCTCCACCAGCATTTTGCGTATCTCATCAAAGAAATAGTGGCTGTCCTGCTGGGAAGAGAGAAGTTCGAACAGATCCAGATTCTCGGAGATCAGCTGATTGATCATGTCAAACATGACGTTCAGGGAGAACCCCTGGGGAACTGATTGTGTCGCAGTCTTTTCCATGCGGTGCATCAGTTCGGTCACAAGCTGGATACAATATTCCCGGATGATATCATCTACATCATGGTAGTGCAGATAGAATGTTTTCCGATCGATATCTGCAAGTCTTGCAATCTCCGCAATCGTGATGTTATCTTTTTCCTTTTCCCCCAGGAGACGGAAATAAGCATCCCGAATTGCATTTTTGGTTCGACTGACGCGTCTGTCCATCTTGTACCGCCTTTCGTAATACCCATTCTTCCGTAAAATGTGGAATAAGCCACATCTGAACGGAAACTGGCAATTGTAATTCTTCTTTAGAATTATAATAATGGACACATGTGGATAAATCAACAGTTATCCGTGAACACATGTGGGAGGACGTAAGAATGTACGAGATTTTTGTAGATGTATCTGTGGATATTGATCCGGAATTTGCAAGGGAGAATCATGTGAGATATGTTCCGATGGAATACATGATCGGAGAGGAAGTACATCACTGTAATGAACCGGAGAGCTTTGAAGAATTACATAAATATTATGACCGTCTTCGGGATAAGATACCAACGAAGACCAGTCAGATCACACCGTTTCAATATGTAGAGGTGTTTGAAGATCTGGTGCGGCAGAAGACAGAGATTCTCTATCTGTCCCTGTCCGGCGGACTGAGCAACACGTATGAGTCGGCAAATCTGGCTGTTCGAATGTTAAGTGAGGATTACAACGACGTAGCCATTGAGGTGGTGGACAGCTTCGGCGCGACCGGTGGGATGGGACTTCTGGTAGAGTCCGCCTGCAAAAACCGCGCGGCCGGAATGAGCCTTCAGGAGAATGCAGAGTGGCTTCGGGCAAATGCGAAAAAGGTAAATTATTATTTCAAGGTTGAGGATCTGATGTATCTGAAACGTGGCGGAAGGGTATCCGCAGCTACGGCAATCGTGGGTACGGCATTGGATATCAAGCCGATTTTGAATATTGATGCTACGGGGCATCTTGCAACCGTAGCCAAGAAACGCGGGAGAAAACTGGCAATCAAATATTTGGTGGATATGTTCCGGGATCTGTCGGATATGAGCATCGATAATACGGTATATATCTGTGGTTCCGACTGTGTTGCGGACGAAGAGATCCTGAAAAAGATGATTCTGGAGATCTGTCCGGAAGCGAACATCCGGATCACTTCATTGAGTCCGATTATCGGAGCCCATACCGGTCCGGATATGGTTGCAGTAATCTTCTACGGCAAAGAGCGTGTATGAGGAGAAATGGGGCAGACACCCCGTATGATGTAGAATTGGAAGGACATTACAGTTATAAGCGGTTATTCAAATACGTTTTACCCAGTGTATGTATGATGGTGGTTGCATCAATCTACAATATTGTGGATGGCTTTTTCATCTCCAATTATGCGGGTAAGGATGCACTCGCGGCAGTCAATCTGGTGATTCCTGTGGACATGGCGTTGAGCGCCGTGGGCTTTATGATCGGAAGCGGTGGAAGTGCGCTGGTGTCATTTACCCTGGGAGAAGGGCGGCGTGAGCAGGCAAACCGGATATTCAGTATGCTTGTGGCTGTTCTGACAGTGGTCGGCGTAGTGATTTCTGCCATCGGATACCTGTGCATGCCCGGAATTGCGCGATTATTGGGTGCATCGGAGCAGATTCTGGGGGATTGCACCCGATACGGCAGGATTCTGATGATCTCGCTAACCGGTTTCATGCTGCAGAATGCGTATTTAAATTTTCTGATGGCAGCGGGAAAAGGAAAGCTTGGTCTTATCATCTCAAGCTGCTGCGGCGGGATGAATATTATTCTGGATTATATTCTCGTTTATCGTCTGGATCTGGGAATCATCGGTGCCGGCACTGCGACGGCGGTCTGTGAATTGTCGGGTGGAGTAATTCCTACCATCTATTTTCTGTGCAGGAACAAAAGTGCGCTCCGGCTGGCCCGTTTTCCTATGCTGTGGAGAGAACTGTGGAAGACCTGTACCAATGGCATCTCCGAGATGCTGACGAATCTGTCTGCCTCGGTGGTCAGTATGCTCTATAACTGGCAGCTGCTCCGGATCGCGAAAGAGGATGGGGTTGCGGCTTATGGAGCGATCATGTATGTGGGCTTCATTTTTATGTCGGTTTTCTTCGGGTACTCCATGGGGATCAATCCGCTGGTGGGATATCAGTATGGGGCAGGACAGAAGGAGGAGCTGCGTTCCATCCGGTGCAAGGCGATGAAGGTGGTTGTGACTGCGGGAATGATCATGGTTCTGGGTGCAGAACTGTTGTCGGGTTTCTTCGTAGACTTGTATGTGGGATATGACCGGGAACTGTATGCATTAACGTTGAACGGATTCCGGATCTATTCGATTGCATTTGTGTTCAGTGGATTTAACATATTCGCATCTGCTTTTTTCACAGGTCTTAATAACGGTCTGGTATCGGGTATGATTTCCTTTTCCAGAACATTCGTGTTTCAGGTTATCGCGGTGCTGATTCTGCCTGCACTGCTCGGGATCAACGGTGTGTGGATCGCGGTTACGGTGGCTGAGGCGTGTACGTTGCTTCTGTCCGTTGGCTTTTTCTGGAGATACAGATCCAGATATCAGTATTGAGGGGATCGGATGAAATATGAAAAGCAAAGGTGGAGAGTGGAATGTCACTGATTGAATTGTTTGTGCTGGCGGTTGGGTTATCCATGGATGCGTTTGCAGTATCCATATGCAAGGGATTGTCCCTTGGGAAGATCCGTATCCGGCATATGGGGATAGCCGGACTCTGGTTTGGCGGCTTTCAGGCGGGGATGCCTCTGATCGGGTATTTTCTGGGACGCTTTTTTGCTGATATGATTACGAAATATGCCCACTGGGTCGCATTTGTGCTGCTGTTGTTCCTGGGCGGGAAAATGATCGTGGAGGCCTTTGGCAAGGAAGAGAAGCTGGATGCGGATATGGGAGTGAAGAGTATGCTGCTGTTGGCCATTGCCACCAGTATTGATGCGCTGGCGGTGGGAGTGTCCCTTGCATTCCTGAAAGTGCAGATTGTGCCTGCAGTTTCCTTTATCGGTGTGATAACCTTCCTGTTTTCGGCGGTCGGAGTGAAGATCGGCAGCCTGTTTGGGGCGAAATATCAGTCCCGTGCACAGCTGTGCGGCGGGATCATACTGGTTCTGATCGGCGTGAAGGTCCTGCTGGAAGGCCTTTCGGTGTTGTAGTGCGGGAGAACCGGCGGGTTTCCCGGTTCGACTTTACAGATTCGGCTTATGAGAGTATAGTGAATGCAGGATGCGGTGATCGTTACGGGCGAGAATCTGCTGGAGCGTATTATTGCGAAGCATTTGGAAGAATTCACACAGAGCGGGAGTGAGCGGATCATGTTTGATCAGAAGAAGCATTTTGCACCATTTGAGAAGAAAGTGTATCTGTCTTCGCCGACAATGCACGGAGAAGAACTGGAATATATCCGGGAAGCGTATGACACCAATTGGATGAGTACGGTTGGAGAGAATCTGAATGAGGTGGAGCGGCTGATGGCACAAAAAGTAGGATGCCGTCATGCGGTTGCACTGTCATCCGGTACTGCCGCCCTGCACCTTGCGGTGAAACTGGCGGGGGAACGGCTCTATGGCGGAACCGAAACCGGCAGGGGTGCCCTGTGTCAGCACCGGGTGTTCTGCTCTGATATGACCTTTGACGCTACTGTCAATCCCGTGGTATATGAAGGTGGTATACCGGTATTTATCGATACGGAATATGATACCTGGAACATGGATCCGGCAGCGCTGCAGAAAGCCTTTGAGATCTATCCGGAAGTGAAACTGATTGTTGTGGCACATCTGTACGGAATGCCGGGAAAGATTGATCAGATCCGGGCAATAGCCGATCAGCATGGAGCCTTGATTGTGGAAGATGCCGCCGAGAGTTTTGGCGCATCCTATCATGGTAAGCAGACCGGTCTGTTTGGCGATTACGGTTGTATCTCCTTTAACGGGAACAAGATTATTACCGGAAGTGCAGGCGGATGCTTCCTGACCGATTCGCAGGCAGATGCAGACAAGGTGCGTAAATGGAGCACCCAGTCCAGGGAGAATGCACCCTGGTATCAGCATGAGGAGCTGGGGTATAACTATCGAATGTCCAATGTGATTGCCGGCGTGGTCCGGGGACAGCTTCCTCATCTGGAGGAACATATCGCGCAGAAAAAGGCAATCTACGAGCGGTACCGGGAAGGCTTCCGGGATTTACCGGTTCAGATGAATCCGGTGCCGGAGGGAACCGAACCGAACTATTGGCTTAGCTGTATGATAATCGATCCGGATGCAATGTGTAAACAGGTGCGGGGAGAACGGGATGTCTGCTATATTCCGGAACATGGGAAGAGCTGCCCGCATGAGATTCTGGATGCGATTGCTTCCCTTCATGCAGAGGGCAGACCCATTTGGAAACCGATGCATATGCAGCCTATTTACAGGATGAATGGGTTTGTGACACGAGACGGGAACGGACGGGGTGGCTCCAACGCATATATTGCCGGAGAATCCATTGATGTGGGGGCAGATATTTTTGCCCGCGGATTGTGTCTTCCCAGTGATAATAAAATGACAGAAGAAGAGCAGAGCAGAATTATTCAGGTGGTCAGAAGTTGCTTTGTTTAGTATGGAATCGGAGATAACATGGAACGTAATCTCACACAAGGCAATGTGCTGAAGAATCTGATTTCTTTCGCATTGCCTTTTCTATTATCTTATTTTCTGCAAACGTTATACGGGTTGGCTGATCTTTTTATCATCGGTCAGTTCTGTGAAACAGACGCCACCACGGCGGTATCTATCGGAAGTCAGGTCATGCATATGATTACTGTCATGGTAGTGGGGCTTGCCATGGGGACCACTGTGTTGATCGGGGGATGGGAGATTCCAGACGTCCCATGTATTTTGTTGCGATCGCCTGTGCCTCCATTCTGTTGATGAGAATACCGATTGCATATTTCGGTTCGACATATTTTGAGAATACGCTGCTCCCTATGGGAATCGCATCACCGGCAGGATCTGCATTGTCGGTGGGAATCTGTGTTGCGGCGTACTATGTAATCATGCGGAAAAAAAGAGAGGTAGAAGATGGCTATTACAACAATTTTACTGGATCTGGACGGAACACTGCTTACCATGGATAATGATGAGTTCACAAAAGGATATTTCAAGATGCTTGTGAAGAAAATGGCCCCGCTGGGGTATGACCCGGAGAAACTGGTGGACAGTATCTGGGTGGGAACCAGAGCCATGATTCAAAACGACGGAAGCCGGACGAATATGGACGCGTTCTGGAGTGCATACGGGGAGATCTATGGGGAGAAGGCGAAACAGGACGAGGTCTATTTCGAGGAATTTTACCGGACGGATTTCGACCGGGCGGTTGCGTTCTGCGAGAAAAATGACGGCGCCAGAGAGGTGCTGGATCTGATTCATGAAAAAGATCTTCGGGCAGTGCTTGCAACCAATCCCATCTTCCCCGGCATCGCCACGGAGAAAAGAATGCATTGGGCGGGCCTGGAACTCTCCGATTTCGAATTGGTTACCACCTATGAGAATATCGGGTACGGCAAACCGAATCCGGAATATTACCGGGAGATTACCCGCCTGATCGGCGTTCCGCCACAGGAGTGTCTGATGGTGGGAAACGATGTGGAGGAAGATATTCTGGCAGCAGAGTCTGTCGGCATGGATACGTTTCTTCTGACGGATCATATCATCAACCGCAGAAACAGCGATATCACACGGCTTCGCCGGGGAGGTTTTGCGGAACTTCTGGAGTACATTCGGACATTATAGTGCGGAAGCACGGTATGCTTTGACTGCTTCCGTCAGGAATTGATCCAGCATATTCATGAAGGTGGGATCCAGCACATTCAGCCGGCTCATATCCACTCTGCTCATGAATTCGGAGTAGACATCGTCCGGAATATCACGGTGGTATTTGTCGTCGAGGGCATCCATTTCCTCGTGGACCGCCAGGGTATACCTGGCACATTCGGATGTGAGCCACAGCGTAGAGTGTTCGTTGCGATAGTCCTGTTCTACCAGCAGGAAAGAAACACACGGATTGTCGATCTCATCCTTGTGGGAATAGAGAGCGTATTTCTCCGGAATTACCTCATCTCCGGTTCCGTAGATGACCAGCACCGGAATGTCGGTATGTTTCAGAACCTCTGCCGCACTCCGATTGGCATTGCTGCCGAACAGAATGGTATTCTGAAGCCACATGAACGGATAGGAGATATCTGCAAGGATACCAACGTATTGCTTTGCCTGGGAACGCATGATGTCCGTAGGGCGGTTAAATGCGGAGAGGCATACTACGCCGGCAATATCCGTTTCCTGCTCAATGGCAGTGGCAACCGCATAACCTCCCATGCTGTGACCATACAGAACAATGGGCAGTTCACACAATTCGGAATTGCCCTGTACATAATGAATGGCTGCAATCACATCCAACTTCATCTGCGCCAGTCCCACCGTATCCCTGCCTTCACTGCTGTATGTGCCGGTCATATTGAAGGCAAGTACATCCCAGCCATGATCCACGAAAAATTCGGTGACATCCAGATAGCGGTCCGCATAAGAATGCATGCCGTGGGCCAGAATCAGAATGCCCTTCGGGGAATCGGTCCGGTAGAGTCTGCCGGTCAGCTTACTTTTACCGGAGCAAAAGGTAACATCCTCTCTTGGATACAGGGAGGCATCCTCTGCGGAATAGATTCGGTCAATATTATTTTCTGCATATTCATATCTTGTGAAAATAAAATGGAATACGATGCGTGCGGCAATCATATTCATAATGAAAAAAGCGATCATAATGATTAGGATGGTTATGATCCGCCGTTTTATACGTTTCGATGTGATTGTTTTGTCCTGTTTCATGATTCACTTCCCTCTGGTATGAAGTATATTCTCCGGATACGATACGCATGCCGGATTCACACTTTTCTTCTTTCCATTTCTTCCGTTATGAAGTATAATCAAATTGTATGTCTTTGTCAAAAAATGTCGGGAAAGGTTTGCCATGAGAATCGACAATATCGGGAACGAAAAGAGCATTAATGAATATGTGGATCATAAACTGAAGCGCTTCAATCAGTCCGATCATACTTTTGCAGTTCTGTTTGAACTGATGTTTTCCGAAAAAGAGAATATTCTGTTCGAGAAGAGCGAAGGCTACCGGATTGTGAAAACCACATATGGGCAGGCTTACGGTGAGGTCATCAGAAGGGCAGGCGTATTGCGTCACATTCTGGAAGACGCGGGTCAGGATGCGGTAGTTGGCCTTCATATGCAGAACAGTGTGGAATGGATCGAGAATTACTGGGCGATTCTGGCGGCCGGTTTCAGGCCGCTGCTGATGAATCTGCGGCTGGATGCGGAAGTACTGGAGGAAACTCTCCGGGAGATCGGGGCAGTTGCGGTCATCTCTGACGGGAAGCACTTCGCGGTACGGATGATTCCGGCAGAGGCACTGGGGACAGATGTCGCAGAGCCGGCAGAGGCTCCGGCGGAAACGGAGACATCCTATGGGACAGGGATGCCGGAGGGATGTAGCTTCGGTACCGAGATACTGGTCATGTCCTCCGGAACAAGTGAACATGTGAAAGTGTGTGCCTATTCTGCGGAGCAGTTTCATGCACAGATCAATGACAGCTATCAGATCATCCGGCGATGCAAACGGATGAAAGCGCACTTCGACGGACAGTTGAAGCTGCTGACTTTTTTGCCCTTTTATCATGTGTTCGGATTGATCGCAGTGTATATCTGGTTTTCTTTTTTCTCCAGAACCTTTGTACAGTTGAATGATATGGCACCGATGACGATCGTGAACACCATCCGACGGCATAAGGTGACCCATATATTTGCGGTTCCCATGTTCTGGGAGAAGGTATATGAGCAGGCACTGAAGACAATCCGGGAGCGGGGCGATGCCACATACCGGAAGTTTGAAACGGGTCTGCGGATCGCATGCCGGATCGGTGATGTTCCCGTACTGGGAACCTGGTTTAAGCGCAGAGCGTTCCGGGAGGTCCGGATGAATCTGTTTGGTGAGAGCGTGCAGTTTATGATTACCGGAGGAAGCGCGATTGGCAGACCGGTCATGGAGTTTTTCAATGGGATCGGATATCATCTTGCGGATGGTTACGGGATGACAGAGATCGGGATTACATCCGTAGAACTCAGCGGCAGGACGAAATATTTGAATGGCTGCTGCGTCGGGATTCCTTTTTCTTCCATGGAGTACAGGATTGCAGAGGATGGGGAATTGCTGGTACGCGGCAGGGCAATGGCGAAATATATCATCGAAGACGGCGTCCGCACCGAGGGCGGAGACTGGTTCCATACCAGGGATTTGGCGGAATGCAGGAAGGGACACTATGTGATTCTCGGCCGGCGGGACGATATCGTCATATCTCCGTCGGGGGAGAATCTGAATCCGAATCTGATAGAACCGAAGCTTCGTGTGCCGGATGCAGAGAATGTCTGTCTGATCGGCGAGCGTTCCGGAGACAGGGTGGCACCGGTTCTGCTGGTGTCGGTACGGGATCATCTGACTTCCGAGAGACTCCTTGCTCTGGAGGAGGAATTGAAAAGGCGCATGGAAGCGATCAATCTGACGGCGCAGATCAGCAGAATTGTCTTTGTCACGGACCGGCTGATCGAAGACAATGATTTTAAACTAAAAAGAACATCCATTGCAGGCAAGTATGCCAATGGGGAGTATCATGTGATTGTTCCGGGGGAGCATACCGATGCGGTTCCGGTTCCGGATGATGAAACAATCCGCACGATCCGCCGGATATTTGCCGCGGCGGTAGGAAAGCAACCGGAGGATGTGGGATACGAGGCTGATTTTTTCCTGGACTGCGGAGGAACCAGTCTGGATTATTTTGCACTGTGCACGGAACTGGAACGGGAATACCGGGTGGCAATTCCCGTGTCGGAGGGTGAGACGCGGAAAAGTGTGCGGGATTTCTATGAATATATAGAGGCGGAAAACAGAAGATGACGGGCAGATTGATGAACGGATTCGTGAAAGTTACTGCATGGCCAGTGCAGAAAGCGGTATTCCGGACGAAGATCTATTATGAAGACAGGCGCATTCAGTCCCGGAAGGTTCGGGGACCTGCGATTATTATATCCAATCATACATCGGTATTCGATTATGCGGTGTTTCTCTTTGTGTTTTTTGGACGAACCCTGCGCTATCAGATGGCGGAGGTTCTGTTCCGGAAAAAGAAGCTGGGCAGGTTCCTGCGGGCGATGGGCGGAATCTACGTGGATCGCGAAAGCAGCAATTTCGGGTTTGTCGCGGAGTCGGAGCACATTCTGCAAAAGGGCGGTGTGGTAGGCATTTTCCCTGAGAGCCGGCTGCCGAGGGCGGATGAGGAGCGACCGCTTCTGTTCAAATCCAGCGCGGCGTTGATTGCATTATCCACCGGAGTACCGGTGATTCCGGTGTACACGGCAGGGGGATATTTTACGAAGAAGCGGGCACGGGTCATCATCGGCACGCCGATTGATGTGACTGCGTTCGTGGACAGTGCCGCAACGGAACGGGAGAACCTGAAGGCTGTTTCGGAAGGAATGCGGCAGAAGATTATTCAGTTGGGGAAGCTGTTAGATGAGAGACAACGGTAACAAAAGAGCACGCCTGTTTTCGATCAGGTATCTGTTTTATGATTTTGTAAAGGTGACGGCAATCCCGGGATACCTGTGGTTCCGTCCCAAAAGAATATACGCAAACCCGGAAGCAAAGAAGAAGATCAAGGGCGGAGCACTGGTGATTTCCAATCATGTGGGCTTTTCTGACCCGGTTGTGATTATGCTTGCCATCTGGTACAGGAGGCATCATTTTATCTGTATCAAGGATTTCTTTGAGGGCAGGCTGCGTTTGCTTTTCAAAGGGTTTCATTGCATTCCCATTGACAAGGAGAATTTCGGAATGGATTCCTTCCGTATCATTACGGATCATCTGAAGAACGGCGAAGTGGTATCCATGTTCCCGGAGGGACATGTGAACACCGATGCGGACAACGGACTGGATCAGTTTAAATCCGGCATGGTTCTGATGAGCGTGATGAGCGGGAAACCGATTGTTCCCGTCTATATCCACAAACGGGAACATATCTACAACAGAACGAAAATAGCCATCGGAGAGCCGGTGGATATTGTGGCGCTGCATGGCGCCAGACCTTCCATGACCCAGATCGAAGAGACGGCGGCAATGCTGCGGGAGCGGGAACAGGAATTGGAGAAACTGATTACAGGAGGAAAAAAGAATGCATTCACCAAGTAAGGAAATTTTCGCAAAATACACGGATCCGGAAACCTTTGCGAGAATTCAGGATTTTGAAACCGTAACACAGATGTGGGAGCGCAGCCGTAAGGAATTTGCGTCCGATGTGGCGATTGAGGATAACGGGGAGAAATATACATATGCGAAGCTGGATCAGGACATGGCCGCTTTCCGCACGGTTTTGAGGGAGCATACGGAGGGAGAGCAGGTGAGAGTGGGAATCTATTCTCCCAACTGCTATGATTTCGTGAAAGCATATATGGCAGTTGTGACGCTGGGATACACCGCAGTGATTCTGCCGGCGCAGCTGCCGGCACCCGCAGTGTTCGGCTGCTGTATGAAGTTCGGAATCCGGACATTGGTATACAGTCCGGCACTTGCCGACAATCTGTCTGTGGTAGCGGCACAGGCGCCTCATGTGGCAAGAATTGATATTACTTCCGGCTCCGATACGGCAACAGAGGCGGTTGCTTGTACCGGCAAGACCCCCTGCGTGATTATGTTCACCGGCGGAACCACGGGTCAGAGCAAAGGTGCGCTTCTCTCCAACGAAGCCGTGATGCAGGGAACCGTCAACGGCTGTTACGGATATCGGGAGGTATTCCGCCAGAGATATCTGCTGGTACTGCCGATGTCTCATGTGTTCGGTCTGATCCGCAATCTGATGACGTCATTGTATACAGGAAGTTCGCTGTATATCTGCAGAAATAATAAAGACATGTTCCGCGATATTGCGGTGTTCAAACCGAATATTCTGGTGGTGGTTCCGGCACTTGTGGAGATGGCGCTGGCATTATCGGGCAAGTTCGGGCGTAATATGCTGGGAGAGGATCTGAAGACGATTATCTGCGGCGCGGCACCGGTTAGCCCATATCTGGTAACAGAGTGTGCCAGATACGGAATTACGCTTCTGCCAGGGTACGGACTTACCGAGTCTGCGAATCTGGTATCCGGGAATCCGGAGAGCCTCACCCATACGGATTCCGTGGGCATGCTCTTCCCGAACCAGGAGTATCGTATCGAGAACGGAGAACTGTGGCTGAAGGGCAGGAACATGATGACAGGCTACATTGGTGAGGATGAGGATCCCTACACAGACGGCTGGTTCCGTACCGGGGATCTGGTTCGGATCGATGAGGATGGATACATGTATATCACAGGGCGGATCAAGGAACTGATTATCCTCTCCAACGGGGAGAATATCTCTCCTGCCGTACTGGAAGCCAGATTCGATGAGCTTCCTTTTGTTGCTGCCTCCCAGGTATTCGAGGACATTGCAGAGGGCGGACAGCACATCCTGGCATTGGAGATTGTACCCCGTGAGGCAGGGGTTGCAGCTATTCAGGCAGAAGACAAACATGCCTATATGATGGCGGAGCTGAATCGTGTGAACAGCGAACAGCAGGGACATGAGAGGGTCAGCCGAATCGAGATCCGGACAAGTGATTTCGAGAGAACACCGAGTATGAAGATTGTGAGATATAAGAAATGCAATTAACCAGAAGTGAGATTGTTGAAGAACTGAAAAAGATATTGATTACCTCAGATGAGAAAAACCGTGCCCTGGTGGAACGCTGTACAGAGGATTGGGAGCTTACTACCGATTTCGGATTTACCTCCATCGGAATCCTGTATATTGTGATTGCGGTGGAAGAAACCTTTGGCATTCGTTTTGAGAATGTCAGTATGTCCGATTTCAGAACACTGGGAAATGTGGTTGATTATATCGAGGAAAAACTGCAATGAGATGGTGGCCGACGACCTGTCAACCGGGGGATATGATCCGGGTACATATCGGTTCGATCGAGCATTACGGGATCTTTGTGTCTGAAGAAGAGGTGATTCAGTTCGGTCTGCCTCCGATCCCGGAATATCGTGATCAGTCCGGGGATATTGTGGTACTGGCAACGGATATTGATACGTTTTCCTGCGGGAATATTGTGGAAGTGGCAGCGTATGACAAAAAGGAAGCGGGAAAATGCTATCCGAGGAAGCAGATTGTTGAGAACGCCCGTAGTAAGCTTGGCCGGGGCGGGTATGATTTCATCCATTACAATTGTGAACACTTTGCCTATGAGTGCGTGTTCGGAATCCGGCGCAGTTCACAGGAAGAGAATGCCCGGAGAAAGTGGAACAGCCGTCCGATTCTGGATGTATACATTGCAACAGTTCCGGAGCATTGTACGGTGGAGGATGTGATTCCGGAGGCAAGAAACAAAGAGATCCAACGTGTCAGGCATGAGAAGACGAAACAGCAGAAGTATATTGCATGGAAAACACTTGCATATGCCGTGCAGCATTCTTTCCGGATGCAGATGAACGAATTGGATCTGGTCCGGGATAAGTATGGAAAATGGCAGTGTGAGGAACTGAAGTTCTCCATTACCCATACGGACGGTGCGGTGGCGGTTGCAGTGTCAAACGGTGCGGTTGGTGTGGATATGGAGAATCTGGCTGTGGCAGGTACACGATACGCAGATCAGGTGGCAACCCTGCGACGTAAAGTTTTTGCCCCGGAAGAGCGGGAGGCGTACCCGGAGGAATCCGTGGAGGAACTGCTGACGGTCTGGACGAAGAAGGAGAGCCTGTTCAAGGGATATGACGGAACGAGATTCCGACCGGACAGAATTCAGACGGTTGGACGGGATGTGATAACCTACCGGATCGGCATGCAGGATGAGATGCTGCTGTCGGTATGCGGGGACCGTCTGCCGGTAGTCTGTGTCTATTATTACGATGGGCAGGCTGCCCATATTCTGGATCAGGATACATTGAGAAGCGGGAAAAAAATATGGGGAGAATCGGATTGAACGTCGTGATTGCTGCTGCATTCGTATTGGCAGTATATATTCTGTTTATCTATATGCCCGGGGTGTTTGGTTTTTTCACGGTGTTCCGGCGCAAAAAATGCATCCGGCTTACGGAAGAATCCATGAAAGGGACCTATTACGAACCCTTTGCGGAGCGCATTCTTGCTGCCAGGAGGCGGATTGACGAACTGCCCGGCGGGATCATCGCAGTGAAGAGCGGAGACGGTCTTCTGTTGTCCGGACGCTATGTGGACTGCGGATCGGACAAGACAGTACTGTTTGCCCACGGATTTCGGGCAGATCCCGTTGACCAGCTGGCTGTGGCCGGAAGTCTGCTGTATGACCAGGGGTATAATCTTCTGTTTGTATGCCAGAGAGCCCATGGAGACAGTGAAGGCCGGTATACCACACTTGGAATTCTGGAACAGTATGATATAATAGAGTGGGTACGGGAACTGGAGAAACGGGGCTGCCAGCGCATATTACTCTATGGCATGTCCATGGGATGTGCGGCGATCAGTTATGCATTGGATAAACTGGGGAACAGCCGGGTTGGTGCAGCGATTCTGGACTGTGGTTTCGATTCCCCGTATCAGCAGATGCGGGAGGACTGCAGGAAATGGCATGTCCCCAGAGCCGTTCTGAATCCTGCGATGGTCCTTACCGCCAGAATTGTTCTTGGAATCAATATGAAGGATTCTGTGCAGCAATCCCTGCAAGAATCCGTAATACCTGCTCTTTTCCTGCATGGAACAGCGGATGAGAGTGTTCCGGTCAGCTGCGGACGGGAGAACTATGCATGCTACGGCGGATCCAAGGATGCCCTGTTCGTGGAAGGGGCAGCGCATACTGTCAGCCTGTTGGCGGGCGGTGCGGAAGCAGAAGAGAAAGTCATGGATTTCATCCGGAAAAATATGTAAATAGGAGAAAAGAAGATGAGTAGATTTGTGATTATGGCAGATGCCACATGTGACCTTGCGGAGGAATATCTGAAGGAATATGACATTATTCTGATGCCCGGACATATCAGTGTTCCGGACGGAAGTGACATTACACTCTGCGCTGAGTGGAATCGGTTTGAGTCCATGGAGAACTTCTATGGCGAATTGAAGAAGAATCCCTCCGGATATACCACTTCTCCTGCCAATGTGGAGGAATGTGAGGAAATGTTTGAGAAATATGCGGCAGAGGGTATTCCGGTTCTGGCGATTGCACTGTCTTCCGGCATCAGTGGTGCATATAACAACAAATTGATGGCTAAAGAGAACGTACTGAAAAAGTATCCGGATGCAGTGATCGAATGTGTGGATTCCCTGCGCTTCGGCCCCGGCTTCGGTCTGCTGGTGGTCTATGCAGCGAAACTGCGGAACGAAGGTATGAGCATTCAGGAAGTGACAGAATATATCGAACAGAATAAGAATCGTTTCCACCAGACAGGCTGGCTGGATGATCTGTCCTTTGTTGCCAAAAAGGGAAGACTGACCCATGCAAAGGCATTTTTCGGAACCCTTGCAGGCGTGAAACCCATCGGTGAGTTTGACTACAATGGTTTGACCACTGTAATCGGTAAGGTGAAGGGGGCAAAAGCCGCATACCCGGTATTGCTGGACTATATGGAAGCGGAGATTGAGAATCCGGAAGATCAGATTATTTTCATTGCCCAGTCCAACCGATACGCCCAGGCAGTGGAATATAAGAAAATGATTGAAGACAGATTCCATCCCAAGGCAGTTTATATCAATGATCTGTATCCCCTTAGCGGTATAAATGTGGGCCCCGGACTGATGGCGGCATATTATGTGGGAAAACCGATTACAGAAGGACTTGTGGATGAGAGAGCCCTGCTTGACAAGCTCATCAATGGAGGCAATGAATGAGGAAATTAACGAAGCGGTGGCAGCTGTTCGTATACGCTGTTTCAGCAATGGGAGTGAATATGTTGAACCTGATGATGGGTTCCTACCTGTGCTCCGCGCTGATAGCCGGCGGATTTGAACAGACTGCAAGACAATTCCAGACCTATAAAGGCTATGATCTGGTCATAGCCGGGGTATGGGCAGGATTTGTACTGGTTGCCAAGATCATTGACGGGATAATCGATATTCCCATGGCTTCGCTGACGGATCGTCTACGTTCCCGGTGGGGCCGCAGGAGACCGTCCCTAATCATCGGTATGGTTCCCATGCTGGCGGCGTATGCAGCTTTTCTGTTCATTCCGAATCCATCCGGGAGCACCATGCTGAATACGGTATATTACGGTCTCGTTCTCTGTGTTTTTTACAGCTTCTATACGCTGACTATGGTTACCTATTATGCGACCTATACGGAGATCGTGGAAACAGAGCGGGAGAGATCCATTCTGTCCAATGTGAAATCTGTCTGTGATATTGTATATTATATTCTCGGATATGTAGTGGTTCGTGCCCTGCTGAACGGTATGAATATTCGCATCGTTGCGCTTCTGGTGCTTCCGATGGCTTTGACCATGCTGATTCCTCTGTTCATGATCAAAGAGCCGTCCAACCTGAAGGGCGAGCTGGATACAGAGGAAACACCCGGCTTGTTCAAGTCATTGGCGTATACGATCCGGAACAGATCCTTCATCCTCTGGATGCTGGTATACTCTTTTATGACCTTTGGGGTGCAGTTGTTTCTGGGCGGGATAAATGAATACTTTTCGTCCACCGGCATGAGCATGATCTTCGTCATGATGGCATCCTTTGCGCCGGTGCCCTTTACACTGATCCTGTATAATAAACTGCTGCACAGCCGCGGATTTGCCTTTTCTTTTCGGTATACGCTGATTATGTTCGCCGCAGGGATGCTGCTGCTGTTTGGTGTGGCGTTTCTGCAGGGGACGGCGAAGCTTGTCTGCTCCATACTGACAGGTCTTGTGAATTCATTCTCCATCGGCTCCATGTTTGCGGTGGCGTATTCCATTCCGTCACAGCTTGCTGCGGATGAAGAACAGGAAACAGGCAGATCCCATTCGGCGATGTATTTTGCGGTACAGGGGCTGTTTGCCGGAGTGTCCACCGGCGTTGCCACGGGTCTGGTGCTGACGGCTTTGAAAAAAGCAAGTGAACACGTAACGGATGGGGGAATGAGCCCGATCTGGTTTATGACCGCCATAAGCGCCGGCGCAGTGGTCATCGCACTGATGCTGACCAGGTTCCTGCCGGATTCACTGAAGACGCTGGGCATCCGGAAAGTGGATGATACGAAAGAGTAGTACAGAAGTAGAAAAGAGATACCGGAGTTAATGTATCATGACAAGAAGAGTAAATGGATTTCTGTTGGAGAAAATGCTGAGAAACGGTCTGGCGAACATCCGGACAGCGGAAGAGACCATCAACGGTCTGAATGTATTCCCGGTTGCAGACGGTGATACCGGACTCAATATGCGGCTGACGCTGGAGAACGGACTGCGCAGAGCAAAAGGAAGGACAGAGATCGGTTTGTATTTAAGGGATCTGTCGGAAGGCATGCTGCTGGGGGCAAGGGGAAATTCGGGCGTCATTCTGTCCCAGATTTTCAAAGGAATCTATCAGGAACTGGCACGCTGTCAGGCAGCCAATATCGCCGATATGCGGAATGCACTGATCAGAGGATACCGGGTTGCCTATCAGTCGGTTGTATGCCCTGTGGAAGGGACGATTCTGACGGTTGCCAGGGAAGGAATCGAACTGATCAGAACACAGCTGGACCGCAACACGTCCATCGAGTCGCTGTTAGGCATGTATATTGCGCAGATGCGTAAGACGCTTGCGGCAACTCCGGATATGCTGGCCGTATTGAAAGAATACGGAGTCGTGGACAGCGGAGCTGTGGGATATATCACGATTTTCGAGGGAATGTATAAGTATCTGTGCGGAGAGACCCTGCAGGATAGCGGCAGTGGCGAAACCGTACCCAGGACAGATATTTCCGAGGATATTTTCAACGAGAACAGTCCTTTTGAAGAAGGCTACTGCATGGAATTCATATTACAGCTGATGAACGGGGACAGCTATAATCACCGGTTCAGAATTGCCACGTTCACGGAGGATCTGAAATTATTCGGCAATTCCATTGTGGTAACCCAGGACGGCACCCGGGTAAAGGTACATATTCACACCATGAAGCCCGGCAAGGTAATTGCCATGAGTCAGGAATTCGGAGAATTTCTGACCTTTAAACTGGATAATATGCAGGTCCAGCACAATGAATTTATCCGGAAAATGCCCAAGCAGGAAAGGGTTCACCTTCAGATGGCTGTCGTGGCCGTCGTGAACGGCGCAGGTATGCAAAAGGTATTTACGGATCTCGGTTGTACCGTGGTGCTGGACGGAAGCAGTAAAATGAATACCTCCACCCAGGAATTCCTGGATGCGTTCCGGGAGGCGAATGCGGATACGATTGTTGTTTTGCCGAACAATAAGAATATCGTACGTGCCGCTGAACAGGCGGCTGCCATGTTTGGGGAATCCGAGATTCATGTACTTCCCACAACCAGTATGGTGGAAGGATATTACGCACTGTCCATGGATATTCCGGATGAGGTTACTGACAAGAGAATTAAGGCGATGCTCAGCGGGGCCGGCAATATTGTGACCCTGTCGCAGACGATTGCATCCAGAGACTATGCCCATAACGGAATCGGCTGTAAGGTCGGAGAGGAGATTGCCCTGGTGAATGACCGGCTGGTATTCTCCTGCCGGGATACAATCGAGGCAGTGATGGGTGGTCTGCATAAGATTGAGGGAATAGCAGACAAAGAGTACTGCGTGATTTTCCGGGGAGAGGATGTGGATCCGGCACAGGAGAGTAGCCTGGAGGACGCCATCAGGGAGGAGTATCCGCTTCTGGAGCTTCAGTTTATGGATGGCGGTCAGAGAATATACCGCTGGCTTCTGGGTGTCATATAAGTAAAGTCGGGAGAATAAAATGATTCATACCATAATTTTCATTGTAATCGGAGTAATTGTTGTATTCGGTATCCTGCCAACACTGGCGATGTCTTTCGCCATCTACTATGTGCTTCTGGTGCGTAATAAGCCGGAGAAATGGGGGAGAGAGTGCAGTATTCCGGATGATGAGGAATACAGGAATATGTTTGATGAGGGCATGGAATGGGATGCCAGGTACAGTGAGAAGAAGCGGGAAGTCGATATTGTCAGTGACGGATATCATCTGTATGGTGAGTACTTTGATTTCGGCGGAACGCGTGCCGTCATTATTATTGCAGGACGTATGGAATCCCTGCTCTATTCCTACTATTTTGCCGAGCCCTATAGACAGGAAGGGTTGAATGTGCTGGTGATTGATAACCGGGCACACGGCAAATCAGAGGGAAAGAGAAACTCCCTGGGCCAAAAAGAGTACAGAGATATACTGGCCTGGAGCAGGCTGCTGCATGATGAACTGGGCAATGAGAGCGTGGTTTTGCATGGAATCTGTATCGGGTCCGCTGCTGCGTTGTTCGCACTGACCAGCGAAGACTGTCCGGATTATATCCATTCCATGGTGGCGGAAGGAATGTATACGACGTTCTACGAGACCTTCAAAAATCACATGATACAGGATAAACATCCGTTGTTCCCATTTGCTCTGGAAGTGATGCTTCATATCCGGATTTTCTCCGGAGTGAACGTGTTGACAGACGGACCGATTCGGAGAATCGGGAAACTGGACCGGCCGATTCTGTTCCTGCACAGTAAGGAGGATACCTTTTCCCTCCCGGAGAAGGCAGAAGAATTATATGAAAAATGTAGTTCCAATAAGAAGATAGTATGGTATAATAAGGGTGCGCATTCCAGAATCCGTGCTAACAACAAGCAGGCGTATGACGATGCTATTGTTGCATTTCTGCGGAAGAACGCATAGGAAGGGATGCACGTCGAATATTTCATTTTTAGTGTGAACCGTGAAGCGAACGACGGATACGAATCGTTGCGCGGTGGGAGGAGAGAATATGATTTGTCAGAAATGTGGAACGAATGTTGCAGATGGAACAGTGATCTGCCCGACTTGCGGGAATGCATTGCCGACACAGAATCCGTATGGACAGCCGCAGCAGAATACATATGCACAGCCGCAGCCCTATGGTTACCAGCAGGCACCGGTTATGACCAGTGTAAGTCCTACATCCGTATTGGTAATGGGTATTATCGCAATTGCACTTGCGTGGGAACCGTTTGTAAGTATCGCGGGTATTGTTCTGGGCGCGATTGCCATGTCCAAAGCAAACAGATATTATGCGGAGGGCGGTCTGCAGAGCGGTCAGGTGAAGACCGGTAAGATTCTGGGTACGATCGGTATGATTGGCGGTATTGTCATGACAGTTATCTATTTGATTGCCTTGATTGTCGGTATCGGGGTTGGATCCCTTTTCATTTAATGGTGGAAGGTAGGAGTCTTCGGTTTCAAGGGGGTCCTGTGAAACAGATTATCTGACACACAAACTGCCGGGCGTGTACCCGGCAGTTTTCTTATTGCCTACGGAACCTGTTTCCATTCCGCTTTCATCTTCTGTTTGTTTGCATACATTCTCTCGTCCGCCTCTTTGATGATCTCATCAATCCGGATGCTGTCTCCCTCTGCACTTCCGATTGCTGCCGATAACACAACACCGTTTTCCAACTTTCGGTTTGTAATCTCTGTCTGAATGGCAGATACAAGAGCCACACGATCTCCTGCCTGAGGATTCTCCAGCACCAGTACGAATTCATCACCGCCCACACGATATGCATGGCAATGGTCTGTCTGGAAGTCCTTCAGGATGCTCGCCATCCCTTTAATCAGGATATCGCCGTATTCATGACCGAGTCGATCATTCAGTTTCTTCAGGTCGTTTACGTCGATGTAAAGTACCGCAATGGAATTCTGTTTCTTGTAATGCGTCTCAATCATGTTCTCGAACTTATGACGGTTGAAGATATCTGTCAGACCATCCATGTCTGCATAATGGCGGTTTTCTACGGCCTTAGCGGTCTTCTCCTGAATCTCCCGCATGATATAGCGAAGCAGAATCGTGATGCCGATTAAGGCCAGGAGCCTCGGAACTACGAAGAAGAGAATCAGTTTGCCAAGATCCGAGTTGGTGTTCAGTGTGCCGGACAGAATCTCGGTCCGATGCTTCTCCGTTGTTGACCAGGTTAAGAGCAGCATGTTGGCATCGCATAAGCCGATATAGAAGCCTGCAATGACGGAACCGAGGATGCCTAGTATGCTGAGTGCCAGAGTGTAGATTGTGAAGCAGCGCTCATTGTACAATACACAGCAAACCATGGGGAACAGCATGAACAGTGTGACGTGATATGACAGCTCCATATTGACAAAAGTAAGCATCGCGACCAGAAGAAAAAGGATGATATAACTGGAACAGCGGCGTTCAAAACCAAGGGTATGCTTTACGGTATATGCCAGCACAACAAATCCCATCGATCCTATGAAGGCCAGATTCATGATAGACTGATCCACGATAAAAATATGTAATTTATTCAGAAGCCAGCAGACACTGACTACCACTGCGGATACCCACATACATCTGACGGAGTAGGTATTCGCGGTGTAGGACTGGCTGCCCTGTTCATCCTCCGTTGCTTTTAGAGAGAGGTAATTTTTCATTCTGATGTCCACCTGATATTTCATCCCTGAACAGGATGATTATTTGTCCCCTGAATGACTGAGCAAGAAACGTCACCCATTGCAGGATGAGTGACGTTGTTGCGTAGTCGATTTTGGTATGACTTAAGTACTATTGTATATCCAATCGACATTTCTGTCAAAGGATATTCACATTCCGGCTCAATCCTGTAGGATAGTCTGCAAGGGCTGATGGGGAAAGGTTTTGCAACACCGCAGACGGACGGCATGGTTTCCGCTATATCATATGGGTGAAAAGTGCAGCTGCCCATCGTAACAGCGTCGGGGCATGATCCAGAATTGTTTGGCGAAGTGCCGGAAGATCCAGCATGGACCGGGAATCGGTCGTGGTAAAAAGGCTTCCTTCCGCAAAGGTTTTGCCAATGGCCACCGCCCCGTGGGCATGATCCCCAAGTGCTGCATATTTGCCGACTGCCAGAGCTCCCAGGGCATATTCTCCGACTGCCAGAGCGCCCAGTGACAAGATGCCGACTGCGATGGCTCCCACGGCGATTACGCCGAGAGAAATGCTTCCGGCAGCAATGATTCCAAGCGCCAAAACGCCCAGGCTGATCAGTCCGATAGGCAGAAGCCCAACAGAGAATATGCCAAGGCTTAAAAGTCCCACGGACAGAACCCCTTTCGACCGGAAGCCGATCGCAATCACGCCCCGTGCGGCTTTGCGGCGGTCAAAGCAGATGTGCCATAATGGAACGGAACCAATCATTTTGCGGCTTTTCTTCTCGTAGGAGGACAGGCTCAGGTACAGGGGGGTGCTCCGGGCGGATGCATTGCAGGAATCGGAGGCCGTGCCTGCTTCCGGCTGGCTGCCGGACGGATCTTCCACGTTTTCTCTGAACAGATAATCCATGGAACAGTGATACAGTTCTCCGATCCGGACCAGTTTATCGGTCTCCGGGTAAGCCAGATCGGATTCCCATTTGCTGACGGCTTGTCTGGATACTCCCAATCGCTCTGCAAACTGTTCCTGGGTCTCGTTGTGTTCTTTGCGTAATCTGGTTAATTTGCTACCGAGTGTCATAATGATTTCTCCTCAACTGTCTGATTTATAATTGGATGCTCTGATTGTATTCTTTTGCAGAGGAAAAGAACACCAACTTGGAATTTCAATCTGTCAACTTCCGGTTGCATTTACGGAAAATGGTGTCCCGCAGGTGCTTTTGTACCATCGTGATTCGTGTGTCAAAAGTCCTTGACAGATATTGTACATGGCAATTTGCACAAGATCTTTTTCATTCTGTTACCGGGATCACTATAGTCAATGTATCACAGCCGGGATTGGGTGTAAAGAAACGGCAGATCCGGATTCCACATTCCGGATGGGAAAAGATTCCGCTTCCGAGTTGGAAAAAAGTATTTGACAAATGAAAGGAGATGGAATATAGTTCATGTCATAGGAAAACCGATGAACGAGAAAAGTATCCATTTGGAAGAAGCACAGAGAGCGGCCGGCGGTGGGAAGGCTGCGTTCGGAAGATTGGTGAATGGTCTCGCAAGGGCGAACTGAAAGATTATGGGATCGGATATCTCACAGCACAGATTGGGATGAGGAAGATGGATGATCCGTAGATCCAGTAGGGGAGACGTGAGTCGAACGTTATAACGGCGCATGTATGGAAGTACATGATGAGTGCATTCGCAAGAATGAATAAAGGTGGTACCGCGAGTAAGAATTTACCCGTCCTTGATCAGATACGATCAGGGACGTTTTTTTGTTTCACGGATTTGGTTCCATTGAACAAAAAGTGCCCTGCGGCAGAGCTCCGGATCGTATCGGTAACCGTTCACATGATAGGAAAGGCAGGAGAGAACATTATGAAAAAGAGAATGATTGCAAGAGTAATGGCAGGGATCATGGCAGCAACCATGATGGTAACAGGTGTAGGCTGCGGCAAGAAGAATGACGGCAGCAGGAAGTATCAGATCGGTATCTCACAGTATGGGGAGCACGGCTCTCTGGACAACTGCAGGGAAGGATTTCTCGCAGGTCTGGAGAAGGCAGGTCTGAAGAAGGGTGTTGATTACGAGGTTGATTATCAGAATGCAGGTTTTGACGATGCCATTGCAACCCAGATCGGACAGAGCTTCTCCGCCAATGATGTGGATATGATGGTGGCCATCGCAACCCCCAGCGCAACGGCATGCTACGCTGCGGCAGAGGACAAGGATATTCCGGTGGTATTCACGGCAATTACAGACCCCAAGGCAGCAGGACTGACAGACGGTAACGTAACCGGTACATCCGATAAACTGCCGGTGGAAGCGCAGATGGATCTGATCCGTAAGATGCAGCCGGAAGCAGAGAAAATCGGTATCATCTATACGACCAGCGAGCAGAATTCCGTATCCGCAATTGCAGAGTACAAGGAAAAGGCCGGGGATTACGGCTTTACGATTGCTGCAATCGGTGTCACACAGCAGTCAGAGGTAACACAGGCCGTAGACACACTGCTCAGCGAGCAGGTTGACTGTTTCTCCAATCTGACCGATAACAATGTGGTAGGTGTTCTTGCGTCCATCCTGGAGAAGACCAATGAAGCGGGGGTTCCCGTATATGGGTCAGAGGTGGAGCAGGTAAAACTCGGTTGTGTTGCCGCAGCAGGAATTGATTATTATCAGCTGGGAATTCAGACAGGTGAGATGGCAGCGAAGATCTTAAAAGGAGAAGCTTCCTGTGACGATATCCCGTATGAGACAATCTCAGAGTATGGGATCTATATCAATTCCACCGCAATTTCGGAACTGAATATTACCGTTCCCGCGGAGATTACGGATAAGGCAATCGAAACTGCGGAGTAAATGTTGCTTTTTCGGAGGATAACATGATTGATCTGATTATCAGCACAGTAACACAGGGTTTGATCTATTCCCTGATCTCATTCGGCGTGTACATTACATATACGATCCTGGATTTTCCGGATCTGTCTGTGGACGGCAGCTTCCCATTGGGAGCGGCCGTCACCGCCGTTTTGTTAACCAAAGGCGTGAATCCGTTCCTGACACTGCCCATCGCGCTTGGATGCGGGGCGCTGGCAGGTCTGTGTACCGGGTTCATCCATGTGAAACTTCATGTCAGAGATCTGCTGTCCGCGATTATTACGATGACGGCTTTGTTTTCCATCAACCTGCAGATCGCAGGGTCGAATCTGCCGGTAGGGCGCGCTACGGATACGATTTTCACAGCAGCTCCCACCATGGCGGTGTTGGGCAGTCTGAGTCTGCTCATGCGGAAACTAATCGTATCCCTGATCATTATCGTCATCGTTAAAATCGTTCTGGATCTGTATCTGAAAACCAAGTCCGGATTACTGCTGCGGGCTGTGGGGGATAACAGAACTCTGGTGACAAGTCTTGGGCGTAATGCGGGCAACGTGAAGATCCGGGGACTTGCCATCGCCAACGCGCTGGTGGCTTTAAGCGGATGTATCGTCTGTCATGAACAGAGAAGCTTCTCTGCCACCATGGGAACCGGTCAGGTGGTATTTGCACTGGCAACGGTCATTATCGGTATTTCCCTGTTCAAGAGATTGTCTTTTGTCAAGGGAACCACTGCCGTTGTGGCAGGTTCTGTGGTTTACAAAGCCTGTATTCAGGTGGCGATTCATATCGGACTTCCTGCAAATCTGCTGAAACTGGTGACGGCCGTATTGTTCCTGCTTGTTCTTGTGTTATCGAATCACAAGGGAGAGGAGATCATCCGTGCTTAGTATCGAGAATATAACGAAAATCTATCATCAGGGAATGATTACCGAAATGAAACTCTTCGACCGGTTCTCACTGACTGTGGGGGACGGACAGTTCGTATCTGTGGTGGGTAGTAACGGTTCCGGGAAGACTTCCCTGTTGAATATCATCTGCGGTTCCATTCCGATCGAATCCGGAGACGTGAAGCTGGACGGAAGAAGTATTGCAAGAATCAAGGATTATAAGAGATATGCGACCATGGGGCGTGTCTATCAGAATCCTGCCCTGGGCACCTGTCCCAATATGACGATGTTGGAGAATATGTCTCTGGCGGACAACAAGGGAAAGCCTTTCGGACTCTCCCGGGGCGTAAACAAAAAGAAAATCGACGTATACCGGGAACAGCTTGCCGCCCTTGGTCTTGGGCTGGAGGATAAGCTGCATGTGAAGATGGGAAATCTGTCCGGCGGACAGAGGCAGGCGGTTGCGCTTCTGATGGCTACCATGACTCCGCTGAGATTCCTGATTCTGGACGAGCATACAGCGGCCCTGGATCCTAAGACAGCGGAGATTATCATGGAATTGACCGATAAGGTGGTTCGGGAGAAAGGGCTGACCGCCATCATGGTCACACATAACCTTCGATATGCGGTAGAGTACGGTAATCGTCTTCTCATGCTGAATCGGGGGAAGATAGTGATGGATCTGGAAGGTGAGGAGAAGCAGAAGGCTTCCATTGATTCCATTATGGAAGTATTCAACAGAATATCCATTGAGTAAAAAAGTCCGTAATGCATCTTTGGGAAGAACGCATTACGGACTGCTTTTTGGAAGTGTCAGATGCGGGCATACAGGAAGATCAGGACAACAATGCCCAGGATGATTCGATACCAGCCGAAGATCCGGAAATCATGCTTTTTGATGTAGGACATCAGGAACCTGATGATGATAAGGGAAACCAGGAATGCGGTCACAAAGGCAACGGACAGGATGACCCACTCGGCGGAACTGAGACTGCCGTATTCCAGAAGCTCCAGTGCACTGGCACCTACCATAACCGGGATGGCAAGGTAGAAGGTGAATTCGGCAGCAGCCTTGCGGGAAACGCCCAACAGAAGGGCTCCCAGAATGGTTGCACCGGAACGGGAGGTACCGGGGAAAACGGCTGCGAGCAACTGGAAAATACCGATGAGGAATGCGGTCCGGAAACAAATGTCTCCGACATCACTGATTCTGGAAGCCCGGTCACGGTGAACGGACTCAATGAGGATAAATGCGATGCCGACGACAATCAGGGCAATGGCAACACACACAGGACTCTTGAACATATCCTCCACATTGATCTGTCGATCCAGGAGTTTTCCGACTACCTTCTGCCCGAGAATCAGGGCAACAGCCGGAATGCATGCCACCAGAATCTTGAACCAGAGCATCCATACGTTTTTCTTACAGTAGGACAGCGGACCGGATTCCCGGACAGGGCAGTCATTGTTCCTGTGACCGAAGGGCCAGATCTGCTTCCAGAAAAAGACAATGACGGCGAGAATGGCGCCCAACTGGATCACGACTTCAAACATATTCTTAAAGTCATCGCCTGCATTCAGACTGACCATCTCATCCAGGAGGATCAGGTGCCCGGTAGAACTGATAGGAAGCCATTCCGTGATTCCTTCCACAACGCCGAACAGAATGGATTTCAGTACTTCTATGATTGTTAATTCCATGATGAGAACACTCCTTTTATGTTATACTAGACTATATGAATTTTACCACAGGGTTATTCAGATTACAATTTTGTTTTTGAGGATCAGGGGATACGGTAGACCGGTGCGGACTATGATACCCCGGGAGGAATACGGAAGATGGAAAAGATAAGGATACGAAGAGCGGAACAGGAGGATATCGGGAGAATCTGCAGGATGATTCATCTGATTGATGAGGCGATGGAGAATCCGGATTACTTTTTTGCGGATGATGATTCTTTCGTGGAACGTCATGTGGAGAAGGAAGGGTTCATTCTGCTGGCGGAGAGCGGGGCAGAACCGGTCGGGTATCTGGTGATACGATTCCCGGGACAGGCGCAGGACAATCTCCTGCGGGATCTGTATGAATACAACAGGAAAGCGTTCGACACCTGCGTCGGGGAGCGGTGGGATGCCGGGGACGGGGAGTTTCCCGGTTCCTGTGGGATCGACCGGATGAATCTTGTGGCGCATTTTGAATCTGCCGGAGTGCTTCCGACGTATCGTGGAAGGGGAATCCAGAAGCAACTGACGAGGACCGCGCTGGAGTGGTTGAGGGATATGCCGTATGCGTATTATCTTGCCACGGTACATCCGGAGAACGGAGCGAGCCTTGCAGGGATGACCGGCTGCGGATTTGAGATCGCCGCCACGACGTTCAAATACGGCGGATTGGTCCGGCATATTCTTTTCCGGCATAAGAATCCGTAGGCTGTCCAAGATTCGCACTTGATAGTTTTCGACAATGTGCTATACTTTAGGTAATTTTAGACAATAATAGGAAAGGATGAGAGGACAATGGAGAAGAAAGACATTGACTGGGCAAATCTTGGGTTCGGATATGTTGAGACAGATAAGAGATTTGTATCAAACTATACAAACGGAGCATGGGATGACGGACAGCTGATCTCTGACTCTATGATTACCATGAGTGAGTGTGCCTGCGTTCTGCAGTACGCCCAGACGATTTTCGAAGGTCTGAAAGCATATACGACTGAGGACGGACACATCGTTACATTTCGTCCTGACTTAAATGCGTCACGTATGGCAGCCTCCGCAGCCAGACTGGAGATGCCGGTATATGAGGAAGCGAAATTTGTGGATGCGGTTGCGAAGGTGGTAGAGGCAAATGCGGCATATGTACCGCCGTACGGATCGGGAGCTACCCTGTACCTGCGTCCGTTTATGTTCGGTATCAATCCGGTAATCGGTGTAAAACCGGCCACTGACTATCAGTTCAGAATCTTCAGCACACCCGTTGGACCATACTTCAAGGGTGGAGCGAAACCGTTGACAATTAAGATCAGCGACTTCGATCGTGCGGCTCCTCAGGGAACCGGCAATATTAAAGCCGGATTGAACTATGCAATGAGTCTGCATGCAATCGTAACTGCCCACAAGGAAGGCTTTGACGAGAATATGTATCTGGATCCGAAAACGAGAACCAAGGTGGAGGAGACCGGCGGAGCGAACTTCCTGTTTGTTACCAAAGATAATAAGGTGGTTACTCCCAAATCTGACAGTATCCTTCCGTCCATCACAAGACGTTCTCTGGTATATGTTGCCAAGGAGTATCTCGGTCTGGAAGTGGAAGAGAGAGAGATCTATGTGGACGAACTTCCGGATATGGCTGAGGCAGGTCTGTGCGGTACTGCCGCAGTGATCTCGCCGGTAGGCAAGATTGTGGATCACGGCAAGGAGATCTGTCTGCCCAGCGGTATGTCTGAGATGGGGCCCACAACGAAGAAACTGTATGATACACTGACCGGTATTCAGATGGGCAGAATCGAGGCTCCGGAAGGCTGGATCAAGGTAATCATGTAACGGTTTGTGCACGACAGAGGAGATGGATATGGCACAACAGTGTATCAAAAAAGGCGAGAATGACGGTCCTGTATTCGTGCTGATTCCCCAATCATTGAGGGGACGGCGGACTTTCTGGTGGCTAGGAATGATTCTGGGAGGAATTATCGGATTCCTGACAGGAGATCTCCTGTTTGAGAATATCATTTTCGGAATCGGCTTCGGACTGGCAATCGGCACCACGCTGGGATGGGGAATCGCTGTTCCGGTCAGGAACCGGGATGCGGTATCTGTTCCGGAGGAAAAAGAATACATGGGAAAAGAATGATATCAGGTATGGCATATACCGAATGGTGTATGCCATATTTTGTGTTGTGGAAAACTACGGAGGTGACAAACAGATGAAAAGGCTCATTCAGAAATATATACTGTCGGAAGACATTCCGTTGGAAGGAAGAACCTTTAATATCATCACCATGTTCGGTTCTCTGGGAGGCATGCTGGCGTTCATCATGAATCTGTTCACCATCGGAGCCACGGTGGGGGCATTCTCTATTTTTGCCCTGTCTGCCATTATGATGTTCCTGGTATGGATTGCCAATAAAACGGGGAAATACCAGCTGGTAGGCTTTATTGTGTTCTTTATCATTCTGTGTATTTTTTATCCGATTGTTTATTTTGGCTCGGGAGGTATCCTGAGCGGAATGCCCTGCTGGTTCATTCTGGGGATCGTGGTATTGTTTGCGTCCCTGCGGGGGAAATATCTGGCAGTCATGACGGTGATTTCACTGGGAGTCGATCTGGGATGCGTTATGGTGGAATACTTCCATCCGGAGTGGATTGTGCGGTTTGAGAATCACAGTTCCTCGCAGCTGATGGATGTGGTTGTGGCTTACAATGTGGTAGCCCTTGTCTCGGGATTCGGTATCTATTTCCAGTATCAGGTATATCGGAGAGCGCAGAAAAAGGTAAATGAGGCGGCAAAGACGAAGTCGGACTTCCTGGCCAATATGTCCCATGAGATCCGGACGCCGATCAATGCGATTCTGGGAATGAATGAGATGATCATGAGAGAGAATCATGATGAAGATATCAGCGAATATGCCATGAATATTCATAATTCCGGCCGTATGCTATTGTCACTGATCAATGATATTCTGGATTTTTCCAAGATTGAGTCGGGCCGGATGGAGATTATTCCCGGAGCGTATACTGTCAGCGGGCTTGTCTGCGAACTGGAGGATATGCTGCGGGACAGGGCGGAGAGTAAGGGACTGCGGTTTGATCTGGAGATTGATACCGAGATGCCGGATCGATTGTACGGAGATGTAACCAGAATCAAACAGGTGGCAATGAATCTTCTGACCAATGCAATCAAGTACACGGACAGAGGGTATGTTGTGTTTCGTGTATATAGTATCGGAACACCGGATTTCCAACTGGTGATCAGTGTGAAGGATACCGGAAGCGGAATTAAGAAAGAGGATGAAGAAACGATTTTTGATTCTTTCCGGAGAGTGGATGAGCAAAACCGGAGGAATACCGAGGGAACCGGACTCGGACTGACCATTACCAGGCGTATCATCGAACTGATGGACGGCAGACTGGATGTGGAGTCTGAATGGGGTTACGGCTCTACCTTTACCGCATACATACCGCAGACTGTGACAGATGAGGAATGCGTTGGGGATTATCGGGGAAAATACCGGAATAATATGAAAAAAACAGCGGATACCAGACGGATTCTGACGGCTCCGCAGGCACATATCATGCTGGTGGACGATAACTCCATGAATCGTATCGTGATTGAGAAACTGCTGCGCAGGACACAGATACAGGTGGATTCCGTCGGATCCGGCGTGGAGTGTGTGAAAAGTCTGCGGGAAATGGCACGGAACGGAAGCATGGGAACCGGTGTGCCTTACTATCATATGATTCTGATGGATCATATGATGCCGGGAATGGACGGTATTGAAACGTTGCATGTGATCCGTGAGGAAGGATTGGCGGATTCCGTTCCGATTGTTGCTCTGACGGCCAATGCGATCTCAGGTGTCCGAGAGATGTATCTGGAGGAAGGTTTTACGGATTATCTGGCGAAACCGATCTCCGGAGCAGAACTGGAGAATGCAATCTGCAAGTATCTTCCGCCTGAACTGGTACAGTTTACCGATGAGAAACTATCCGTGACAGAAAAGGATCCGTCAAAGGGCAGGATTGTCGGGCAGGCTGTAGACACAGGGGTTGCGGATTCTGCCGGGCAGGGAACAGAGGCTGCGCCGGAGGAACACCGGAGCGGATTTGTTGTAACGGAAGAACTGGCCGCGCTGATTGATCTTCGGGAAGCACTGGAGCATTCTCCCTGTGGTATGCAGGGGGTAAAAGAGAATATAGAGATCGTGATAGAAGGAATTCCGCCGTTGTGCGATCAGATTATGGAAGCATATGAAGCGCAGGATTGGAAGAACTATGGGATTTCGGTACATGCCATGAAGAGCGTGTTTGCCACAATAGGTGCAGGTGAACTTGCGGCTGAGGCAAGAAAGATGGAATTGGCAGCGAAGGAAGAACGTACGGAGGTGATCCGGGAGAAGACGGATCCGCTGATCCGGCTGGCCCGGGAATTTATCTCCAGGATTCAGTTAACAATTTGACATGTTTTTGTAACATAGGGAAATTGCATCGGACAAATCCGTGCATGTATAATAGCAGAAGACAGATGGAACGTAATGGAAACCGGAAGGAGAACAGATATGAATATTTTGGTTGCCGGAGGGGCGGGATATATCGGTAGTCATACTGTGGTGGAATTGCAGAATGCAGGATATGATGTGGTTGTTGTGGATAATCTGAGCAATTCCAGTATGACGTCTCTTGAGAGAGTTGCGAAGATTACAGGGAAACAGGCGGTTTTCTATCAGGCGGATGTGGCAGACCGGGATGCGATGAACCGGATATTCGAGGAGCAGAGGATTGATGCGGTAATTCATTTCGCGGGGTTTAAGGCGGTCGGTGAGTCTGTGCAGAAACCCTGGGAGTATTATCAGAATAATATTGAAGGGACCCTGGTGCTGGTGGATGTGATGCGGAAACATGGTGTGAAAAACATCGTTTTCTCATCTTCGGCAACCGTTTACGGCAAGCCTGCATTTGTTCCGATTACGGAGGAATGCCCGAAGGGAGAGATTACCAACCCCTATGGACAGACCAAATCTATGCTGGAGCAGATTCTGACCGATATTCAGAAAGCGGATCCGGAGTGGAATGTGATGCTGCTGCGGTATTTCAATCCTATCGGTGCCCATGAGAGCGGAACGATCGGAGAGAATCCGAACGGCATTCCGAATAACCTGATGCCGTATATCACCCAGGTTGCAGTGGGCAAATTGAAGGAGCTTGGGGTGTTCGGCAATGATTATGATACGCCCGACGGAACCGGCGTGCGTGATTACATTCATGTGGTTGATCTGGCAGCAGGGCATGTGGCGGCAATCCGGAAGATGATGCGGGATAATCCGGGTCTGTGTATCTATAATCTCGGTACTGGCCATGGATACAGTGTGCTGGATATTGTGAAGAATTTTGAAGAAGCAAGCGGAGTGACCATTCCCTATGTGATCAAACCGAGACGCCCCGGAGATATTGATGTGTGCTATTCGGATCCTTCCAAGGCAGAGAGGGAACTGGAGTGGAAAGCAGCGCGGGGAATCCGGCAGATGTGTGAAGATGCCTGGAGATGGCAGAGCCATAATCCGGGTGGATATGATGATTGAATGACTGACAGGTACAAGATCCCGGATCAATAGGATTCGGGATCTTCTTCTATTACATGAATTTCCAGATAGTCGAAGGGAACTTCTTCGATAAAGCTGTCACGGCTGAAACGGGTCTTGGAGATTTTTCTGAATTCTCGGATATTCATATCCAGCCAGATAGGCTTGCTGATATTAAATGTATGACAGGCTTCTTCCAGGGCACGGAAAATCTTGTGGGTGCGGGTATCCGCACTGTCATCACAGATTGTAATGTCCCGGATCATTCTTGTGTTTTTCCATTCTTTTACCCAGAGTCTGAACATCGCGCCGCTCCTGTTTATGATCTTTTAAGAAAAGTATGGCATAAATTAAGAAAAAGTCCATACTTTTTTATACATTCCGGGGGAGGAATATGTTATACTGTAAGTGCGTGATCAAACAGAAAAGGGGATAGGAATGGAATTTAGGGTAAATGAAGAAACGGTAGACAGCTGGAAGGAAGTACAGTTGGTTTATAATTCGGCGCTGAAGGAGATCGGAACCAAACTGGAGATTCTGAACGATGAGTTCCAGCATGTACATAGATACAATCCGATTGAACATATCAAAGCACGCCTGAAGACGCCGGAGAGTATTGTGAAGAAGCTGAAGAAGAACGGATATGAGTCGACGATCAATAATATGATCGAGCATGTGAACGATATTGCGGGAATCCGCGTCATCTGTTCTTTTACGTCGGATATCTACAGAATTGCAGATATGATTGCCAATCAGAACGATATCAAGGTCTTGTCGGTAAAAGACTATATTGTGTCTCCGAAGGCAAGTGGGTACAAGAGTTATCATATGCTGGTCAGCGTACCTATCTTCCTGTCGGACCGGATTGTGGATACCAAAGTTGAGATCCAGATTAGAACGGTTGCGATGGATTTCTGGGCGAGTCTGGAGCATAAGATCAATTATAAATTCGAAGGTAATGCACCGATTCATATTAAGGAAGAACTTGTGGAATGTGCCAGAATGGTATCGGAACTGGACAATAAGATGCTGTCGCTGAACGAGGAGGTTCTGAAACTGTCTGAGGAACAGAATGGGGTAAGATAACGGGAAATTTTTCCTGCCATGTGAAACGCTCCGGGAGGATGCACACTTGCGCGTACTGCAATATACGCGTGTGCGACCGTGCCGGGGCGTTTCTTATTGCTGTGCCGGTAATCCGGCAGACAGGATCCAGGCGTACAAAGTTCCTATAAATGAGGAGTGCCGCGAACCTCTCGGTCCGCGGCCATTATGAAAAAAATCGTTGAAATTCGCAAAATTCTGTTCGACAGGTGTTCCCTCGTCTATGCTAACAACTATACCATCCAATTATGAACAAATTATGAACAGGCTGTGAAAATATAGTTAATATCAACAAGGCAATAAAAAAGAAGTAGACAAATTTGTGCAAATTACACAAAATATCCTACTGTTGCAGTGAGGGAAGAAAAATGATAAAATGAAGTCGGCACGATGCGTAACCTAATGGATTCATGGATTGAAAGAGAGATTGGGTCATGTTTGGAGGAAAATGGATGGATACGTTTATGGATAAGATTGCGCAGAAGTTCAATGCGCAGGAGATGATCAAAGCAAATGCGGAGGCGGAAGAGAAGGAGCTGAAGCGGCTGAAAGCGCAGCTTTCGGAGTACGACGCCAGGATTCAGGAGATTAGCAAACTAAATCTGAAGAATCTGGAGATCGCAGATCAATTAAAGGCCATGATGGACGGCAACGCAGAGAAGGATGCCCAGACTGTAGAAAATGTACATAAGGAATGCGTGAAGGTGTACCGGAATGTACAGGCGGTGGTGGATCAGGGATTCCAGAACCAGGCAGATCTCGTCTCGACACAGGCGGAGCGTCTGGCTGCACAAAATGAGCAGCTCATCGTGGAAAATACAAAGATACGGAAGAAGATCGGTACCCTGAAGGCGTTCGCGATCATTACCATGCTGCTGACCATTGGCAATATTGCATTTGCCGTGTTGCAGTATCTGGAGATTCTTTGAGAGAGGCGGTAGAATGGCAAAACAGACATGGAAACCAGGCAATATGCTGTATCCGGTTCCGGTAGTGATGATCAGCTGTGCACGGAAGGACGAGAAACCGAATATCGTGACGGTGGCATGGGCAGGGACAATCTGTTCTGATCCGGTGATGCTCTCCATCTCCGTCCGCAGGGAGAGATATTCCTATCCCATCATCAAAGAAACCGGTGAATTCGTGGTAAATCTGGTAACCGATGAATTGACCTATGCAACCGATTATTGTGGTGTGCGTTCCGGAAGGGATGTGGACAAGTTCAAAGAGATGCATCTGACCCCCTGTACCGTAGAAGGAGTCAGCGCGCCCGGAATTGCGGAGAGTCCTGTGAATCTTGCCTGCAGGGTGAAAGATGTCATTCCGCTCGGTAGCCACGATATGTTTATTGCGGAAGTGGTAAGCGTGCAGGTGGATGACAGATACATGGATGAAACCGGCAGGTTTGCACTGAACGAAGCGGAATTGGTGGCATATTCCCATGGAGAATATTTCCGATTGGGGGAGAAACTGGGCAGATTTGGTTACAGTGTACAGAAGCAGCAGTAAAGCGAGATAAATATACGTATATTGCAGGAACAGACAGAGCAGCCTGACCATATGATGTAATATGGGGGCTGCTTTTTGATTGCAGGGGAGACGAAGTTCTCCAAGCGATAGAAACCTCCGCCGGATTCTGTTCTTATTTGACAGTTCCGGTTATGTATCCTTTTCGGCATGCCCGGAGAAATGCCGGTCGGATGCCCTGCGGATGGCGTTCTCCCCGTAGCGGGAACGGATGCTGTCCATGGCGGCTGCCAGTTTACGGAGTTTCTCGCTCTGTTCCCGGCTGACTACCGGAGCGGTTTCCGGAGCGGTATCCCGGGGGTGCGTATCGGATACCTGCTGCAATCCGAGAGAGAACAGATCCAGTTGTTCCGGCTCGCCGGAATTCGTGAGTCGGGTGGTACGAATGCCCAGAAGACGTATCGGATCATGATTCCAGAGCGTGTCGAATAATCTGCGGGCATAGAGGTAAATCTCGTCTGCCAGGTCGGTGGGGGCAGGCAGGAGCATCTGATGGGAGGAATTGACGAAGGTGCTGCTGCGGATTTCCACGCTGACGGAGGAACACAGTTTGCCCGCCCGGCGCAATCTTGCCGCTACACTCTCCGCAAGGGAGAGCAGAACCGGGTAAGCGTCCCTTGCTTCCGTGAGGTCTCTGGGAAGCGTGGTGGAATTACCTACGCCCTTGCGGTCGGGATGGACGGTTTCCACCGGAGAGGAATCTCTGCCGTTTGCAAAATCGTACAGCAGGCGACCGTGACTCTTCAGATTGAGCGCAATGACCTCCGGATCTGCGTTTGCCAGTTCTCCGATGGTGCGAATGCCAAGATTCTGCAGGGCATGCACACTGGATTTGCCGCACATAAACAGGTCGGAGATGGGAAGCGGCCACATTTTCGCCGGAACCTCCCGCAGATACAGGGTATGAACCTTGTCCGGTTTCTCGAAATCGGAAGCCATCTTGGCCAGTACTTTACGGTCCGAGATACCCACATTGACAGTGTATCCGAAACGCTCCCGCACCTGTGTGCGGATGATGTCGGCAGCAGCTTCCGGCGATTCGTAGTTAGCAGACACCGGAGTGTAATCCATATAGCATTCGTCCACGCTGACCTGTTCGATCTCGGGGCAGATGCTCCCAAGATACGCCATCAACAGACGGCTTTGTTCGGAGTAGTAGTGATGATCCGGGGGTTCGATGACAAGCGACGGACATTTTCTGACCGCGGCAGCCAGAGGCTCGCCGGTGGTGATGCCGAATGCTTTGGCGGGAATGGATTTGGCCAATACAATTCCGTGGCGCTTGGAGGAGTCGCCGCCAATGACGGAAGGGATTGTCCGAAGATCGGCGGAATCTCCCGCGTTCAGCCGCTTTACGGCACTCCAGCTCAAGAATGCCGAATTGACGTCAATATGAAAAAAGATGTTGCTTTCGTGTTGTTCTTTCCGATTCATGACGTACCTCTTACCGTACTATATGTATGTGATTATTATAGGCTTCATAACTATTTCTTTACAATCCCCCAAAATACTGTTAGAATGTTTTTGTTACAAAAATGTTACGGTTAGTGAAACGGAATTGTGGAACAGATATGAGATTACTTACGAAATATCATAAACGATTGAGAATCACATTCCTGAAGGTTTCCCTTCTGGCACTTTTTGTTAGCCTGATATGTCTTCCGTATCTGATTAAAATAGATACATCCGGGGAGAATACTTATATGATCGTTCTGAACGGAGAAGCGTGCGGAACGGTGGGCGATCGTCAGACCGCGGATAAGTGTCTTCGGGAAGCGAGGAAAAAAGTAGCCTGCCAGTACGAGAGCATGATCTTCCTGGATGCTGAAATGGAACTTCAGGGCAGCAAGGAATATTTCGGACAGCTGGATGAGGAAAGCCGTGTGATCAATTCCATGGCGGAGATTCTGCAGAAGAGTATCAAAGAGACGTTGCAGCTTGCCTATACCGTTAAGGTTAATCAGACAACCGTGAATCTGGCATCCGCAACGGAAGTAGAGACACTGTTGAATGATACGTTGAACAGATACGATGTACAGGATGAATACTCGGTGAAACTCCAGCTGGATCCCGGCAGGGAGCTGACTGTTCTGGTGGCCGGTGTGGAAACAACAAGAACAGCCATGCGGGATGAAAAGGTGTCTGATGAACAGGCCGATTCGATGGTACTGGACGCCGGCATTGAGCAGAAGATCAATGAGATTCTGGAAGAACCCATAAATAATCCGGATGAACGGTCTTTTGAGGATTTTAACTACGGAATTGTTGGAATGGGCTTTGCAGAGAATATTGAGGTTGTGGAAGCATATCTTCCGCAGCGAGAGATCTCGGATCTTGCAACAGCCTCCGATCTGTTAACCAAAGAGCAGGAGATCCAGCAGATTTATACTGTGCAGAAAGGCGATACCTTGTCCGGTATCTCCAATAAGGTCGGCATTCCGCTGGATGATATCATTGCGATGAATCCCGCGCTGGTGGATGAGCGTACCATCATTCATATTGATCAGGAATTGGTCATCACGGTCCCGGAACCGGAACTGTCTGTGGTCTGGGAGGAAGAGTGCTACTATGAAGAGTCCTATGAGGCACCGGTCATTTACGTTGACAACGATGACTGGTATACCACGGAGAAGGTAACCCTTCAGGAGCCGGTGGCAGGATATCGCAGAGTGGTTGCCATTGTGAAACACGTCAATGACAATGTGACGGAAACAGATATTATCAAAGAAGAAGTTGTGGTGGAAGCAGTCGCGAAGATTGTGGAGCGCGGCACTAAGATTCCTCCTACTTACATCAAACCGTTGTCCGGCGGCAGCATTACTTCTAATTTCGGAAAACGGAATATCAGCCTGAAAGGCGCATCGACCTATCATGAAGGTGTCGACTGGGGTACCCCCATCGGAACCAAGGTTTGGGCATCCTGCGGCGGAACCGTTACAAGAGCCGGCTGGGGAAGCGGATATGGATATGTCATCTATATCAAGCATGCGGACGGCAGGGAAACTAGGTATGCCCATCTAAGCAAGATCTATGTCAAGGTTGGGGAGTATGTTTCCCAGGGACAGAAAATCGCACTGAGCGGTAACTCGGGACGAAGCAGCGGACCCCATCTGCATTTCGAGATGCGAATCAACGGAAAGGCGGTCAATCCGCTGAACTATTTGAACTGAAACAGAATAGGATACAATAAGAACCCTCCGGATGAACAGATGATGATTCCGGAGGTGTTCTTTTCCGGTAGGGGATTCCTCCATGGAGAAAAATATTTACAAGGGAGACTTTGTGATATATAATACTGTAGAATTACCTTGCGACTGAATGAAAGAATTGATCGGATTTGTGATAGAATAATATTGTAACTGCCGGAATTCCGGCGATGTTTAGAATGATAGATTTGAGGTGCTATATGGAACAGTACGCAATCAAAGGCGGCAATCCACTTGTTGGTGAGGTCGAAATCGGAGGCGCAAAAAATGCAGCACTTGCAATTCTCGCGGCTGCACTGATGACCGATGAGACAGTGTTAATAGATAATGTACCTGATGTCAGCGATATCAATGCAATCCTCTCCGCAATGCAGGATCTGGGTGCGATTGTGACCAGACTCGGAAGACACACCGTGAAAATCAACGCATCGCAGATTCATACGTTGGTTGCGGACGGGGAAGAGTTGAAGAAGATCAGAGCTTCTTACTATCTGTTGGGGGCGTTAACGGCGAAATACAAAGAAGCCAGGGTAGTGCTTCCCGGGGGATGCAACATTGGCAGCCGTGCCATTGACCAGCACATCAAAGGCTTCAAGGCACTGGGCGTGGATGTGCGGATCGAACACGGACTGATCTGCAACAAGGCCGAGCATCTCAAAGGCAGTCACATCTATCTGGATGTGGTAACGGTGGGGGCGACCATCAATACCATGCTGGCGGCGGCGATGGCAGACGGTCAGACAACGATTGAGAATGCGGCCAAGGAACCGCATGTGGTAGATGTGGCAAACTTCTTAAACAGCATGGGCGCCAACATTAAGGGTGCCGGTACGGATGTGATCCGTATCAGGGGAGTGGAGAAACTCCACAAGACGGAATATACGATTATCCCGGATCAGATTGAAGCGGGAACCTATATGTTTGCGGCAGCGGTCACCAAGGGAGATGTGACGGTGAAAAATGTGATTCCCAAGCATCTGGAGTCCATCAGTGCCAAGCTGATGGAAATCGGCTGTGAAGTGGAGGAGTCCGACGATGCCGTTCGTGTGGTGGCTTCCAAAAGGTTGACCCATACGCAGGTCAAGACGCTTCCTTATCCAGGCTTTCCTACGGATATGCAACCGCAGATTACGGTGGCGCTGGGACTTGCAGAGGGAACCAGTACCGTGACAGAGAGTATTTTTGAGAATCGTTTCAAATATGTTGATGAGTTAACCAAGATGGGGGCTTCCATCAAGGTGGAAGGCAATACAGCCATTATTGACGGGGTGAGCCGATATACCGGGGCACCGCTTGTTGCACCGGATCTGAGAGCGGGAGCGGCATTGGTGATGGCTGGTCTTGCCGCAGAGGAATATACGGTGATTGACAACATCCAGTTTATCGAGCGGGGGTATGAAGACTTCCATTTGAAACTGCAGGGGCTTGGAGCCAAGATTGACAGAGTCACCAGTGAAAAAGAACTTCAGAAATTCAAATTGAAGGTTGGCTGATGCCAATCTTCTTTTTGGATGAACGGGGGAAGAAAAAGGCATGGGGAACGATCTGAAAACTATGATACAAAAGTTATTGACGTGAGGAATATACTGTGTTATAGTAGACAAGCGAGATGAGTTTTAGCTCTTTTTTTTATGCTCAAAATTAGATATCGTGAGAAGTAGAATAAAGATATCCCTGGAGGTAGGAAGATGCGTACAAAGATCACATTGGCATGTACAGAGTGCAAACAGCGTAATTACAACACAACGAAGGATAAGAAGACACATCCGGATCGTATGGAAACCAAGAAATATTGCAGATTCTGTAAGACACATACATTGCACAAAGAAACCAAATAATTTGCAGCATGGCAATCTGGAACATCAGTTGTGAAAGGAAAGTGGCTTATGGGAGATTCAGATAAGAAGCAGAAAGCTGGATTCTTCAAAGGCGTTAAGCAGGAATTCGGCAAAATATCCTGGCTCGATAAGGCATCACTCATGAAACAGTCTGTGGCAGTTGTGGGAATTTCTGTTGTCATGGGACTGATTATTACATTGCTGGATACAGCGATTCAGTGGGGTATTAATTTAATCGTGAAATAGAGTGAGGTGTCTTATGGAAGAAGCGAAATGGTATGTAGCCCATACTTATTCGGGATATGAGAATAAAGTCAAAGCAAACATTGACAAGACAATTGAGAACAGACATCTGGAGGATCAGATCTTCGAGGTAAGAGTTCCGCTGGAAGAGGTTGTCGAAGTCAAGAACGGCGTGAAGAAGACGACAATGAAGAAACTGTTCCCGGGTTACGTTCTGGTCAACATGATCATGAATGATGACACCTGGTATGTTGTCCGGAACACCAGAGGCGTTACCGGCTTCGTCGGTCCGGGAAGCAAACCGGTTCCGCTGACAGACGCCGAGATGAAGTCTCTCGGTATCAAACTGGATAACGTGACGGTTGATTTTGCGGAAGGTGATATGATCGCTGTTGTTGCGGGTGCCTGGAAGGATACTGTGGGCGTCGTAAGACGGATCGATCTGAATAAGCAGACAGCTACCATCAATGTTGAGATCTTCGGCCGGGAAACACCGGTTGAGATCAGTTTTGCGGAGGTTCGCAAGATGTAATGTCACGGTGTCCGTCGTAGCGTGGCGGAACGTAACAGTGGATAATAATCGGCATGCGGGCAGAGATGCGAAGAACCGATTGCCGGATTATTATAGAAGGTTCAGTGGAAGGGTCACCTAGCCCGATTACCACAATTTATTTTTAGGAGGTGCCGTTATGGCAAAGAAAGTAGAAGGATATATCAAACTACAGATCGCTGCTGGTAAGGCAACACCAGCACCGCCGGTTGGACCTGCTCTTGGTCAGCATGGTGTAAACATCGTTGAGTTTACCAAGCAGTTCAACGCACAGACAGCAGATAAGGGTGACACAATCATTCCTGTTGTCATTACCGTATACGCAGACAGAAGCTTTAGTTTCGTTTGCAAGACTCCACCTGCAGCAGTATTGCTGAAAAAAGCATGTAACCTGAAAACAGCATCGGGTCAGCCGAACAAGAACAAGGTCGCTACGATTTCCAAAGACAAGGTTCGCGAGATCGCTGAGTTGAAGATGCCGGATCTGAACGCTGCAAGCATCGAGGCTGCTATGAGCATGATCGCCGGAACAGCAAGATCCATGGGTATTGTTGTAGAAGATTAATGGAGGAAGCGAAAATGAAACATGGTAAAAAATATTCCGAGGCTGCTAAGTTAGTAGACCGCGCCAATTATTACGAGCCAGCTGAAGCCATTTCTCTTGCGAAGAAGACAGCTACAGCGAAGTTTGATGAGACAGTAGAAGTTCATATCAGAACCGGTTGTGACGGACGTCATGCCGAGCAACAGATTCGTGGTGCCGTTGTATTACCGAACGGAACAGGTAAGACCGTTAAGGTTCTTGTTTTCGCCAAGGGCGACAAGCTTACAGAGGCTGAGGCAGCAGGTGCTGATTATGTTGGAGGAGAGGAACTCCTTCCGAAGATCCAGAATGACGGATGGCTTGATTTTGATGTTGTAGTCGCTACTCCTGATATGATGGGTGTTGTAGGACGTCTTGGTAAGGTTCTTGGTCCTAAAGGTTTAATGCCGAACCCGAAGGCCGGTACCGTTACAATGGATGTTACAAAAGCAATCAACGATATCAAAGCAGGTAAGATTGAGTACCGTCTGGATAAGGCAAACATCATTCACTGCCCGATCGGAAAAGCTTCTTTCACAGAAGAGAAGTTAACAGAGAACTTTGATGCTCTGATGGATGCTATCCAGAAAGCAAAACCGGGCACACTGAAGGGTCAGTACTTAAAGAGTGTTACCGTTGCAACAACCATGGGACCGGGCGTACGTGTCAGCGTTGCCAAGTTCTAAGGAAGTAAGAATATTTTCTTGACAGGGCAGAATTGCTGTGTTAAGTTAATAGAGGTCTGTATGACCGGCCGAAGACAGTAGGTACCGGGGAACCGGTGTAAACACAAGTGCCTACCGAGGAAAGTAATGTTATGGAATGACATTTTCCCTCCTGTCTTAGGGCAGGAGGGTTTTCTTGAATAACATCTCCTTTCGGCAAGGATGATAATCCACAAAATCTATAAGGAGGTAATATCAATGGCAAAAGTTGAACTTAAGAAACCTATTGTAGAAGAGATTTCTGCTAGTATCCAGGGTGCTCAGTCCATCGTAGTTGCTGACTATCGCGGACTTACGGTTGAGCAGGATACACAGCTGCGTAAACAGCTGCGTGAGGCAGGCGTTACCTACAAGGTTTATAAGAACACAATGCTGAACTTCGCGTTCAAGGGAACAGAGTTCGAGAGCCTGACTTCCTATCTGGAAGGACCCAGCGCAATCGCAATCTCTACAGAGGATGCAACCGCACCTGCAAGGATCCTGTGCAAGTTCGCAGAGAAGGCTCCGGCACTTGAGGTGAAGGCCGGTGTTGTAGAAGGAATCGCTTATGATGCAGCCGGCATTACGGCCATCGCCAAGATCCCTTCCAGAGAAGAATTGCTGTCCAAATTCCTTGGAAGCATTCAGTCTCCGATCACCAATTTTGCTCGCGTCATGAATCAGTTAGCTGAGAAAGGCGGCGCAAGCGCATGTGAGGCTCCTGCTGCAGCAGCAGAGGAAGCACCGGCAGAGGCATAATGGTTTTCGCCGGTAATAGGAACTACGATGACAAACAGATTATACGGAGGTAAATGAAAATGGCTAAATTAACAAGTCAGGAAATTATTGACGCTATCAAAGAGTTAACAGTATTAGAGTTAAACGATTTAGTAAAAGCATGTGAAGAAGAGTTCGGCGTATCTGCAGCAGCAGGTGTTGTCGTTGCAGCAGCAGGTCCTGCAGCCGCTGAGGAAGAGAAGACTGAGTTCGATGTTGAGCTGACAGAAGTTGGCGAGAACAAGGTTAAGGTTATCAAGGTTGTTCGTGAGATCACCGGTCTTGGCCTGAAGGAAGCAAAAGACTTAGTAGACGGCGCTCCTAAGATGGTTAAAGAGGCTGCTTCTAAGGACGAGGCAAACGACATCAAGGCAAAACTTGAGGCAGAAGGTGCTAAGGTTACTCTGAAGTAATTGGTGTTTACTGACTTTGCGGATCCGGGCATATGCGGTTGCATGTGTCCGGATTTTTCAAATCTTATCTTTTTCTCTCGGATTCCGCGATTTTCGCGATCAAAACATCCTGTCACAATTTACTTTTTTTTTGTTGACTTGCTTGACCATTTGTGATATTATGTACGTTGCATTATTGTGGTTTTGCATGCTTATTTTTATGCCCAAAAATAGTGTTGAAGCTTTATCATCATATAAGAACGGGGTGAAATGTCAATGGAAAAGAACAGAATACGTAAAGTTACTTCCGGCAAGAGTATGCGTATGAGTTATTCACGACAAAACGAGGTTTTGGAGATGCCCAATCTCATCGAGGTTCAGAAAGACTCCTACAAGTGGTTTCTGGAAGAGGGTCTGAAGGAGGCGTTTGATGACATATCTCCAATTGCTGACTACAGCGGACACTTGAGCCTGGAATTCGTTGACTTCGAATTATGCGAGGATGACGTAAAGTATTCTATTGAGAAGTGTAAGGAGAGAGATGCAACCTATGCAGCACCTCTCAAGGTAAAAGTGCGCCTCAGCAACAACGAGACGGGTGAGATGACCGAGCATGAGATTTTCATGGGTGACCTTCCGCTGATGACGGCTACGGGTACATTCGTGATTAACGGTGCGGAGCGTGTTATCGTCAGCCAGCTTGTTCGTTCTCCCGGCATTTACTATGAGATCGGACATGATAAGATCGGTAAGGAATTGTATTCCTGTACCGTTATTCCGAATCGTGGTGCCTGGTTGGAGTACGAGACCGATTCCAATGACGTTTTCTACGTACGTGTTGATAGAACAAGAAAGGTTCCGATTACTGTTTTGCTGCGTGCACTCGGCGTAGGAACCAATACAGAGATACGTGAGATTTTCGGCGACGAGCCGAAGATTGAGTCCAGCTTTGAGAAAGATCCTTCCATTGATGAGAAGAATCCGGAGGGTTCCTATGAGACAGGACTCTTAGAATTATATAAGAAGATTCGCCCCGGTGAGCCGCTCAGCGTGGAGAGCGCGCAGAGTCTGATCAATGCGATGTTCTTTGATCCGAGAAGATATGATCTGGCGAAGGTGGGACGTTACAAATTCAATAAGAAATTGGCACTCCGTAATCGTATCAGACATCAGATTCTTGCGGAGGATGTTGTTGATCCGTATACAGGTGAGATCATTGCCACGGCAGGAACCAAAGTGACGGCAGAACTGGCTAATGCAATTCAGAATGCAGCCGTTCCTTTTGTCTGGATCCAGGCAGAGGAGAGGAATGTCAAGGTTCTGTCCAATATGATGGTTAACATCACGAATTTCGTGGATGCAGATCCGAGAGAACTGGGGATTACAGAGGAGTTTGTTTATTTCCCGGTATTAAAACAGTTGATGGAGGAGTATGGCGAGGATCCGGCAAAACTTGCAGAGGCGATTACTGCCAATGTTCATGAGCTGATTCCGAAGCATATCACCAAGGAAGATATTATCGCTTCGATCAACTACAATATTCATCTTGAGTACGGTATCGGTAAAGACGACGATATCGATCATCTGGGCAACAGACGTATCAGAGCTGTCGGTGAACTTCTTCAGAACCAGTATAGAATCGGTCTGTCCAGATTGGAGCGTGTGGTACGCGAGCGAATGACAACCCATGATTCAACGGATGTATCACCCCAGAGTCTGATCAATATCAAGCCTGTACAGGCTGCTGTAAAGGAGTTCTTCGGCTCCTCCCAGCTGTCACAGTTTATGGATCAGAACAATCCGTTGGGTGAATTGACACATAAGAGACGTTTGTCTGCATTGGGTCCCGGCGGTTTGTCGCGAGACAGAGCCGGATTCGAGGTGCGAGACGTACATTATTCCCATTACGGCAGAATGTGCCCGATTGAGACGCCGGAAGGTCCGAATATCGGTCTGATCAACTCACTTGCTTCCTATGCGCGGATCAACGAGTACGGATTTGTGGAGGCTCCGTATCGTAAGATTGACAAAACGGATCCGGAGAATCCTGTTGTAACGGATGAAGTTGTTTATATGACTGCGGATGAGGAAGATAACTATCATGTAGCACAGGCCAGTGAAGCACTGGATGAGCAGGGACATTTTGTGAAGAATAATGTTTCCGGTCGTTACAGAGAGGAAACCTCCGAATATCCGAAGGCAATGTTTGATTATATGGACGTATCTCCGAGAATGGTATTCTCTGTCGCAACGGCATTGATTCCGTTCCTGCAGAACGACGATGCCAACCGTGCGCTGATGGGATCCAACATGCAGCGTCAGGCGGTTCCGCTTCTGCTTACCGAGGCACCTGTTGTAGGTACCGGTATGGAGACAAAGGTGGCGGTTGACTCAGGTGTCTGTGTACTTGCCAAGAAGCCGGGTGTGATTGATTACGTTTGTAGCAATGAGATTCGGGAGATTGCAGATGATGGAGAGGTCATTTCCTACCATCTTGCCAAATTCACGAGAAGCAATCAGAGCAACTGCTATAACCAGAAGCCGATTGTTTTCAAGGGTGACCGTGTGGAAGAGGGAACCGTGATCGCAGATGGTCCGTCCACTGCAGACGGCGAACTGGCCCTTGGTAAGAATCCTCTGATCGGTTTCATGACCTGGGAAGGTTATAACTATGAGGATGCTGTATTATTAAGTGAGAGACTGGTAAAAGAGGATGTGTATACATCCGTTCATATTGAGGAATACGAAGCAGAGAGCCGTGACACCAAACTGGGACCGGAAGAGATCACAAGAGATGTCCCGGGCGTGGGTGATGATGCGCTGAAGGATCTGGACGATCGGGGTATTATCCGGATCGGTGCGGAGGTTCGTGCCGGTGATATCCTCGTTGGTAAAGTAACTCCCAAGGGAGAGACGGAACTGACCGCGGAAGAGAGACTGTTACGTGCGATCTTCGGTGAGAAAGCAAGAGAGGTACGTGATACTTCCCTGAAGGTTCCTCACGGCGAGTATGGTATTGTTGTGGACGCCAAGGTGTTCACAAGAGAGAACGGCGATGAGCTGTCTCCGGGTGTCAACCAGGCTGTCCGTATCTATATCGCGCAGAAGAGAAAGATTTCTGTGGGTGATAAGATGGCAGGACGTCATGGTAACAAGGGTGTTGTATCCCGCGTACTTCCGGTAGAAGATATGCCGTACCTTCCGAACGGACGTCCTCTGGACATTGTGTTGAATCCGCTGGGCGTACCTTCCCGTATGAACATCGGACAGGTGCTGGAGATTCATCTGTCACTGGCTGCAAAAGCATTGGGATTCAATGTTGCAACACCGGTATTTGACGGTGCAAATGAGATTGATATTCAGGATACACTGGAACTTGCCAACGACTATGTAAACTCTACATGGGAGGAATTTGAGGCAAAATATAAGGACACACTTCGTCCGGATGTTATGCAGTATTTATCGGATAACAGAGAGCACAGAGAACTGTGGAAGGGTGTGCCGATCAATCGGGACGGTAAGGTAAGACTCCGTGACGGACGAACCGGTGAGTATTTTGACGGTGCGGTTACCATCGGTCACATGCATTATCTGAAACTCCACCATCTGGTAGATGATAAGATCCATGCACGTTCTACCGGACCATACTCCTTGGTAACGCAGCAGCCTCTGGGCGGTAAAGCACAGTTCGGCGGACAGCGTTTCGGAGAGATGGAGGTTTGGGCTCTGGAAGCGTATGGTGCATCCTACACCCTGCAGGAGATTCTGACAGTGAAGTCGGATGACGTTGTAGGTCGTGTAAAGACATACGAAGCGATTATCAAGGGTGACAACATCCCTGAATCCGGCGTTCCGGAATCCTTCAAGGTATTGCTGAAGGAGTTACAGTCACTCGGTCTTGATGTTAAGGTACTCCGTGACAATGACGGCGAGTATGAGGAAGTGAAACTCATGGAAGCTGCTGATTATGGAGATACCGATTTCCGCTATGAACTGGAGGGTGACAACAGACCGGATTATAACGAGAATTACGGCAAATACGGATATCAGACCGGTCAGTTTGATTCGGAGAGCGGTGAACTGATCGCGGATGAAGATGATTTTGCTGACCTGGATGACGAATTCGTGGATGATTTCGCCGATGGATCAGACTCTTTGAATGAAGAGTAAGATTAACAATATTGGAAGGAGTACTACACAATGCCAGAAACAAATAGTGAAGTGTATCAGCCAATGACATTTGATGCGATCAAAATCGGTCTTGCATCACCTGAGAAAATCAGAGAGTGGTCCAGAGGAGAAGTTACCAAGCCGGAGACCATCAACTATAGAACACTCAAGCCGGAGAAGGAAGGTCTTTTCTGCGAGAAGATTTTCGGACCCAGCAAGGACTGGGAGTGTCATTGCGGTAAATATAAAAAGATCAGATATAAAGGCGTGATCTGCGATCGTTGTGGTGTAGAGGTTACCAAGGCCAGCGTTCGTAGAGAGCGGATGGGACATATTGAGCTCGCAGCTCCGGTGTCTCATATCTGGTATTTCAAAGGTATCCCGAGCCGCATGGGACTGATTCTGGATCTGTCTCCCCGTGTACTTGAGAAAGTATTGTATTTTGCATCCTATATTGTGCTGGATACAGCCGGACAGAAAGAACTCAGCTATAAACAGGTTCTCTCTGAAAAGGAATATCAGGATGCCAGAGAAGCCTACGGCAATCGTTTCCGTGTAGGAATGGGAGCTGAGGCCATCAAAGAGTTGCTCCTGGCGATCGACCTGGATAAGGATGCTGAAGAACTGAAGGCAGAACTGGCTGATTCTACAGGCCAGAAGAGAGCTAGAATTCTGAAGAGACTGGAAGTGGTTGAGGCTTTCAGAGAGTCAGGAAACGATCCGTCATGGATGATTATGGATGCAATTCCTGTGATTCCGCCGGATCTCCGTCCGATGGTTCAGCTGGATGGCGGACGCTTTGCAACAAGTGACTTGAATGATCTCTACAGGAGAATCATCAACAGAAATAATCGTCTGAAGAGACTGCTGGAGTTAGGTGCTCCGGATATCATTGTCCGGAATGAGAAGAGAATGCTTCAGGAAGCTGTAGATGCGTTGATCGACAACGGCAGACGCGGTCGTCCTGTAACAGGACCGGGTAACAGAGCATTGAAATCTCTGTCAGACATGTTGAAAGGTAAATCCGGACGCTTCCGTCAGAATCTGTTAGGTAAGCGTGTAGACTATTCCGGACGTTCCGTTATTGTCGTTGGACCCGAGTTAAAGATTTACCAGTGCGGTCTTCCGAAGGAGATGGCAATTGAGCTGTTCAAGCCTTTCGTGATGAAAGAACTGGTATCCAAAGGAATCTCTCAGAACATCAAGAATGCCAAGAAACTGGTGGAGAGACTGGACAATCAGGTGTGGGATATCCTGGAGGATGTCATCAAAGAGCATCCTGTTATGTTGAACCGTGCACCAACACTGCACAGACTTGGTATTCAGGCATTTGAACCGATTCTGGTAGAGGGTAAGGCAATTAAACTGCATCCGTTGGTATGTACAGCATTCAATGCTGACTTTGACGGTGACCAGATGGCTGTGCATCTTCCGCTGTCTGTGGAGGCGCAGGCAGAGTGCCGTTTCCTGTTGCTCTCACCGAACAACCTGTTAAAGCCGTCTGATGGTGGCCCGGTAGCCGTTCCTTCCCAGGATATGGTTCTCGGTATCTACTATCTGACCCAGGAGAGACCGGGTGATCTTGGAGAAGGCAAATTCTTCAAGTCTGTGAATGAAGCAATCCTGGCATACGAAAACGGGGTCATTACGCTTCATTCCAAGATTCATGTAAGAGTTACCAAGAAGACTCCGGATGGAACAACCGTTTCCGGAACGATCGATGCAACACTGGGACGTCTTCTGTTCAATGAGATTCTGCCACAGGATCTCGGATATGTAGAAAGAGTGAATCCGGAAGATTACCTGAAACTGGAAGTAGATTTCCATGTGGGGAAAAAGCAGTTGAAGCAGATTCTTGAGAAGGTCATCAATACACACGGTGCTACCAAGACTGCTGAAGTACTGGATGATATCAAATCAACCGGTTATAAATATTCCACCAGAGCTGCCATGACGGTATCCATCTCAGACATGACGGTGCCGGCTTCCAAGCCGGAATTGCTTGCCAAAGCGCAGGCAACGGTAGACAAGATTGCTGTGAACTACCGTCGAGGTCTTATTACCGAGGAAGAGCGTTACAGAGCAGTTGTGGAGACCTGGAATGAAACCGATAAAGAATTAACGGATACCCTGATCAATGGTCTGGATAAATACAACAACATCTTTATGATGGCAGATTCCGGTGCCCGTGGTTCCAATCAGCAGATTAAACAGCTGGCAGGTATGCGTGGTTTGATGGCAGATACAACAGGACGAACGATCGAACTGCCGATTAAGTCAAACTTCCGTGAAGGTCTGGACGTTTTGGAGTACTTTATGTCCGCACACGGTGCACGTAAAGGTTTGTCCGATACGGCACTTCGTACAGCTGACTCCGGTTATCTGACACGTCGAATGGTAGATGTTTCCCAGGAATTGATCATTCGAGAGAGAGACTGCTGGGAAGGCAAAGACAAGGAGCGTATTCCGGGTATAGTCGTTTCCGCATTTATGGACGGCAAGGAAACCATTGAGAGTCTGAAAGATCGTATCACAGGACGTTTCTCCTGTGAGACAATCTACGACAACAAGGGTGAGATGATTGTGAAACGCAACCATATGATCACACCGAGTCGTGCGGCAAAGATTCTGAAATCAGGCGTAAACGCTGAGGGTGAGCCGATTACCGAAGTGAAGATTCGTACCATTCTCACCTGCCGGTCCCATAATGGTATCTGTGCGAAGTGCTACGGTGCCAACATGTCAACCGGTGAAGCTGTTCAGGTTGGTGAGGCTGTTGGTATTATTGCCGCACAGTCCATCGGTGAACCGGGTACACAGTTGACCATGCGTACATTCCATACGGGTGGTGTTGCCGGTGACGATATCACACAGGGTCTTCCCCGTGTAGAGGAGCTTTTCGAGGCCAGAAAACCGAAGGGACTTGCGATTATCGCTGAATTTGGTGGTGTGGCAGAGATCAAGGATACCAAGAAGAAGCGTGAAGTGGTGATCACCAATCACGAGACCGGCGAATCCAAGACATATCTGATTCCGTATGGATCCAGAATCAAAGTCATGGAGGGTCAGGTTCTTGAGGCCGGTGATGAGTTAACAGAGGGTAGCGTGAATCCACATGACCTGCTGAAGATCAAGGGAACCCGCGCCGTACAGGACTACATGTTACGTGAGGTACAGAGAGTATACCGCCTTCAGGGTGTAGACATTGCGGATAAGCACATTGAGGTTATCGTGCGTCAGATGCTGAAAAAAGTACGCATCGAGACTGCCGGTGATTCGGAATTCTTACCGGGTACCCTGGTAGATGTTCTGGATTATGAGGATACCAACGAAGCGTTGATTGCCCAGGGCAAGGAACCTGCGGAAGGAAAACAAACCATGCTTGGTATTACCAAGGCAGCTCTTGCTACCAATTCCTTCCTGTCAGCGGCATCCTTCCAGGAGACGACGAAGGTGCTTACGGAAGCCGCCATCAAGGGTAAGATTGATCCGTTGCTCGGTTTGAAGGAAAATGTCATTATCGGTAAGCTGATTCCTGCCGGTACAGGTATGAAGCGCTATCGGAATGTTCATCTGAGCACAGACAACGAAGTTGCAGAGACAATTGAGATTACGGATGATGATGAGCTGATTCTGACAGAAGCACCGGAAGAAGTCACAGAAGAAACCGTAGATACAGACGAGACAGCTGAGACTTCGGAAACCGTCGAGACTGAGGAACCCGTTGGAACGGTAACAGAATAATATGATACAACAAAGAGCGTTTTCCTTGTGGAAACGCTCTTTTTTATCACGGAATTCGTTTGTGGGATGAAATAACAGACGGTTTGAATGTCACGGATGCATGGATGTCACGAATGCCATGGATGCCACGGATGCGTAGATGCCATGGGAAGCAATGCTCTTATTGGATAACGTTGAGGGAATCCTTGTATTCCAGAGAACCTGTGGTGATGACCTGCCAGGAGGTAATGGAGTAGTACGGATCTGTTTTCGCGGTAGGATACAGAATGCTGACCATAACCTGCAGGGATTGCAGATCAGACATCTGTATGATGAAAGACTGTTCCGATCCGGCCTGGGCATAGTAATCCTCCGATGTTTCAACGGAAGCATAGATTTCGTGCAGGACGGTGTCCAGATCACGAATGTGTTCCTCGGCCTGATTGCAGGCTTCATAGTAATTCCTGGTTCTGTCGGCAATCTTGTTGCTTAACCTGTAATCTGCATGGGCACTTACGATGGAGAGTGCTGCAAAGGAAACCAGACAGAGAATCACGAAAATCATCAGAATGGAAGAGGAACCGACATTGATTCCGCTGTGTCTTTTATTCATGATCCGCACCTCCTGTATATTTGCGCACCTGCAGTGAATAGATCTCGGATGTATCAGATGCGTCCTGAAAACGGATATCCAATGTTGTCATGCGGTCCTCCGTTCGGAAAGCCAGGGTACAGTAATAGGATGCGGTAGAAGTGTCATCATCCGGGTGGAGAACCGTTCCGTTTTCCGAATACGGAATGACGTAACCGGAACCGTCCCTGTCGCTGATCTCATCCTTCAGGAAATTCAGAAAAGCTTCTCTGTCACCGTCGAAACCGGAGAAAATCTCAGAATAGTTCTGGCAGATCCGGATTCCAAGATTCATGCTTTTCGTCTTCCGGTCCAACAGGTGAGATTTGACGAATAACTGCACACATACAGTGCTGGCCAGAGAGAAAAACAGTATGACAATAATGAATTCAATTAGAAACAAACTTGATTTTGAACGTCTTTTCATAGAACTCCGATCAACGGAAAGAACTAGTTTCCGCTTCTGGTACTGATATAAAGTGTAGTAGTGTCGGTTGATGTAGCAAGTTTTACGAGATAGAGCTGAGGATTCACCTGCTCAATGAAAAAGGATTGAACCGGCAGGATGGAATCTCCGGAAGAGGGATCCAGTTTACTGTCTCCACGCATATTCAGTTCACACAGGAAACCGTCATGCAGGTAGAGATAAGTGATATATGCGGTGTCGTTATAATACTCGGTAATGCATATGGCATCGGATTCCCCGAAGGGCTTGATGGACAAGGCATTGGCGACATCGTTCTGCCGTATTTTCTCCGTGACATAGGCAAAGGCAGTTCTGGAATCGTAATTCTCATCCATATCCCGGACTGTTTTTTTGTACACATCAGCGCCGATGATGACCAGCATCAGTGCGCAGATGGCGAAGACACAGAAGAGGGCGATGACGAAAAGAACATCTACCACATGCTTGCTTTCTTTTGACTGATTCATAGGCTGCTCCTTATTTCACGATGATCGTTACATCCGGCATGATATTGGAACCGTACGCAACGTAATCAATGTAGAACTGTTTGTCATCGTAGATCAGACCATAGTGATCTGTGAGGTATTCCAGACTGGGCGGGTAAGTGCCTTCGACGCAGTAACAATGAATGATGCTTCGGCGAAGCGCATTGGCCAGGCTCTCCGTCTGTTTGTCGGAGGTAGTACGGGATACACTGCTGATCCCCCAGAGGAACACGATGATAAGTGCTGCAAAAACGATGACAGATATTCTGAATTTCCCTAAAAAACGAAGGGATACCTTTCTCTTGGCAAAACGATTCATGTGAGTTCTCCTGTATCATCAATCTGAGTAAACCGACATACAAAGGTCGGGGTGCCAATCAGTTCCTTAGCCGATGCTGGACATGATTCCCATCAGCGGCAGGATGACGGACAACAGGATCAGCCCGACTACTGTGGACAGGATAATGACTAGAGTAGGTTCCAGAATCGAAATGATGGAATTGATCCTGCGATCGGTTTCCTGCTCATAATTGTCTGCGATTTTGCGCATAACCGTATCAATATTACCGGAACGGAACCCTACAGATACCATTTTCGAATGAAGGTGGGAGAATATACCGGTGGCAGCAACTGCTTCCGCGAAATTCATTCCGTCCGTGATTTTCTGTTTGCAGGCAGCGATTTTGGTCTCCATCCGTCTGTTGGCAACCAGAACCGACACCAGATCAAGGCTTCCGTAGGTATCCATGCCGCTTCCCAGCATCAACGCCATACCACTGGCAAACCGCCCGGCGGCAATGTTATCGTTGAAGTTTCTCGTCAGGGGGAAACTGTTCAGAAACCGGGACAGCAGTCTATGGCCGGGTCTGGTTTTGGACAGAAACAAACCAAACAGAATGATGACACACAGGACAACAATAATCACTACGGCGTATTTCTGAATACTTTCCCCCAGATGCATCAGGGTTCTGGAGATGCCCTGCATATCAGATCCCAGCTGGATGAATACCTGGTGAAAGATGGGTAATACCTTGGTCAGCAGAACGACGATGACCAACAGCATCATACCGATCATGACGAGTGGATAACTGACAGCACTGCGGATACTCTCGGAAATCGACTGTTCCCGTTCGTAGTAGTTGGTCAGTGAAACAAGAACATCGTCCAGATTGCCGGATTCCTCTCCGATTGTCATCATGTTGACAACATAGTCGGGAAAAACGCCGCATGCGGCAACTGCGGAATGAAACGGTTCGCCCATACTGCAATGCTTCTGAATCTCCTCAATAACCTCACGTCCCTCTGCACTGGTGGTGTCTGATAACAGGATTCCCATTCCTTCTGCCGGAGTGATGCCGGCATTGTAAATCATGGAAACCTGGGAACAGAATGTGGCAATCTCACGGTTGCTCAGCATTTTCTTTTCTTTCATAATGATCCTTTCCGGGCAATTGTGCCTAATAGATGTATTTGGTGGAGTAGTTATCACCATCTCCGATAAATTCTTTCACTGCGCTGGCGCTGTTGTTTGCGGCAAAGGTAGGGTCCATGATAGACCAGCTCTGACCGTCAAAATAGATAATGCCGCTGACCCATCCGATATCTGAGATATAGGTACTGATCCAGGCATGATAAGCAGTTCCGGCGTACCCCACTTCCAGACGGGTGGGAATGCCCTGACTCCGCAACATGGCGGCCATCAGGGACGCGTAGTCGAGACATATTCCGGTCTGGCAGGACAAGGTATGATCCGGATTCGGCAGATACCCGCTGGAAACATTGGCTGCCAGATCATAATCATAGGTAATGTGATTAACCACATACTCAAAAACAACAGTCACAACTTCCAGATCGGTGGAATATCCTTCCGCAAGGCAAGCAGCCTTGCTGACACAGGCGGACTCCTGCGTGAACCATACATACTGGTTCGGATACAGATATGGACCGAAGGGATTCTCCAGTGTGACCTCAAAGGACTCGGTCAATACACGGTAATACTCATTGCCGCTTGCATTTTCCAGAACACCTACCGTATATTTGCCGTCCCCGGAAAGGGGAAATACCTCGTAACCGTTACCGGAGGTAAGATTGTAGTTGTATGTGGTTCCGGTGGGGCTGTTGATCTGTAGTTTGACTTTGGAGACGCTGCCGGTATATTCCACCATGATGTATCCCTGAGATGCATGGGAGGCATCTATGGAGGCCACCGGACAACTGTACACAGTCGTTCCCGCAGCTTCCGGTTGCAGAACAACGGGGGAATTATCCCGCGTTCCTGCGGTGGAACCCGAGGGAGTGATCGGATTTGTATTCACTTGTGACGCGGGATCGGATGTGACCTGCCCGTTTCCTGTAACGCTGATGACTCTGTCGGCGGAATCTGTAGTGCTGCCGCAGGCATTGAGGAAGAGCGCGGAAACCGCTATCAGCGTGAAATATTTTATTCGTTTCATGTGATTACCTGTCAGTTCAGTGGTGTCAGGATTAACTGCAGGCAGTTTCCTGACGTGTCATAGATGTAGATATTGATCTCCTTGCCGGCATACGGGAAAACAATGCTGTCGTTGGAAGAACCTTGGAAAATCGGCTCGTATCTGGTGCCGTCGGCACTGACTGCATAGCACTGTCTGTAATCAATGTCGCCGCCGGCAATGTCCAGAGTAAACTGCTCTCCGGAGATGTAATGACTCTCCAGGGTAAGCTTTGTATGCGTGCTCTGTGTGAATATTTTGGCCTTACTGTGGGGAAACAGCAAAGGGAGACCGAACAGCAGAAGAATGAACAGTTCTGCAATATGCTTTGCAATGGCATAGGACCGGGTATTCGCCTGCTGACGCAGCAGTATAGTATCAAAAGGCATGGTATTGGGCTTTTGATCACAGGCGGCAAATATATTCTGAAGTGCTGCATTGGCACTGTCAATATTCATTTCATAAGTATTCTTTTTCTTACGTAACAATGCGAACATCTCCTATTCTTTCATGATTTGCTGCAACCGTTCCGTTGCGGAAGCAATGTGGCGCTTGACAGTACTCTTGCTGGAACCGGTGGCACTGGCAATGTCATCCAGTTTCATATTATTGAAATACTTCATGGTAATGACTTCTTTTTCATTGAGTGGAAGCCGGTCGATTGCTTCCCGGAGCCTTACCGATTCGTCCCGTTGCATCGTCTGCTCCTCTGGGTTGGAATCGATGGAATCATCCTTCACCAGTTCCAGAATCTCGTCGTCAATCACACCGTACTTCGCATTCCGCTTCGCACAGATATCATAGCAGACGTGAAAACTGATTTTGTTGAGCCATGCGATAAAGAGCAGAGGATCCTCCAGCTTGCCGAGATTTTTGAGTACACTAATATACACCTCCTGCACAGCGTCCTGTGCGAGGTATTCGTCCTTCAGGTAGTGGCAGGCATAATTGTATACCTTGTTGTAAGTCATTGCATATAACTCTGCAAACGCATTGGAATCCTGATGCTGTGCCAATGTGACCAGAGAAGCAATGTAGTTATGATCCGGCTCTTTTGCCATGCGGATTATCCTTTGCGTGATTTTTTGTATGTATGGGTAACCAAATCCGAGAAGCGGGTCGCGCCTAATTCGGAATTCATCGTATAGGTATATTCAATGTCCAGATGAACGGGACACTGTTCTGCGGTATTATAGGAATTGACCGCCTCCCGGATGGAGGACAGAAAACGTTCCATAGCAGAATTGTCACACTGTTCGATCAGGGCAAGAAATTCGTTGCCGCCATTTCTTCCGACGAATATGGAATCTTCTGCCTGTGTTTCCAGAAGGTCAGAAAACCGTTGCAGTGCAACATCTCCTCTGTCGTGTCCCAGTGTATCATTGATCTCATACAGATTGGAAATGGACATCAGTACACATCCCAGAGTAGACATATCGTGAGAGGAATGGTTCAATTGGAAAAAACGATCCAGACTATTGCGGTTCGGAAGCGCGGTAACCCGGTCCAGATAGGCGGCTTTGTTCAGCGCCCGTTCCTCCCGGATGAAAAACTGCATTTTTGTGAAATCATAGAGCAGCCACAGGAAGGAAAAGAGCAGAACCCCCCAGAGAATGGTCGCAAGTGTAAATAGAGACCGATTGGTATAAATCGTTCGGCGGGTGGCATCATTTGTAAAAAGAAAGAAAAATGACGCAATGGTAATGCCGCCAAGCAACCCCAGCTGAATAAATTTGACGCATCTATAATGTTTGAATATTTCGTGACGTTTCAAAGATCTGATACCTCCGTTTTTGAATAACTACCTATATTATATAGGATGTTCCCGAAAATGAAAAGTTTTTGAAGAATTTTTGAGCTTTTTTTTTGCCGGGAAGTGTCTTAATATATGTAACATGTATTAGACAGGCAAAGGAGCCGGAGTATGAATGATATGATCCTATCAGCGTGTACGTTGCAACCGGAGATTGCCGGATCCGTAAATAGTGATCCGCAATACATATTGACTGTGATGGAGGAGGAAGCAACACCTCTGGCCGTCGGAATGGGACAGACCTTTTTGTTTCCCTATGCATTGTTTGGAATCGCATTGATTCTGGTTCTGTTTGCGGCGGGGCTGTACCTGTATCGTTGCAGACGGCTGCAGAACAGAATTCTGGAATTACAGTTCCGGGAGAGAATCAAGGAAGAACCGATCCGGGGGCGTTGGCGGATCCACTCCCTGCGAGAACGGATTCAGACACTGGAGATGGATGCCGTTGCAAGGATTCATACAGAGTAGATGGAAAATAATTCAAAAATTTGGTAAATTGTGAGCTTTTTGCAAAATGAATTCCGTCTTTATCTATAGAATGGTACAAAAGAGCGATATATAAAGGGATATTTAATAAGGAGAAGAAATCAATGAGAAAGATGAACAGAGCAGCAAAAAGAGGAGTTACATTACTGGTCAGCGCGCTGATGGTGTTTGAGGCGGTTCAATGCACTGTCATGACTGTACAGGCAAATGATGTTGTGTATCAGGAAGATGCCATCGCAGGTGATGTAAACGCTGCCGAGGAGATTACTGTGGATGATGATCTGGCAGCAATCGTAGATGCGGCAGAGAGTGCAGATGAAGCAGCATTTCTCGCAAGCCAGGCAGCAGAAGATGCCGTAGCAGCAGCTGAAGCGCTGGGAACTACCGCCGAGGAAGCTGTTACCGAGGAGATCGAGGAAGCAATCGATACCGCTGAGACCGAGGTAGAGGAGGCAAACGAAGCGATCGAAGAACTTCAGCAGGAGACAGAGGAAGTTCTGGATGACATCGTCGGAGATGCTGTACAGGAAACACAGGAGAAACTGGAAGCAGCAGAAGCCGCTGAGGCAGATGCACTTGCAGCAAAAGAGGCCGCTGAGGAAGCAGCATGGAAAGTAGCCAATGCAGCAGATCAGTTTACCGCTCAGAGATATGCAAAGGTTGCACAGGAAGAAGCAGATAAGGCAGCAACCGCAGCAGACACAGCATACGGCGCATATACAGAGGCTCTGGCTATTCTGGAGCAGGCAGTTCTGGATTATGAAGATGCGGTAGCCACCGCCCAGATCGCCGGTGTTGCAGCCATTACGGATGCAACAGAAGCCCTTGAGGCAGCTCAGAAGGCAATTGACGATGCAACGGCTGCAGTGAACGCAGCAAAGGAAGCATACGATGCAGCAATGACCAATGCAAAGACTGCAGCAGAAGCAGCAGATGAGGCACAGGCCGCAGCAGACGAAGCACAGACAGCAGCAGACGAGGCTGTTGAGAATCTGGAAGAAGTAAAGGGTGTTGATTCCGAAGCACTTGCAGTACAGGTTGAAGAGACCACAGAAGCATACGCAGGAGCAAAGAGCGATTACGAGAAAGTATACGAAGAGCAGTATCCGATCTTTGTGGAGAATGCGAATATTGTAAACAGCCTTGCAGGACAGATTAACAATGCAAGAGTAACTGCTACCAAAACAACCAAGGATGTAAAGAGCGGCATGCTTTGGTGGAAGAAGTACTATACACAGGCTGAGATCGATGCAGCGAAGAAGATTGTAGCGGATTATGATGCAGCATATGCAAAGATGGCAGCGGCACAGAGTGCCATGACGGAAGCAAACAACAAGGCAACTACCCTTGCAACTCAGATGGCAGAGCAGAAGGCTGCTCTGGCAACCGTAACTGACTACATCTACAACAACGATGCAGCAGTCACATATGATACCAAGGATGATGCGGAATATACGCAGCTGCTGGCTGATCTGAAGACAGCAAACGAGAAATATGACAATGCAGTAGCTCTTCATCAGAATTATGCAGATGCAACAGACAATGATTTCAGTATCTGGAATATTAAGTCCTACCTTGAGAAGAAATTTGCTGAATGGGGTATGGAGTTCGATTACAACAAGATTTCCATCGACGGCTGGAAAATCACCTATACCGATGACGGACTTACCCTGCTGATCGGCAAGAATGAAGAGAATTTGGATACCATCATTGCATGGGAAGCAGATAAGCTGACAATTGCAACTGTTGAGTCTGCAGAGTTTGCAGCATATTCCGCAACCTTCGATGCAGTAGCGGCAGCACAGGCAGCAGCAAAAGCAGCGGAAGCAAAACAGGCAGAAGTTGATGCACTGGCGAAGTATACACAGGCTGTTAAGGATCTGGAGGCAGCACAGGCCAGACTGGATGCTTTGAAACTGGCACAGCTGGAACTGAAAGAAGCAGAGGAAGCACTTGCAGCAGCACAGAAAAATGTTGACGATGCCCAGGCTGCTTACAACAATGCCAAGGATTATGCAGAGGCAGTACAGGAATTGGCAGACAATACAAAGGCAGAAACCGATACAAAAACAGTCGTTGCCGGATATTATGTATTGAACAGAGGACTGACACAGCCAAGCGAGGTTTCTTCTTATCCGAAGAATAACTACAGCAAGATTGTAAAAGGTACTCTGAAATGGGATGGGGAGTCCAATGCTGACGAGATCGCAATCTACAAAAAAGGTGTTAAGGGAGATGCAGTAGCACAGTATCTTGATACAGTACCGGATAGAGATGCATTGGCAACCATCGGCGTTGAATTGAAAGATGATGAATATGTTTACTGGTATGTAATTAAAACAGAGGGTGACGGATATCATGTAGATGGTATCATTATGAACCAGAAGTTTACCATCACCGTAGAGGTTGGAACCATGGACGGTGACGAGTTCGTACCTTTCACAGATGAAAATGGTAATCCGATTGTTGTTACCAGAGTGGCAGCACTGGATGAGAAATATGAGATCGTACTTCCGGAGTTCGATGAGTATGTAGCTCAGGCAGAAGTAAACGAAGAAGGCAAGCCTGTTGTTACAGGTATTGCAACAGAAGATAAGAACTATCGTGTGATCTACACGGCAGAGGACAGAGCAGACGTAGTAATCAACTACTTCGTAGACAGCACAACCGGTACACCGATTCATGCTACAAATATGACGGTTGCAGTTTCCAAAGTGGCTGCATTCGATGAGGCAATTGAAGCTTCTTACTTAAACAGCTATAAGCCGGGTAACTGCGAGAACGGCGTTCTGGTAAGCTATGAGTATGATGCAGAGAATGACGTATATGTAGCAGTTGTATTGTACCGGAGCATTCCGACTACAGTTCCGACAGAGGATCCGGAACCGGTAATCATTGGCGAGGAGCCTACACCGCTTGAGCCGATTATTGAGGAAGAGCCTGAACAGACTCCTGCTCCCGAACCGATTGAGGAGGAAGAGGACGAAGGCGATGTAGCAGGTGTTGACAGAGAGCCCGTTGTAGAGACCATTGATGATGATGATACACCGCTTGCTCCGTCTATCGAGGAGGATGGCGACGTGGAAGGTGTAGATCGTGTACCGACCGAGACCATCGAGGAAGAGGACGTTCCGCTTGCAGCTGATCTTCGCACAAACGGGTGCTGGATTCACTGGTTGATCTTACTCCTTACCGCAATCTATACGGTCTATAATGTGACAAGAGCCATTATCAGAGCAAGAAAGATCAATGAAGCTACGGCATCTAAAGTAGCAGAGAATAACTAATCGTGGCAGAAAGGATGGTTCATAGTATGAGAATAGCTGATTATGTTATTTCAATCGTGTTTATTGTTGCATTAGCAGTGATCGCCATCTTCTGGGGATGCCACCTGGATCCGATTGTCACAGTGATTGGTGCAGTTGTTGCGATTGCGGCAATTACAACAACGATTGTACAGAATAAGAAGATGAAAGAGATTAGGGCTTAATAGCCAAATTCTTACAAAACTGTTAGAGTGTCAGCCAAAAGGTTGACACTCTTTTTTCGCGACATATACTATAAACAGACATTTTATGCACATCTGGTGGAGGTTAGGCATGAAACAAAGAATTGGAAAAGTACTTGTTTGCTGGATGACCGTTGCAATGCTTACAATTGCGATGAATATACATAGCACGACATCCTATGCACTGGATACAACAGTTGATGAGGAGCAGGAACTTATGATGAGCCCGGATGGCGGTGCTGTTGCGAATATCGACACTGAGGTCATTGCAGAAGAGGAGATTCCGCTGGCTGCCGACCTGAGAACAGCCGATTGTCAGGTGCACTGGCAGATACTGCTTCTGACGGTTCTTTTTTCCGGGTTTGGGATTGCACGTTGTGTTCTCCGGGGGAGTAAGATCAAGCAGAGTCAGAAGGCAGAGCATACCGTAACGGAGCAGTAAGACAGATTTTTGGACAGAATTGTCTTGCGGAAAATTCGGAAATAGAATATGATATACATAAGGGATATTTTCTGTAGGATACGAGGATTTATATCATGAAAAAAATTGATTATGCAATGCATATTTTATTTATTGTTGTTCTGCTGGTATTGTCAATCTTCTGGGGATGCCGTTATGATCTTTTGATCACTATTTTGGGACTGATCATTGCGTTGGCGTCGGGAATTGCAACCTTCTATCAGTATAAGAAGATTAAAGAGCTGCATGATGAAAACGGAGACAAGGCAAAGGAATAGCAGTTTATGAGATCGTCCGATTAGCGGCGGTCTTTTTTGCTTTATATGGTTTGCGTGTCAAAAGCGATACTTGGGATGGGGAATGAGACAATCTGTTCTTGTACAGAACATGATGTAATGATAAAATTGATATATCTTTAGGAGGCGTTTGTTGGAAATGTGGCCTCCGTGGAAGGATGACAGATGGCGAAGAAGAAACAACGGAAGGATATTAAGATATGTTTCGCGGCTTCATCGGGCGGACATTATGAACAACTGCTTATGCTAAAGCCTTTGATGGAACGATATCAATCCTATGTACTGACCGAGAAAACCAGATATTCATCGGACAATGGGTTCAAAACATACAAGGTGGCACAGATCAACCGCAAGGAGATTTTGTTTCCCTTCAAGCTGATTGCAAACGGTTGCAAGTCGTTTTGGATTCTGGTAAAGGAGAAACCGGATGTAATCATTACAACCGGAGTTCTCGCTATGCTCCCTACCTGTATTCTGGGTAAAATGATGAAGAAGAAGCTGATTTATCTGGAGTCATTTGCCAAGGTTACCAGTGCTACGGAAACGGGTAAATTCCTGTATGGAAAGGCGGATCGTTTCTATGTCCAGTGGGAGAGCATGCTGGAGATTTATCCTGACGCAGTATACCGCGGTGGAATCTATTAGGAGGAAGTATGATTTTTGTTACTACCGGTTCACAGAAATTTCAGTTCGACAGGTTGCTGGCCAAATTGGATGAACTGATTGAAGAAAAAGTAATTACCGATTCCGTGTTCGCGCAGATTGGCTACAGTGACTATATCCCGCGCCATTATGAGTATGCGAAGTTTCTGAACAGGGATGAATTTGCATCCTATATGGCAAAATGTACAACGGTAATTACCCATGGCGGTACAGGAGCGATTATCGGTGCTGTCCGTCAGGGGAAAAAGGTAATTGCGGTACCGCGGCTTGCCAAGTTCGGGGAGCATGTGGATGATCATCAGGTGCAGTTGTTAAAACAGTTTGATGAGATGAACATTATCTGCTCCTGCTATGAGATGGAGGATCTTGGGAAAATGGTCAGTGAATTGGACAATATGCAGTTCGTTCCGTATCAGTCGAATACGCAGACCATTATTGAGGACATAGAGCAGTATTTGGAGAGTATATGGGAAGAATAAAGAAAAAGATCCATAAATATTATGAATTTTTTCTGACGAAGATGAAACTGTTATGGAATCAGAAAAAGTTTTCATCCGATGGTGTGGTTTTGAAGTATATGCTGAAAAAGAATGATTCGGACTGTCTGGCAGTCGTTTTCAGCTCCTGCACCAGAAAAGGTCTGAAAGCGCGTTACAACTATGTTCGTACCATGCAGGCGGTACCGTGTAATCAGCTGTTTATTCTGGACGATTTTGCAGCGGATCATCGTGGCGGATACTATATAGGCTCCGACATGAACTTCAACGAGGAACGCGCAACAATCGCGTTGATAGACAAAGTAATCTCTGAATGTGGAGCCCAAAAAGTTATTTTTTGCGGATCCAGCAAGGGTGGTTGGGCATCCCTGAATTTCGGATTGCAGTATCCGAATGCATATATTGTATGCGGAGGACCGCAGTATCATCTCGGGGACTATCTGGTGGCTTCCGGCAATGAACTGACATTGCAGCATATCGTCGGAACGGTTTCGGATGAGAAGAAAGAGATGTTGAACCATTATCTGGAACAGAAGATTCAGAAGGATCCCTATGCGGATACGCAGAAGATCTATATTCATTATTCGAACTGTGAACATACCTATGAGGAACATATCCGGGATCTTCTGGAGGAATTGGGGAAGACACAGATTGCAATTTCGCAGGATGTACAGGAATACCGGAATCATTCCGATATCAGTCTTTTTTTCCCGGATTACCTGGTAAAGTCCGTCAGGACGATTCTGGAATCATAGGTTTTCAGATTCATTGTGGTGAGGCAGACAGATGGTTGATGTAAGTGTAATCGTACCGGTGTATAATATGGAGCAATATCTGGTCAAATGTATGGATTCACTGGTGAATCAGACATTGGAGACCATTGAGATTGTATGCGTTGACGATGGATCGACGGATCGTTCCTATGCCATTCTGAAACAGTATGAGGAGGATTACCCGGATAAGGTTGTGGTTCTCAGAAAAGAGAACGGTGGTCAGGCCACTGCACGCAATCTGGGGATTCAGAAGAGCACAGGACGATATATTGGTTTTGTGGATTCCGATGATTATGTGCATACCTCCATGTTTGAGATGATGTATCAGGTTATGGAGGAGAAGCACTGCGATCTGGTAGAGTGTGATTACACCTATGTCGACGAGAATGACAGGACGCTGCCGAAGTATGGTTATGTGCGGCGATACGAGAGCAAAAAGGAGATGTTCCGGAATCCTCTGGTTTCTCCCTGGAATAAGCTGTTTCGCCGAGAGATTCTGACGGAGAATCATATTCTTTTTCCGGAGGGACTGATCTATGAGGATACTGCTTTTTACCTGAAATCCATTCCCTATATCACCAAATGGGAATTTATCGACCGGGTATTTGTCTATCACTATTATCACGAATCCTCCACGATGAACCGCAACAAGAGTCTGCGGGTTGGTAATATTTTTCCGGTATTGGAGGATGCGATTGCAACCTATCGGGAACGGGGGATTACTGAGTATGATAAGGAATTGGAATATTTCTGCGTGAGAATCCTGATCTGCAGTTCCCTCAAACGGGTAGCTTCCATTCCGGATAAAGCAATTCGTCGGGAAACCTTACATAAGACACTGGATTTTATCCGGGAACATTTTCGCCACTATCGCAGGAATCCTTATGTGGCAGGGAAACTTGGTCTCTATATGAAATGTTTTGGCCGGGGCACCGCATGGATCTATATGATCCTGTTGCGGCGATAAAATAGAATAGATTATAGTAATGAGGAATGAAAATGAGAGTATCGGTGGCAATGGCAACCTATAACGGGATAGCATTTATTCAGGAGCAGTTGGATTCTATCCGGACCCAGATTCGGTGTGCAGACGAGGTGATCATCTGCGATGATTGTTCCACAGATGAAACGGCTTCCCTGGTGGAAAAATACATTTTGGAGCATCAGCTGACTGCTTCCTGGAAACTGATCCGCAATGAACAGAATCTCGGATATGCAGACAATTTTCACAAATCCATTGCAATGACTACCGGAGATGTAGTCTTTTTTGCAGATCAGGATGATATCTGGATGAAGGATAAGATTTCCGCTTGTCTGGATGTATTGGAGGCGCATCCGGAGATTCAGATGTTGACGACGGATTACGAGCCTTACTATTGTTCGGAGGATGCACCGGTGATTGCGGAGAATGTGCTGCAACGGATGACCGGGGATGACCGGTTGGTGCCGATTCCTCTGAATCAGCACAATGTTTATATAGACAGCGAAGGCTGTACCATGTGCATTCGGAAATCGTTCTGGAACAGAATATCTGAGTACTGGTTCCCGGGATGGGCCCATGATGAATTTGTTTGGAAGATGGCTGTGGCAGAGGGAAGTGCATACTGCTATCATCATGTGACATTGAAGAGAAGACTTCATTCCAATAATGTGTCGAAGCGCAAGATGCGGGATAGAATGAAGCGGGCTGCCTTTTTTGAAACTCTGGAGAAGAGTCATGGTCAGATGCTTGCGTATCTGACTGCCTGCGGAGGAACGAAGCAAAACCGGAGGTTGTTGAAAAGGAACATTTCCGCTGTGTCAAAACGTGTGAAGCTAATGAAAGACAGAAATGTATTGATGGTATTCCCGCTTTTATTCCGGTTGGGAACATACCAGTACAAAAAATCATTTCCGGTAGAACTTAAGATGGCACTAAGAGGAGCACCAAAGAAACACGCAGGAGGAGAAAGATGAAGAACAGAATCATTCAGACATTGGTAGTTATTGCGATGGTTGCAGGATTGATTTTGGTTGCGGTTTTTGTACCGAATCGCAGATACATCATTGATGACGATGGAACGGCGCTGGATAACGGCGTGCAGAAAGCATCCGAAATCTTTGCAATGGATTGCGATAAACGGGTGATTCCCGATAAGTACAATTCCGGGGTCAATGACGAAGCAGGTCTTCAGAGTGTAACGGGAGCCTGTACCATAGACGGGGTGAATTTCCAGGTTGGTTCGGATAAAAGCAGACTGATTGTCAACTTCTACAGTAACCGGCAGACGGGAACGATTCATCTGAAGAACATTGATTTTTCCCAATATGTTTTGTCGTTCTATAATACAGACATTGTGCAGGAGGAAACGGTCTTTTGTTTTGAGAACTGCAGATTCGGGTCAGTGATAACGCCGAATGCTTCCCAGTCAAAGGTCAGTTATGTGTTCAACAACTGTACAGTTCAATATTTCGGGGGATCCAATGCGGAATTCAGCCGGTGCAGATTCGGCGGCGGTTGTGGAGATGCGCTGAATCCCAGAAGCAATGTGACGGTAAAGGATAGTTATATAGCGGATATTTCTCACCCGTCTGATGATCCCAATGCAGTGATTCATGCTGACGGCGTTCAGATATTCGGTAGCGAAACGGAGACAACGGGGAATATTACCTTTGAAAACTGCCGGTTTGAGATTCCGGAGCTGAGTTGCGGAAATGACAAGGTATATGTGAATGCCTGTCTGATGGTACAGATAGAGTATGGCAACGTGGAGAATATTTCCTTCTCCAATCTGCGAATCAACGGGGGCGGATATTCTGTATATGCCTGGGTAAAGAGTGCAGGTCTTGAGATGCGGAATGTATCCTTCGACAATATTTCTGTCGGAGGCCTGAGAAAATACGGAAAACTGTATCATACTGTTTCCAAAGGGGCTTCTTTTCAAAATATGACGGATACGGATCATCTGTATGCGTCCACGGTATGGAATACAGACGGGATGACCCATGTAGCAGTGACCAATGATACCAATCAGGAGAGGGAATTGCTGATCTGTACCGATAAGAAGCAATATACATACCGGATTCCGGCATGTCCGACTGACGGAGAGATCGGGGAAGAGATGACGTTCGAGAGTTTTCCGTTTGATGTGGACTGTACGGTGGACAGATGCCGGTGGATGGTATGCTATGACGTGACGGACGGAGCTTTTACCCAGATTCGATATTTCAATCCGGATAATATTGTTCTTGTGTATGATAAGGATGGATATCCGGAAGAATATGACCCTACAGCGCTGGTATTATCCGGTAAAGCGGGGAAAGACATTTCTTTTGTATTGACAAGGGATGGCAGACTTAGTTTTGAGGGAACAGGGGTTATGTTCAACTATTCCTCCGGTAAGCCAGCCCCATGGAATGAGTATCGTGATATGATTCAGACTGTGTACATCGGGGATGGAATTACGGTGATCGGTGCCCAGGCATTCCGGGGATGCACCGGTCTTACATCCGTTCGAATTCCGGAGGGAGTGAGCAGTATCGGCGGCAATGCATTCAATGGCTGCAAGAAGCTTACGGAGATTACGATTCCTGCCTCGCTGAAGGAATTCGGAGCATATGCCTTTGTTGGATCCGGTATCAAAAATATCGTGTTTGGAGGTACGGAAACAGAATGGAACAATATTTCTTTTGGTGCATATAACAATAATCTGCTGAGTCAGAATGTATCCAGGAGATTTCTGGTGGAAGAAGATAAGGATGCAGGCGTACAGAGTGGGGCAGAGGGGATATATGCAGATGCCGGTGCCGATGCGACGGTCACAAAAGAGATCGGAGGACAGTGTGGAGAGAATGTGTATTGGACTTTGTCCGGGAACACGCTTTCGTTGACAGGAACCGGTGGGACATATGGTTACAGCTCCGGAAACTGTGCACCGTGGTATGACCTGCGGGATAAGATTACATCGATCTCCATCGGACCGGGAATCACTTCTCTCGGAAACCAGCTGTTCCGCAATTGTTCCGGTGTCAGCAGTGTTTCGATTCCGGATGGAGTGAGTACCATCGGCAATAACGCTTTTATCGGGTGCAACGGATTGGTGAGTGTACGGATTCCGGCAACCGTTTCGCACATCGGAGACTATGCTTTTCACGGAACGTCGATTTCCTCCGTTGAGTATACCGGGTCAAGGGAGCAGTGGGATTCTATTTCCATTGGCGGGAATAACGCCCGGCTGACAGATACCTACGATGCTGCCCATCCGAAGGAAACCGAGGCAATGGAACCGGGGAACGGGGAGCAACCGGAAGAGTCCGGTAATGCGGAAGGATCTGAAGGAAGCTCAGAAGAGTCCGGTAATGCGGAAGGATCTGAAGGAAGTTCAGAGGAGTCCGGTAATGCGGAGGGAGCTGAAGGAAGTTCAGAAGAGCCCGGGGATGCGGAGGAACCGGAAGGCGGCTCGGAAGGGAATCCTTTGGAGCAATCGGGACAATAGGCATGCAATCATTCGACATAGACCGAACGGATGTAAAGTAAGGTAGAAAGGAAATATGATTATCTGTATAATCATACAGGGACAGGATGGGAACGAATAAGAAAATCGAGCTATATGAGAGCAAAAATCAGATTGTATGTTCCGCGATTGATCGTATTGTTGTTGAACTGTACAGCAGGAAGAAGGAAGAACAGAAATCCCAATCGATTGTATTCACGGGCTGTTCTCCCCTGGCAGGTACTACAAGCACCTGTATCGGGCTGAGCATTGCGCTGGCAAATGCAGAGTGGAGAACACTGTTGATCGATTGCGATGTGCGCAAATCAATGAAATACAAAAAGTTGAATAATGAAACGTCGGAGGGACTTGGGGATTACCTCATCAAGAACAAGTCTGCCCAAGAGATTATCTATGAAACCAATATAGAGAATCTGCATTATATTCCCTGCGGCAACTATTCGGAGAATTCCACAAGATTATTGTGTTCGCAGAATATGAAACAGCTGATTGCAAGTACCAAAGAGCAGTATGATTACATTATTTTTGACTGCCCGTCCATTCATGTGGTTCCGGATGCCCAGATTCTGTTCCAGGAAGCGGATGGAATTGTTCTGCTGGCAGCTGCCGGGGAAACCACTAAGCGTCAGTTACGGGATGCCAAACGGATTGTAAACCGATTTGGTGACAAGTATTACGGAATGATTGTTAACAAGCTGGACATGCATCAGTATCGTAACAATATCAGAAGCTTTGATTACTATTTCAAAGACAGGCAGGGCAATCAGAAGTTGAGTGGAAGCAAAGCCAGAAAATATTATGAAAAGGAGAAGAAGCAATGAGAAAAAGGATAAAAGTATTTGCGGGACTGCTGACAATTCTTATTGTGCTTGTCTTTTTGAGAACTGTACCCACAGTACAGGCTGCTGATGAGGCAGTATTGCTGCTTTCCGGATACTCAATTTCAGATTCCAAGGGAGAAACCACCCAGCTTGTCCGTGGAGAATCCGTTACACTTACGTTGCAACTGACGAATTACAGCCAGGAGATCAATGTGGAAAATGTGTACCTACAGTTGATGACCTCAAAAGGGTTACTCCCGAAATTCGGCACAACGGGACAGTATTTCATCGGTACAATTCCCGCCGGAGAAACAGTTTCCTTTGAGGTAGAATATACAGTGGATGCTTCATACGAGTATGACACGGTGGAATTTGTTGTGGATGTATTCTCGGATGCAAAGTCACAGACAGCGTACCTCTCCATTCCCTGCGGGTCGGATTCCCCGTTTCTGATTCTGGAATCCAGTATTCCGAGTTCGGTCGGAAAAGGAGAACAGCTGGATGCCTCCGTCACTTTCAAAATACTGGGGGAGGACAATGTGTCGAATGTATCGGTTATCGTTACGTCCAACGGAGTACCGCTTTCCAGCAACTTTATCGGAATTCTGACTGCAGGAGCAACCAAAACCCAGAAAACATCAGTATCCTTTACCGAAGCAGGACAGGTTCCGGTTGAGATCTATTTGCAGTATTCGGATATTACCGGCCAGAAAAAAGCATTTCTGGTGGATTCATCCAACGTCACGGTGGAAGAGGGACATTCGTCCAACAGTCAGGGCGGATGGGGGGATCTCTCCGTTCAGGACAACGCCGGGATAAATAAACTGGCGCTGCTTGCAATCGCAGGAATTACGATATTACTGATCTCTTTTGTGGTGATCTATATATTGAGTAAGAGAAGAAGATAAGGGGGCGGAATGATGGATATGAGAGAAGTTGAAACACTGGATACGGATATTCTTGAGAATATCAAGATTGCATTTTATCGGTTGTGGAAACAAAAAGTAATTGTGATAATGATTACACTGATCGGATTTCTGGCTACCTTTCTGTACATTGCCAAGGTGGGAATCTCCACGAAATATTACAGCGGAGCCGCAATATACAGTGTTGTTATCGGTTCGGAGGAGGATTCGTCCACCGGTGTAACATTGATGAACCGATATTCGGAGTTGTTTGGAACGCCCCGTGTGTGTGACCGGGCAGCGGAGAATCTGCAGGAATTCGGTATTACGTCGGAGATGTTATCTGCCATGGTAAAGAACGGAAGTATCTACCTGTCCGGAGCAAGTTCCGATTCCAAATATTTCGGATATTCCATCCGGGTGATTACCGTGAATAACACGCCGGCGCATATTGTAGAGATTACGAATGCAATGGCAAATGCGTATGCGGATGCGATCAATGATGTACAGCAGCAGAGTTCGGTTCAGGTACTGGATGAAGCAACCAGTTATGGGCAGTACAAAACAATCAATGTGGGAAAATACTGTCTTCTCTTTACCGGCGTTGCCTTCTTCCTGGCTTGTGCGGTTATTTTCCTGAAAGAGTTTTTCTCAACGAAAGTATACAGTGTTGCACAGTGTGAGCAGGATAAGGATAATGTATTGGGAATGATTCCTTATTCCAAATAGGATTTGTGACAGTGATGCGGAATGGGGATTGATATGGATAATGTTTTTGAACATGCGTTGCAGCAGTTTGGCGGAATCTCGGTTACCGGATTTCTGGTGATGACGCTGGTAATGATTCTGATTGCTTCGGGCATACTGATCGGAATCAGCTTCGGAACCGGGAAGAATATCGGAACGATCAATATGTTTGCGATACTGGCACTGATTATATATGTGAACATCATCTTGCAGATGACGATTCTGGGACGCAGCTCCGGCAGCAGAATAGGGATTGATCTGTCCATACATCGGAGTCAGTGGAGCGGGGGAACGGATTTTTCGCGGTTGATCCGGTTATATTCCGTCCTCAATGTCTTGCTGTTTGTGCCGTTCGGATTCCTTGTTTCCCTGTTTACTGTGATCTCCGGGAATCGTGCATGGCTACAGTGTGTGGTAGTTAGTCTGCTGTCACTGGTATCCAGTTTACTGATCGAATGTGTTCAGCTTGTTACGGGGAGAGGATATTTCGAATTGGACGATCTGCTCTGTAATACGCTGGGCGGATTCATTGGCTGTCTGCTGGCGGTCATTCTGAGGAAACTCTATCATACATTATGCAGTAAGGAAAATTGATTGGAATGCAGGGAATAGAAATCAAGGATCAAAGGAAATACAGAGATTACTCCACAGAACCCGAACTGAGAAGTTTGAAGGTTCTGTTTGGGTTGTATGCGTTTCTGTGGTTTTCTTCTTTTCTGATGCCGCAATATTTCGGCGTTCACATCCTGTTTGACTTTACCTGCACGCGGGTCGCAGACATTCTGCTCCTCCTGTATATGATTCTGAATCCACGGATTCTGACACATTTCGTATATACCTGCTTTAGGGCAAAGGGGGTATTGATTCCTCTGCTACTCTATCTGGCGGTATGCGGATATACCATGGTTCTGCGGGCAGATATCAATACTTTCTTCCTTCCGTTCATGGAGATTCTGACATTCTTTTTCGTGATCTACGGAGTACGGTTTGTGATTGGGTATAACCGGGCTATCCGGTGGACGATGATCTGCGCATATATTCTATCCGTCTATGGCCTGGTGGAATATGTGGCGAAGGAATCTCTCATGCTGAGATTTCTTCGGACGATGAGAACCGTTGCGGGAAATTCATACCGTTCCGGACAGTACCGGATCATGGGTCCCTGTCAGCATGCACTTGGTTACGGATTGCTGTTGCTTCTTTTCCTGGCGTTGGCATCTTACGACTATCGGCGTAAGAAAGTATTTCTGTTTCAGCGACCGGTGCTACTGATTCTTCTGCTGGTGAATGTTGTGCTTACCGGCTCACGTTCCACACTGGGAGTCGCTGCTCTGGAGATTGGGTTGATTCTGCTGATCAGTGACCGGGACAGCATTAAGAAAAGTATGCTGATTATCTTTGCCGGCATTGTGGTGTTAGGCGGATATCTGCTTCTTTTTTCTCACACAAACATTGCAAGAACCATTCTGTTATCCATTACCAGCGTTCTGGATCAGATTTTGGGAACCAATCTCTCTGTGCAGTACGGTGGGGATGCTACCAAATATACGGATAGCTCCAACTACAGGGATCTTCTGCCTCGCATTTTCACGCTGGACTGGTTGCATCCGTTGGTGGGGCGGGGAAGCAAAAAACCATTCTCGGTGGCAATTGACGGGTATTTTATCCGTTCCATTGACAATTATTACATTCATCAATATATTAAGTATGCATATCCGGGAATGATTAGTTATGCTATTTTTATATTGTCAACGTTTGTATACTTCATCCGACAAACATTCTGCAACAGATTGGCGTTGCAGAAGCTGATTCTGGTAGGTACGTTTTGCTACTTCCTGAATCTGTGGTGGGTGGATGCTCTTCAGACGTTGAAATTTGTGTATTCGGTGATTGCTATATTCTTTGCACTGTCCTTTGAGATCAGTGATAGTCGGAAATGGGGGGGACAATCGGAACGATGAACGATCTGGCGAATGATTTGTCGTATTTGGTGAATGCGGCCTTGGGGAAAAAAGAACAATATACGTTACGTACCGATATTGATGTGTTGATTCGGTTAGCCTATACCAACCAGATGCAGGGGATTCTGTTCACTGCTCTGGTTCAGGAGGATATTCCGGAGGAGAAAAAGGAGCAGTTGAGGAGTGGTCTGCGACAGAGCCTCTATCGCACAATGCGGCAGGTTTTTGCGGGGAAAGAGATGGAGCGCAGATTTGAAGAAGCCGGGATTGTGAATCAGCCCATGAAAGGAATCTGCATGAAGCAGATGTATCCGTCTCCGAATCTTCGGGATATGGGAGATATTGATATTCTTGTGGATCAGAATTCTGCTGCAGAATGCAGAGCGGTTATGGAGAGTTTGGGGTATACGCTTGTACAGGATGTGAAGCATCATTTTGTCTATCGGAATGAGGAAGGAATTGTTGTGGAGATTCATAACGCCCTCTATGACAAGACAACCGACAGAACGCAGTACGAGTATTTCCTGGATCTGAAGAACCGCAATCTGAAGGAGAACTGTGCGTACACCTATCAGTTCAGTGTGGACGACTTCTATATCTACATGATTGCGCATATGGCCAGACATTTTTACAAAATGGGCTGTGGCGTACGGAATCTGATTGATATCAAGGTGTATCTGGATTTATATGGTTCCCGGATGGATATGGAATATATTGGGGAGGTTTTCCGGAAACTGGGACTGTACGATTTCCATGAACATATGTCAACATTGGCCTTCATCTGGCTTGATCACAAGGAAAGTTCCGAACTGTATGATGATCTTTTTGATTATATGGTGTTCAGCGGAATATACGGGAAGGATGAAAACGGTATCTGGAACAAGTATGCATTTCAGAAGTCCGGGAACACGAAAGACTATTCCGCCAAACTGAAGAGATGGTATCTGTTTCCACCCTACGATTATATGGTAGAGTATTATCCCTTCCTGAAAAAGCACCCGTATGTGTTGCCGTTTATGTGGGTAAAAAGAGGATTCAACGGTGTGTTCCGTCACAAGGGTGAGAAGAAGGTGGAGATGTTGAAAACGATTGACGATGACAGCATCATGCGCATTACCAGGATATATCAGAACATGAATTTAAAATTTCAGAAATAGGTTGTCTGTATGAAAAGCATTGGGAAATTATTACGGTTTGTGAGATACAGTAAATATAAGCCCCTGCTGATTCGGGCGTTTTTCCTGTCTGCCAGATATCGGAGAATGATACTGAAGTATAGTGATCATACCACGGAGCTTCAGAAACGGTTCGGGGTGGAGGGACAGGAGTCACCGGATAAGGAACCAGTGGAGGTTTACCGGTATGCGCATAGGGTTTCCTACGCAGTGAATACCATATGTTCCAGAACTGCCTGGGAGAGTAAATGCCTGGTGAGAGCACTGGTGGCACAACGACTGTTGAAACGGAAAAAGATTAATTCGACGCTGTATCTGGGATGCAGGATGGACGAGAACAAAATGTTAGCCCATGCCTGGATCCGGTGTGGAGAGATGTATGTATCCGGCGGAAATGGGGAAGGGTACGGAATGGTGGCGAAGTTCACCGCGTTCTGACCTATCCGTGCAACTTCCGCTGTAAGGTATACATCCAGTAGAGGAGAAGGGTGGCACGCATTCTTACCAGCGCATAGGTAACCCTTTTCTGACGGACATTCCGCGTCTGTCTCCGAACAGAGCAGAACAGAGAATCATGGAGCAGAGAACGAATCTGTTTCCGCTTCTGTTTCCCAGACAGGGAAGGGGCGTTCACAATTCGTTTGATATATGCGATGGAGCTGCTTACATAGCGGGATCGAATGGTGTTCTGCACGACCGCATTAGACGGATATCCGGCGCAATAGTCGCTGACGAGACGATAATGCTCGGACAGGGCTTCGAAATGGTGACTGTGGTATTTTGTAACCAGAGAATCCGTGGAGCGAAGGCAATACTTGTAATATGTGCCGCTGAGTAAGACAATGGATTTGCACTGACGGATGACACAAACAGAGAAGATCATATCTTCACAGATAGAATACTTCTCCGGGAAGCGAATTCCGTTTTCAGTGAGAATGCTTCTTCGGATGAGTTTGTTCCAGGGACAGTTCATCCATTCCCGCTCATACAGATCGGCAAAATGCTGTTGGAAGAATACGTCATCTGTCACATGCAGCGTCTGGTCGATGGTGTTGGAAACGGTTTCCCGGCGGGAAACTGTATCATATACATATTGAAATCCGAACAAAGAGATGTCACTGTTATCGGAAACCAGTTCCTCCAGATTGTCACGAACCAGGTTGGGGGAGATGGTGTCATCTGAATCCACGAAAAGAATATATTCTCCGGTTGCCTGATCCAGTCCCGTGTTCCGGGCATTGCTGACGCCGTGATTGGAATTGTGGATGACCCGGATCCGGGGATCAAGCTGACCCAACTGATCACAAAGGGAAGCGGATGTGTCGGTAGATCCGTCATCCACTAAAATAATCTCTATGTTCTGATAAGACTGAGCACGAATACTGTCAACACAGTCGGTCAGATAGTTCTCCGCATTGTAAACAGGAACGACAATAGATACAAGATTCATATGACTGCCTCGCCCGATAAAACTGTTGTATATGGGCTATTGTACCGAAAAAGCAGTTGATTTGCAATGATATTTTGAAAGGAGCGAAAGGATATGAGGGAGAATGAACCACTAATCTCGATCATTGTACCAGTTTATAATGTTGCTTCGTATTTGCAGGCGTGCTTAGAGGCAATTGCGGGTCAGACCTATGATCATATAGAGGTTCTGCTGATGGATGACGGATCTACGGACGGATCATCCGACATCTGTGATGCCTTTGTGCGGAAGGATTCCCGATTCCGTGTGTACCATGACCCAAACGGAGGAGTCTCAGCAGCAAGAAACCGAGGGCTGAAACGCATATCGGGCGAATACTTCATGTTCTCCGACTCAGACGATCTGAGCCATCCGGAATTGGTGGAGCGGCTCTATCGGACAATGGTGGACTATTCTGCGGATATGGTCATGTGTGACTACAGGGATATTCCCCAGAATGCGGATTTAGCATATATACAACAGTTTGAGCAGGAGGAGAACTCCGTGACGGAATGCGACGGAGACAGACTGATGCATGATCTGATTGCTGGAACCTCCGAATGGGGCGTAGGTGTTGTGATCGTGAACAACAAACTGTTCCGTACTGCATTGTTCAGAAGGCTGTCCTTTCAGGAGGGATATCTGTACGAGGATGAATATTACATGACACGAATCTATCTTCAGAACGGGCGGGTGATTCGGATTTCGGATCCCTTGTATTTCTACAGGCAGCGGGATAATTCCATTATGGACCGGTTTCGTAAGGAAATTGATCTTAGTATGAACCGGGTTCGGGTGTACTCCGACAGAGCAGATTATCTGATTCAGGAAAATGCCAAGGAAACCTATATTGTCCACGGGGTTACCCGGGCATTGAATGTTATAAAAAAAGCATATGTTGTAACAGGGGACGCCGGTAAGAAACGGGAGTATGTTCAACTGTATCGGCAGAAATATAAGGAATATCGTGCGGGAAAACGGGTTAACGGCAAGACGAAGTGGATGAACCGGCTGTTCTATTGTTTCCCGTGGGCTTATCAGCTGATACAGGGACGGAAGCACGGAAAGAAAGATTAATATCCGGGAGAAAAACGATGGCATCAGAAATGAAAGGAAGAACCGCCAAAAGCGCCAGAAATGCCGTATTTGGAGTGGGTTCGTATTTTATCACACTTATATTGCAGATGATAAACAGAACGGTATTCGTCCATGTTCTGGCAACAGAATATCTGGGCCTAAACGGACTGTTCTCGAATATCCTCTCTCTGCTGTCCCTGTCGGAACTTGGCGTGGGAACGGCAATAACCTATGCGCTTTACCGGCCGATTGCGGAGAAGAATTATGAGAAGATCAAATCCATCATGCAGCTGTTCAAGCGGGTGTATGAGGTGATCGGCTGCTTTATTCTGATTGCGGGCGCGGCACTGACTCCTTTCCTGCACTATCTGATTAAGGATATGCCGGATATCCCCTACATCCATATCATCTATCTGTTGTACGTACTGGATTCGGGTATCTCGTATTTCTATTCCTACAAGAGAATCTTTATCGTAAGCTGTCAGGATGAGTATATCTCCACCGCTTCCCAGACAATTCGGAACGTGGCAGTGAAACTCCTGCAGATTCTGTTCCTCGTATTGACCCATAACTTTATTGTTTATCTGGTGGTACAGATTGTCTGCACCAGGGTTGAAAACATTGTAATCTCCAAAATTGCGGATAAGATGCATCCTTTTTTGAAAGATAAAGAGGTTACCCCTCTTCCCAAGGAGGATAAGGCGGAGATCAAGAAGAACGTGGGGGCGATGGTTTTCCATAAGGTAGGCGAAGTGATTGTAAACACGACGGATAACCTGATTCTCTCCACCTGCATGGGACTGAACATTGTGGGATTGATCTCCAATTACACGCTGATTATCAATTCCGTTCATACGGTGTTCCAGAAAATGATGAATTCCATGACCGCCAGTGTTGGGAATCTGGTGGCGGATTCGGATAAGGGTAAGGCGATGATGGTTTTCAGGCGGGTGCTGTTTCTGAATTTCGCGGTGTACTTTTTCGGATTTATCTGTCTGACCTGTCTGCTGCAGCCCTTTATTGAACTGTGGGTTGGCGCAGATCTGAAAGTGGATTTTGCCGTGGTGATCGTTTTTGCCATATATTTCTACGTGAGTGGTATGCGAACAACGGTTTTGATTTTCCGGAATGCGGCGGGTCTTTTCTGGCGGGATCGATATAAGGCACTGGTGGAGGGAATCGTGAATCTGGCATTCTCTATTCCGCTGACGCTGATGTTCGGCGCGGTTGGTGTACGGGCGGGAACGATTATTTCCTGTCTCGGAGTAGCCTTCTGGGTAGAGGCTTATGTACTGTATAAGGATTATTTCGGAAAAGGAATGCTGCGGTATATGGTAACGCAGTTGTGCTATCTGCTTTTCTGCGGAGTATGCTGTGTGGGCATCTATTACGCGCTGGAGTATACTGTGTGGATGGGAGGATGGATCGGATTTTGCATCCGGCTGGTGGAATGTGTGGTTCTGTCGGCGGTGCTGTTCTGTATCGTATTCTTCCGAAATGAAAACTTCAAATATTATTTTGGACTGATGAAGCGAATTCTTCATCGGGGAAAAGCCGGTAATAAGGAAGTATAGTGTACATGGAAAATGGTATGATATCGATTATCGTTCCGGTCTATAATGTGGTGGGTGTGCTGGAACGAAGCATAGAGAGTATTGAACGGCAGACGTATTCCAATACGGAGGTGCTGCTGGTGGATGACGGTTCCACAGATGGTTCCGGTAAATTGTGCGATGAACTGGCTTCCCGGTATGACAATATCCGGGTCTTCCACCAGAAGAACGGTGGTGCTGCAGCCGCCAGAAATCTGGCACTGCAGCATACCCGGGGGCAATATCTGATGTATGTCGATAGTGATGACTGCATCAAGGAAAATCTGTGTGAGACGCTGCTTCATGGATTGCAGGACCCTGAAGTAGATATTGCATGTTGTGGTTGCAGAAAGTTTGCAGAGGAAGGATTTGACTGTAAGCGGGAGGACGCTTTGGAGCCTGAGATGCTGAGTCGCTCGGATGCGTTGCGCAGGCTTGCGGTAAACTATCTGTGGTCCTGCATCTGGGCGAAACTGTATCGTTGTGAGATCTGGGATGGAATTCGGTTTCCGGAAGGAAAAATGAACGAGGATGAGGCTGTGATGCACTATGTGTATTACAGAGCCCGGAAAATTACGTATTATGATCAGGCCCTATACGGGTATTATATCAATAACGGCGGAGTGATGTCGGCGCAGTTTACCCCAAAGGGCATGGATCGCTTTGACGCTTTTTTTGATCGTCTGAAGTTCTATGAAGAGAAGGGAGAGCAGGAACTCTATCGCCTTACGATTGTAGAGATTCTGGATCAGATTCGAATCTATGGCAACCGGATGGACGTTTCCCGGTATCCGAAGGAGAGGGAAGCATTGCGACAGCAGGCAAAAGAATTGATCCGGAAACATAAGAAAGAATGTCACATTTCGCTTCGCCGGTATCCGCATCTCTATCGGTTTGTCTATCCGGTAAGCATGCCCCTCTGTCTGGGGGTCCGCCTCTGCAGGAAGGTACGGAGGGCGAAGGAATCTGCAGAATAGCCGATCTTCGGATGGAAGAGGGAGAACTACAGGGATGCTGCGATATGGTCGACACAGGACAAAACCTGTGTCAGCGTGTCCTTCTGCACCGGGCGTGTAATGTTCCAGATGGGCACTGCATTGGCGAAGGACAGACACAGTGGACCTACGGGAACCTGATATTTCTTCTCGGCCAGAAGGTGTCGCAGGAAGAGGTTTTCGGTGTAGGCGTGAAATGTGTCAATCCCGGTCAGCGGCCGGCAGAGGACATCATTTTCCCTGACGGAGAGTGACAGGAGGATGATTCCGCGCAACAAAACCGGATGGGTGAAAAAGGAGCCCTGATAGGGGACCAGAAACTTATCCTTTTCTTCGTTGATATAGAGGAGTCTGCTTTGATCAAGCTTCTGTTGTTCCACAACATCACGACATAATTTCTGGTAAGGGAAAGCTGGCATAACCATCGCTTTTCCTTCTTTGTTATGGGCAAGAACGGCCATGTCGTCAGCCATAAGTGTATATCCTCTCTCCAGGAGGTGCGTGGTAACAGTGGATTTGCCGCAGCCGCTCTCCCCGCAGATTAGGATGGCGCCCTTCGCATCGGAAACGGCACTGCAATGAATCGCCAATTGTCCCATCTGGAGGAAGAGCATTGCGATTCCGTAGCCGAGGATATAGGTTTTCAGGTAATTTTCGTTTGCTCCGGGTTTGGTACGATAGGTGATAGTCCTGCCGTTTTCCACATACAGATAACAGGTTTTGTTGACAAGGTAGCTTTCCGAACTGCCGAATGCATAAGCGGAATGTTCTGCTTCCGCCAGGATGTGATCCGGAATCACTCCCTGCCGGATCACAATATCCGCCGTCTGGGCAATGCAGGGAATCAACTGGGGGAAAAGAAGATCTGTCGCTATGGTGTTACCGTATACTGTATAGTGGTTCATCACGGACCTCCGTCATTGTGAATTCTACCAGTATATGGTATCATTTATGCATGAGAATCTCAAGGGAGGAATTGGTATGTCTGCGATTTGGGGGAAAATAGTATTTCAGGGAACACCGGAGAACAACACGGGTACCATCATGTGTTCTCCCTACCGGGACAAATGCAGACTGGACCGGATCGAGGAACTGACAGGGGATAGATACTACATCGGAGCCGGAATCCAATACATTACTCCGGAGGCAAAACTGGAAAAGCAGCCTGTGGAGACAGAAACCGGGGGGCACCGGATGGTTTTTGCAGCAGACTGCATGTTGGACAATCGGGAGGAACTCTATGCGGAACTGCGTCCCCGGAGCGCATTGGGGGAACTGGCGGACGGAGAATTAATGCGGCAGGCATGGATCCGGTGGGGGACGGAAGCCCTTACCCGGATGCGGGGAATATACAGTCTGGCAGCCTACGATCTGACGGACAACCGGGTGGTGCTGGCGGTGGATCCTACCTCCAGCCGATGCCTCTATTACTCCATTACCGAGGATGGCGTGCTCTTTTCCAGCCTCATTGAACCGATTCTCAAAGCCAGGAAGGAGAACGGATATCACATACCGTATTGGAAAGACTACCTTGTGGCACCGGGGCTGATGCCGAATCTGTCTGCACGGGAAACGCCGTATCAGGAAATCTATAAGGTAGAGGCAGGAACATTTGTTACGATGGAACCCGGAGAGATGACCATAACGGAGTACAGCAGTCCGGCGGATCTGGCCGGCAGGGTTGTATGTCCCAATGCGTCCGCTTACGGATCATATTTCCGGCAGTTGTATGAGGACTGCGTCGGGTGTGTATTACGATCAGAACAGGAAACAGGGATAGCCCTGAGCAGCGGGTTGGACTCTGCCACGGTGGGAGCCCTGGCAGCGGATCGTTTGAATGCGCGGGGACAGCAATTGAACGCCTATACCTATGTACCCTGCGAATCTGTGGAAGCGGACCGAGGGGGGCATACCATCTACGATGAGACGGAACCCGTGAAACAACTGGCTGCCCTGCATGAGAATATCGTCACACATTTTCTGAACCGGGATGGACGGAACGCGGTGGAACATATGGAAACCGGACTGGAGATCATGGAGATTCCATACAAAGCCTACGGTAATATGCCGAGTCTGTGTGAACTGTATGAACAGGCTTACCGGGACGGATGCCGGATCGTACTGAACGGTCAGTTCGGAAACAGTACGGTGTCTCACGGCTACATTGATGATGTATTGTATGATCTGTACGCCAGGCACCATACATGCAGGTTCCTGATCAATCTGAACCGATATTCCAAACAGGTCCGGGAAAGCAGACGGAAAGCGCTGCGGGGATGCAGAAACTATTTCCGATATGCCGGAAAAACGGAAAAAGAGAAGCATATCGATTATGAACCGGACAATGAATTCCTGCGTGAGAATATTCTGGGCGGATATGCAATGGAAGACAGATTCCGGCAGTCCGGACTCTCCGTTCTGAAGCGGATTCCGATCAGGCAGCAGGCATACAGAGAGGGACTGTGCCGGAAGGCGGTTTATTCCTATATCGGAGAGATGGAGACAAAGATGAGCCTGCGGTTCGGAATTGTCCTGCGGGATCCCACAAGAGACATACGCATGATCCAATTCTGTTATTACCTGCCCTACGAACTGTTTGCCCATGGGGGGACGCCGAGATGGCTGATCCGCCGGAATCTGCAGGATGTGCTGCCGGAGGAAATCACACGAGACTGGCTGCGGTACAGTGTTCAGAATGCGGACTGTTTTGCAAGAATTCAAAGGGACTGGAAGGAACTTTGCAGCAAATTGAAGGACCAGATGGATCATGTTCCGGCAGGCAAAGAGAACGGTCTGTACCGGACTCTGTTACACTACGACCGGATGAAACAATTTCTGGAGGAGTACAGAGAGGATATTCCTGAACGGGAAGAGAGCAGACTGGACGGATATCTGTTTGCGCATATGCTGGTATTGTTTGCACAGTCCGATGCAAATCTTTCAATTCTGTTATAATTCTTTACAACATCGAAGTGATGATATATATTTTAACCATACAGTATATTTCATTTGGAAGGGAGCATGCGTTATGAAGAAATGGACAGCACCGGAATTAGAGACATTGAGCATTGAAGAGACAGCACATAACTGGACCGGTATTTACAGAGATGGTGGTTATATCGGAGACGGCGTGATTTCAGGACATCTTTCCTGGGAGAAACCGCAGGATCCGAAGGAGCCCGAGAAGCCGGAAGAGAAATTGAGCTAATGGATCGGCAATAATCACAGAATAAAGAGGACAGGATTCGTATGGTGCTGAATTCTGTTCTTCTTTTTTATGGCGGAATCGGGTATACTGGAATGGATAAGTCCGGTTTTGTATAATGTAGTGGGGAGATTTGTGAGAATGGACGAAAGCGTAAGTATTGTTGTTCCGTGTTATAATGTGGAAAAGTATGTTGATGCGTGTATAAACAGCTTGGTTTCCCAAACCTATGCAAATATTGAAATTGTGGCTGTCGTTGACGGTGCAACTGACAATACCGAGTCAATATTACGATCGCATGCGGAACGGGATGCGCGGATTAAAGTATATACCAAGGAGAACGGAGGTCTCTCGGATGCACGGAACTACGGAATCAAAAGGGCAACCGGAAAATATCTGACCTTTGTTGATTCCGATGATATGCTGGAACCGTCATTTGTAGAGGAAATGCTTGCTCAGTTGAAAAAGGCGGGGAGCGATTTAGTATGTTGTCCGGTAGGAATTCTGTCAGATGAAACCAGGGAAAGAACGGATCTTGCACCAATTGATTCGGAGGAGCGCTTTCAGGATTACCGTCTCTTTATGAAACGAATGTACAACGATCTTGATTATAAAATATGCTTTATTTGTGCGTATGCAAAATTATGTTTGCGGGAAAAGTATGATGAATTTGAATTTCCCAAAGGAAGAGTATGTGAGGATGCCTATTCCATTCTGGATTTTATTCAACCCATGAAGGGGATATGCCTGTTGCCCCGCAATTTGTATATCTACAGAAAACGAGAGGGTAGTATCACATCGTTTGCGAAAGAAAAAGCCTATATATGTGCAGAAATTGACTGGAGAATTGTGCATTTCAAACACTGGATGGAGCGAAATGAATACGAACTGGCCGGACTTGTGGGATTTGAGTTGTTGTATATCATATACAATAATAGAGATACACTGGACAGGGATGAGAGAAAAAGGTACTTCTCCGATTATGAGCAATGTTGGAGATTTATGCTGAAGCATGGAAAGATGAATCTGAAACGGAAAATTAAATTTCTGTTTTTCGCGAGACCGAAAGTGCTTCTTCGAAAGGAGAGAAAAAATGATTAATGTAGCATTTTGTGCGGATGATAAGTATGTTGTTCCGGCAAGCGTGTTGATAGAATCATTATTAGAACATAACGATGGAAGTGACGTTGCTTTTTATACAGTAGCAAATGATTTGTCAGCGGGTACTCGTGAAAAATTCAATCGTATTGTGACAGGGTATGGATCAACGATCCACTATATTGAAATGCCAAATGACATTCTGAATGTTATCTCTGAATACAAAATAGGTGTTTCTTACATTTCCAGAGCAGCGTTTTATCGATTGCTCTTACCATATCTGTTAGATAGTGATATTCAACGTCTTTTGTATCTTGATTGTGATATCCTGATACAGGGTGATATACAACCATTGTTTGATACTGATTTAGACGGAAAGACAATAGCGGGCGTATTAGATTTCAGTTCCACACTGTTTGCAGAGCGATTACATATAGACAAATATATTAACTCGGGCGTCCTTCTTATTGATGTTGATCGTTGGAAATCGTTATACCCGATGGAAGAGATTTTAAACGCAATCAAAAAACTGTATATGGAACGGGAACTCCAACAAGGGGATCAAGATATCATTAATCTTCTTTTTGAGGGCTCAATTAAGTGTGTTTCTGATAAATTCAATTTTCAACGCCATATCAGCAAATCATTTTCCTGGCACCACAAGGAATTGGTGAAGAAGGCAGTCATTGTGCATTTTATAACGGGAAGAAAGCCATGGACATATGCCTATTGTTATCCATATACACGGGCGTATTATGCATATTGGAAACAATATATAACGACGAAAACGAAAATGAAGTACTGGGTTTTCAAACCGATTGCTGTCGTAAAGAATTGGCTCTGTGTCGGGAGAAAAGGATCCAAAAAGTAAGGAAACAGATAAGGTGGGGGGATAGATAAAATAATGTCGGTAAAATCGTTCATGCGTCGTTTCAAAGGATCATCCGGATATGTGAAATGGATGTGGAAATATTCCATTCCGTATATACCAACGCTTGCATTAATGATGTTTTTGTCATTGGCTAGTTCAGGTATTTCGGTCGGATCGGCCGTTGTAACGCAGCGGCTGATTGATAATGCCACAGCCGGAGTGGTGATTCGGAATAATATTATTCTGTATGTGGTAATTATTATTGTTATGCAGATTATGAGTATTCTGAGTTCGTTGCTGTCCGTCATTGTTCTTGAGAAATTCTCCTTTGGTGTTCGAAAACAGATATTCGATAAGATTCTTCATTCCTGCTATCATAATGTGTCACGGTATCATACCGGGGATCTGATGACACGTCTGACCAGTGACACACAGAATGTTGCGGACGGTATTTCCACCTTGATTCCGCAGATTATCGTACTGATTTTTGAATTCCTGATGACCTTTGTGGTTCTGATGCTATACGATCCTGCACTTGCTGTTTTTGCTGTGATTCTGGGACCGATCGGAGCGTTGGGAAGTGTCTGGCTTGGCAAGAAATTGAAAAGACTGCAGGTAAAGGTACAGGAATCGGAATCCAATTATCGTTCCTTTATTCATGAGAGTCTGAGTAACATTCTGATTATTAAATCTTTCCGTACCGAGGAATACTCCTGTGAGCGTTTGGAGGAACTGCGCAATGAGCGGCTGCACTGGGTGGTGAAAAAAACGAAGGTGGGTCTGGTCGCTTCTTCCACGCTGTCATTGACCTTTCAGATCGGCTATATTGTTGCGTTGGCCTGGGGTGCTCTGAAACTGTCTACGAATAAAATTACCTACGGAACGATGAGTGTTTTCCTGACACTGGTTAACAGAATTCAGTCGCCGATTATTCAGCTGGCACAAACGGTTCCGAAGATTGTGCGGGTACTTGCGTCGGCAGGCAGGGTAATGGAGATTCAGAATCTTCCGATGGAGCAAACAGAGGATATGACGATTGCTCCGAAGGATATCGGATTGAAAGTTCAGGATATGAGTTTTGGATATACAGAGGACCTGCTGTTTGACCACGCGGATGTAGAAATCCATCCGGGAGAGTTTGTGGCTATTGTCGGAACCTCCGGAATAGGCAAGACAACCCTGGTTCGACTGATTATGTCCTTTATGAATCACTATAGCGGAAATATCACGTTCTACAACTCCGAGGGGGAGCAGGTTGAGACCAACGCCAACAGTCGGGAATTTATGTCCTATGTTCCGCAGGGGAATACTCTTTTCAGCGGTACGATAGCGCACAATCTTGAAATGGGAAAACGTGACGCCACAGAGGAAGAAATGGCGGAGGCACTGCGTGCGGCAGCTGCCTGGGAGTTCGTACAGGAGCTCCCGCAGGGAATGTATACCGTCATCGGAGAACGTGGTTTCGGAATCTCCGAGGGGCAGGCGCAGCGGATTGCGATTGCCCGTGCTTTGATCAAGAAAGCACCATTCCTTGTATTGGATGAGGCAACCTCGTCCCTGGATGAAAAAACGGAGAT
>JAEDCX010000080.1 GCA_016293925.1 Lachnospiraceae bacterium | reverse complement strand
ATTATGCCGGCAGAATAAGACTTCTTGCATGGAATGACGTATACTTATTTTGTAAATTTTATTACAGAAGGAGGAACTGATTATGGGATTCATGGACAAACTGAAAGAGTCTGCCGGACAGGCAAAGGACTCGATGAAAAAGGGGTTTGGGGATGCTGCTGCGCAGATCAAAGCGAACAATGAGGAAGCAAAGGAATTGAAGAAACCACTGGAGGGTGCAATTGAGCGGTATGAGTTCACTTATGTCGGTGGTCTTCCGGACATTCCGAAGGCGAAAGCCGGTGCATGGGGAATGAATATCATGCCGGATATGTTTGCGTTCCGGGTAACAAACACAACCAAGGACTGGCTCTACGATCTGGACATTCCTTATGATGATATTACAGATATCAGAATTGAAAAGAGAACCATTTCCACGACGGAGATGTTCCTGGGGGCAGGCAATGATGCAAATCAGCAGCAGGAGAATGTAATTGTCCTGGAATACAATGACAAGGATGGCAAAAAAGCAACGCTGCGTGTGGAGATGCTTACCGGCGTGACAATCTACAATCAGGCTGCGAAATGTAAGGAATTGATGGATGTATTACGCAGAAACGATATTCTGGATCGCATCAAGAAGAGTGAAGGCGGTGCGAAACCGGTAGCAGATGATATTCCGGCGCAGTTGGAGAAACTGGCAAAACTGAAAGAGGCAGGAATCCTGACGGAAGAAGAGTTCAATGCTAAGAAAGCAGATCTGTTGGCAAAGATGTGATCTTTGCATATTTCTGTATTTGAAAAGCAGTGTATGGGAGAATGATGAAAAGGGGGGAATGGCTGTAGGCGAAGGCTTACAGCTTTTTCTTTTCATCGGGACAATTCCGGGATAAGAGGGAGATTCGTGGGAGATATCGGAAGAAAGGATGGAATCAATATGCGTATGAACCGGAGAGAGCGGAAGGAAGCGAAAGAGAAGCTGCGACAGGAAGAATGGGAAGCATTCATCCGGAAGAAGTATCTCGTAGAGGGAGCGGATGAGGAGACGGTGCGTCAACATATTCTTTTTGAACAGCATTTCGGAGAGAGATGTCGGAAAACACTCCGGAGGGAGCAGGCACTGGGCAGGGGATATAAGATTATCATGCGGATCTGTTATGCGGAGATGATTGTGATTGTAGTATTGCTTATTGCGGCGGTTTTAAGGAAGTTATTCATATAATAAAATATTTTTTTCCTTTCCGTTTCTCTTTGTATCCGTTATGATAGAATAGAAATGTATTGGTGATTGCTGTGGCATTGTGGCTATAGGCACACAGAATGGGGCGTATGAACAGAGAAGAATGGATGGAGTTTTATCAGGAGAATATCTATGGAACCTGGCGGTGCGGGGAGACGGTTACCTATGTGATGGGAGAGGATCATGCGATAACGATCTGTGTACAGGCCGGTGAGCGGAAAGCGGAATTTACCATCAAGGTGCAGTTACCGATTCCGGGAGCAGGGGACAGTTATGACGGGGGCAACCCGTTTCTTGTTTGCATGCACCCGATCCCGTCGGAAGGGTATGCATTGGAACATGGGTATGCAGTTCTGACGATGGATAGTTATCAGATTGCGTCCGACGATTATGCCCACAAAGGCGCGTTTTATGAGCTGTATCCATATGACGGGAAACAGACGGGGGTGCTGATGGCCTGGGCGTGGGGGGCGTCCAAGGTTTTGGATGCGGTATACGCCGGATTGGATCGGGAACTGGGATTGAATGCGGAAGCTTCCCTGGTGACAGGAGTGTCCCGGTGGGGGAAAGCAACTGCGGTATGCGGTGCCTTTGAGAAGCGATTCAGAATGGTCATTCCGGCCTGCTCCGGTGCGGGCGGACTGGCATTGTATGATGTGGTGTCCACCGGGAAGAAGTATGATTTCCGGTCAATCGGCGGTCCGGAGGATTATATCTATGGTGACAATGAGCCGTTAAGCTGTCTGCAGTCGGATGCGGAGCGGGGCTGGTTCGTGGATCGTTTCCTGCAATATCGGGATGCGGAGGCAATTCCGGTTTCCCAGAGTATGCTTCCGGTTCTGGCTGCTGATGAGAGCCGTTTCTATTTCATCATTGGAGCATGCATGAAGGAGGACTGGGTAAATGCACCGGCCATGTGGGAATGCTTCAAGAGAGCCGAGGAAAGCTACAGAGAGATGGGATTGTCCGATCATCTGGTAGAGCATTTCCATGCGGAAGGACATGCGGTGATTGAGGAAGATATGAGACTGCTGATTGATTATTTCAATCATATGTACTACGGTCAGGAACTGCATGTGAGCATGCGGGATCTGAAAACATCTGTTTTTGATAAACAATAGACAACATCAGGAAAGGGAGAAAATAAGAGTATGCGTAAATACGAAGATTTGAAACGGATTCATGAGAACACGCTGGCACCGAGAGCACACTATATTCCGTATGACACGCTGGAGAAAGCACTGCGTGGCAACAAAGAGGAGTCGGCTTATTATAGGCTGTTGAACGGAGAGTGGGATTTCCGGTATTTTGCAAGGGACATCGACTGTCCGGAGCAGATTGAGGAGTGGGACCGGGTGATGGTGCCTTCCTGCTGGCAGATGACGGGGTATGAGAAGCCGTATTATACCAATGTGAACTATCCGTATCCGGTGGATCCGCCGTATGTCCCGGACGATAATCCGCTGGGAGTGTACCGGAAGAGATTCACCGTCACGGAGCAGGAAGCGAAGCGGAAGAATTATATTCTGTTCGAGGGCGTTGCGCCCTGCCTGGAGCTGTTTCTGAACGGTGCGTATGTGGGATTCTCTACCGTTTCCCACTGTACCTCCGAGTTCGCACTTGATCTGGTGCCGGGAGAAAATGAGATTGTTGTCAAAGTATACAAATGGTGTGTGTCCAGCTATCTGGAGGATCAGGATTTCTTCCGGAATAACGGTATTTTCCGGGATGTTTATCTGTTGAGCCGTCCGGAGGGACATGTTGTGGATGTGAATATCGGCTTTGATGCGCGGGGAATCTACTACGATGGTGCATACCGGGTATTTGATGCAGACGGGGTAGAAACAGATTTGGCAGATCCGATCCTGTGGAATGCGGAGCATCCGTATCTGTATACCGTTGTGATCGAGCAGGCGGGGGAGTTTATCCCGTTCCGCATCGGTCTGCGGGATCAGGCAGTCAGTGAGCAGGGAGAACTGCTGATCAACGGAGTGAGTGTGAAACTGAAGGGTGTGAACCATCACGATACGCATCCGAAGAACGGATATGTCATGACGGAGCAGGAGATGAGGGCGGAACTGCTGGTGATGAAATCGCTCAACATCAATGCCATCCGAACCTCACATTATCCGCCACAGCCTGCATTTATCGATTTGTGCAACGAGTTGGGATTCTATGTAGTGGATGAGGCAGATGTGGAAACCCACGGATTCTGCGGCAGGAAGGGCGGATGGGCTTACGATGCGGATACGATCTGGCCCTCCAGATGCGACACCTGGAGAGAGGCTTTTGTGGATCGTGCGGCAAGGCTGTACCAGCGTGACAAGAACAATCCCTGTGTCGTTATGTTCAGTATGGGAAATGAGAGCAATTACGGACCGAATTTCGACGCGATGAGTGAATATATCCGCGGGGAAGAAGCCGGAAGAGCCGGGATGCACAGACTGGTTCACTATGAGAATGCCTATTGTAACAATACCGATAAGATGGATCCCATGTCTGTGGATGTGGTGAGCCGTATGTATTGTTCGGTGGAAGGAATGGTTGATTATCAGCTGCGAAGCGGGGACAAGCGCCCGTTCTTCCTGTGTGAGTACAGTCATGCCATGGGAAACGGACCGGGAGATGTGGTGGATTACTGGAAGATGATCGAGCAGTACCCCTATATGATCGGCGGATGTATCTGGGAATGGGCCGATCATGTGGCGCCGAATACAGAGGGCAATTATTGCTACGGCGGTGATTTCGGCGAACAGACGAATGACGGGAATTTCTGCTGTGACGGACTGGTTTTCCATGACAGAAGCCTGAAAGCGGGGTCTCTGGAAGCGAAATATGCATATCAGCCGTTTGCGGCAACCTATCGGGATGGGGAGATCACCATTCGCAATAAATATGATTTTACCAATCTGTCAGCGTATGACTTTACCTGGGAGATTACTGTGGATGGCGAGGTTACCGAGAGTGGCAGGCTGGATGTGGATGTGGAACCGCACTCATATGTGACCCTTCCGCTTGGCGTCCGGGCTGCGGCAGGCCGATACGGTACCTATCTGAATATTTACATGAAGGACCGGCAGGGATACGAGATCGGTCATGAGCAGATCGAACTGGATACCGGCGTTGCACCTGCGGATGGCTGCGGTGATGTCCGGATCGAAACGGAGGGAGAATATGCGACAATCACCGGTGAGGGCTTCCGTTACCTTTTCAATCTGCATTACGGACAGCTGGAGCGATTGAATGAGTTCCTGAAGAGTCCTTTCAAACTGACCATATGGAAGGCGCCTACCGACAATGAACGCAATGTAAAAGGGCAGTGGTATGGCGAGCGGTACGATTGTATTTATACCAAGGTGTATGACTGTCGGGTTCAGGGCAACCGGATCATCGTGCAGGCGGCGCTGGCGCCGATTTCGAGGCTACCCATCTTCCGATATGAGACGGTATATACGTTTACGGGGGACGGACAGATTCAGGTGGAACTGAAGGGAGCGTTCGATCAGACCCGGGCATGGCTTCCGAGACTGGGATTTGAATGTAAGACGGAAGAGAAGACCTTCCGGTATTACGGATACGGACCGCATGAGGCATACATCGATATGCATCACGGTTCTCTGATGGGGATGTATGAGAGTTGCGCGGCGGATGAATACGTGCCATACATCATGCCGCAGGAGCACGGAACCCACTATAATACCAGATTCCTGCAGATGGGGGATTTCATTTTTGAATCCGGGCAGGGCTTCTGCGTCAATGTATCGGAATACAGTGGGGAGGAGTTGACGAGAAAAGGTCATGATTTCCAACTGCAGAAGGACGCATATACCAATGTGAGAATCGATTACAAGGTGAGCGGAATCGGTTCTGCAAGCTGTGGACCGCAACTGGCAGACAAATATCGTATGAATGACGGCAAGGTGGACTTCTCATTTACCATCAGAAAGAAGTAATTCATCGGATGATCTGAACCTGGAGAATAATATTGCATAGAATGTAGAGAATAGCATTCAGGAGGTATGCAGATTATGAAATATCAGGTAAATGAGAATTGTATCGGCTGCGGTTTATGTATCGGAATCTGCCCCAATGTGTTTCAGATGTCGGATGAAGGGGTTGCAAAGGCGGTTGTGGACGAGGTTTCGGAAGAGAATATGGCCGATGCCGGAGAAGCAGCGCAGAGTTGTCCGGTTGCCGCCATCGAAGAAGCATAGTTTATACTTTTTTCATGGAAGCTTTGTGAGAACTGTGGTAATATGATGACATGGAATAACCCAAAGAATCACAGATTTTAGGAGGAATGGAGATTCATATGTCGAAACAGGAATGGAAGAATAGTGGTACGGAATTAGGACATGCATTCAAATCGTTCGGCAAGACCTTCGTAAGGTCTGCAAAGACGACAGGCGAGAAGATCGCGGATTGGGCAGATGATAAGCCGGCAGAGGAACAGCAGCCGGAGAGCACCGTATACAGTGACGGTAGCTGGAAGCAGACCGGGAAAGAACTTGGAAATGCGTTTGCCGGGGTAGGGAAGACGTTGCTGCACACGGTAGGAATCGGTGGCAGTAATCAGACCCAGCAGAGTGGGGAGACCACGGACGGTGAAGATGCAACCGGCGGTTCTGTGTCGACTTCCGAAGATAAGACACAGCTGTAGACGGTTGTTATGAGGGGGAAAAGTATGTGTTTTCGCTTTCCCGCAGGTGGAGGAGATAAGGGAACATGAACGTTATAAAGAAGAATGGTTGGGGAATTCTGATCTGTCTTGGAATTGCAATTCCATCCTATATCGGAGGCAAGAAATTTCCGATCGTCGGAGGTGCAGTGATTGCGATTCTGACAGGAATGGTGATTGCTCTGTTTCTCAAGAAGAGGGAACCCTTTGAGGGAGGAATCAAATTTACTTCCAAGAAGATATTACAGTGGGCCGTTGTTCTGCTTGGCTTCGGAATGGATCTGAAGGTGGTGGCAGAGACCGGATTACAATCCCTTCCGATTATCGTGTGCACCATTACCGTATCTCTGCTGATTGCGTTTCTGCTTCATAAAGCAATGCATATTCCGGGGAAAATATCCACTTTGGTTGGTGTCGGATCCTCTATCTGTGGCGGATCTGCCGTTGCAGCAACGGCTCCCTGCATCAATGCGGATGATGAGGAAGTGGCGCAGGCAATCTCGGTTATCTTTTTCTTTAACGTGCTGGCGGCTCTATTCTTCCCGACGCTGGGGAAACTGATCGGATTTGACACTGCCTCCGGAGAAGCCTTCGGAATCTTTGCGGGGACAGCCATAAACGATACATCGTCGGTGACTGCTGCTGCAAGTACCTGGGACAATATGTGGCAACTTGGAAGTGCAACCCTGGATAAAGCGGTAACGGTCAAACTGACCAGAACACTTGCGATTATTCCGATTACGTTGGTATTGTCGCTTGCCAGAACGCGGCGTGCCCGGAAAGAGGGCGGAGACTGTACCAAAGTAAGCTTTCGGAAGATTTTCCCGTTCTTCATCCTGTATTTCATTGCGGCATCTGTCATTACGACGGTTGCGTATGCGGTGATTCCGTCTGCCAGCGAGGCATACGGGATTGCAGGGAACATCTTTTCGTTCATGAAGAATGCAAGCAAATTTCTGATCGTGATGGCTATGGCTGCAATCGGATTGAATACCAATATTGTGAAACTGGTGAAAACCGGTGGCAAGCCGATCGTGATGGGAGCGTGCTGCTGGATCGGAATTACAGGGGTCAGTCTGGTGCTGCAGTATTGTATGGGAATTCTCTAGGCGTGGATCGGGATGCAGGATAAAGCGGCAGACACCGATGAACCGGATGATCTGACGCATGAAATAGCGGTTACCTGGGCATGACCGGAATCAGCCTTCCGGCTATATCAAAAAGCGTAGCAGTCTTGTGATATCAAAACTGCTACGCTTTTATTGTGGCTGCATGTATGCTGTTACTGCTTGTATGCTGCGGCTACAGTGTTGTTACTGCTCATTTCACGTTACTGCTTGTCTTTGATCTCGCTGTGAAGCTGCTGCAGAGATTTCACTTCGCTGTCACCGTTTTTCTGAAGGTAGAGGATTCCTTTGATACTTGCCCTTGCGGCGGCAATGGTGGTTACATACGGAACCTTTGCCTTGATCGCTGCTTTACGCAGATAGCTGTCATCGTTGACACTTTCCTTGCCGGAAGGAGAGTTCACAATCATGTCCAGTTCTCCGTTGGTAATCATATCATTGATATTCGGACGTCCTTCCTGCAGTTTCTTCACAAGCTCTGCAGGGATACCCGCATCGGTAATGATCTTATGGGTATTGCCTGTTGCATAGATCTTGAATCCTGCTTCATGGAACAATTGTGCAATCTCCAGCACCTCCGGTTTGTCCTTGCGGTTGACAGAGATCAGAACATTGCCTTTTAACGGAAGCTGTGTCTGTGTCGCTTCCTGCGCTTTGTAAAATGCTTCTCCGTAATACGTTGATAATCCCAGAACTTCTCCGGTGGATCTCATCTCGGGTCCGAGAATCGGGTCTACCTCAGGGAACATATTGAACGGGAAGACAGCCTCTTTGACGCCATAGTAGGGAATATCCTGCTCATGCAGATTGGCGATAGGTGAGGGACGCCCCGTCAGTTCTGAAGTGATGATATCCGTTGCAATCGGTACCATGCGGATGTTACATACCTTGGATACCAGAGGAACGGTACGGGAAGCACGAGGGTTCGCTTCCAGAACATAGACACGACCGTTCTCGATGGCATACTGCATATTCATCAATCCCTTGACATGCATCTCTTCCGCGATCCGCTTGGTGTACTCTTTGATGGTTGCAACATTCTCTTCCGAGATATGGACGGAAGGGATGATACAAGCGGAGTCACCGGAATGGATTCCGGCAAGTTCGATGTGTTCCATCACGGCAGGTACAAATGCATGGGTACCGTCACTGATGGCGTCTGCTTCACACTCCAGTGCATGGTTCAGGAATCTGTCGATCAGAATCGGTCTGTCGGGCGTTACGCCGACAGCAGCCTGCATGTAGCTTACCATGCTCTCATCATCATAGACAACTTCCATGCCGCGTCCGCCCAGAACATAGGAAGGACGAACCATGACAGGGTAGCCGATCTTCGCTGCGATGGCAAGTGCTTCATCCACAGTCGTTGCCATTCCGGATTCCGGCATCGGGATCTCTAATTTCTCCATCATTGCACGGAAAAGATCACGATCCTCAGCAAGGTCGATAACGGCAGGAGAGGTTCCGAGAATCTTAACGCCGTTCTTCTCAAGCTCCGAAGCCAGATTCAGAGGGGTTTGTCCGCCGAACTGAGCGATTACGCCGAGAGGCTTCTCCTTGTTATAGATACTGAGAACATCCTCCAGGGTTAACGGTTCAAAGTAAAGTTTGTCCGATGTATCGTAATCGGTAGAAACCGTCTCCGGATTGCAGTTGACAATGATTGTCTCAAAACCGAGCTTCTTCAGTGCCAATGCGGCATGGACACAGCAGTAGTCGAATTCAATTCCCTGACCGATACGGTTCGGACCGCCGCCTAAGATCATAATCTTTGGCTTGTCACTAACGGTTGACTTATCCGGAGCGTTGTAGGTAGAGTAGTAGTATGCGCTGTCTTTGGTTCCGCTTACGTGAACGCCTTCCCAGCTTTCCGTAACACCGAGGGCGATTCTGCGGTTACGGATGTCTTCCTCGGGAATGGACAGAATCTTACTTAAGTATTTGTCGGAGAAACCGTTTTTCTTGGCAGAGGTCAGTGCTTCGTCGGATGGAAGGGAACCCTTCTGCCGGGCAAGTGCTTCTTCCTCTTCCACAAGCTCCTTCATCTGTTGGATAAAGTAGTGTTTCACCTTCGTAAGTGCGTAAATCTCATCCACGGTAGCACCTTTGCGGAGTGCTTCATACATAATGAAATGACGATCGCTGGATGGGGTGCTCAGCATCCGAAGCAGATCTTCCCTGGACCGGGTATTGTAATCCTTGACATATCCGAGACCGTAGCGACCGGTTTCCAGACTTCTGATTGCCTTCTGGAACGCTTCCTTGTAGGTCTTGCCGATACTCATGACTTCTCCCACGGCGCGCATCTGGGTGCCCAGTTTATCCTCCACACCTTTGAATTTCTCAAATGCCCAGCGGGCGAATTTGATAACCACATAGTCGCCGTCCGGAACATATTTGTCCAGCGTGCCGTATTTGCCGCATTCGATATCCTTCAGGGTCAGTCCTGCAGCCAGCATTGCGGATACGAGAGCAATCGGGAAACCGGTTGCCTTGGATGCGAGGGCAGAGGAACGGGAGGTTCTTGGATTGATCTCAATGACAACGATCCGGTCGGTTACGGGATCGTGTGCGAACTGTACGTTGGTTCCGCCGATGACCTGTACCGAGTCAACGATACGGTATGCCTGCTCCTGCAGTCTTTTCTGCAGTTCTTCAGAGATGGTAAGCATGGGGGCGGAACAGAAAGAATCGCCGGTATGCACGCCGAGGGGATCGATATTCTCAATGAAGCAGACTGTAATCATATTTCCTTCTGCGTCGCGCACAACCTCCAGCTCTAATTCTTCCCAGCCAAGGATCGATTCTTCTACCAGAACCTGTCCGACAAGACTGGCCTG
>JAEDCX010000079.1 GCA_016293925.1 Lachnospiraceae bacterium | reverse complement strand
CCGTCTGCATCTGTTCTATTTATATCAATGACACTATATATTGTCTTCATAGACCGGACCTTCATCTGCACATTGGTCTGTCATCAGACCTTTGATGTATAGTATATCACATTTCTCTACAGGAGAAAAGAGCAACCTGCCTGTCATTTTCCCAGTTCCGGCAAAATCCTGCAGATCGACTCCGCAAGCTGCCCGGCGATCAGATCCTGATACTCCTCCGTCACAAGCTTTGCGGCATCATCCGGATTGGACAGGAATCCGCATTCCACAATCACCGTCCGAATCTTGGTTTTCTTCAGAAGATAATAGGTTTTGTTTCCTTTGGCAAGACGCTGATTCTCCGGTTCCACATAGGTCACCAGATCCTTCTGGATTGCTTCCGCAATCCGTTTTCCTTCTTCACTGCCTTCGTAGTAGAACACCTGCGCCCCATGCGCCCGGGAGTCCGTGAAACTGTTCTGGTGAATGCTGATCGCCAGATCGGCCCCGGAATTGTCCATAATCTCTACTCTCCGCTTCATATCGGAGGCCTTCCGGTTCCGGTCGCCCTCTCTGTACAACCCCTCTCCGGAATCTCTGGTCAGCACAACCTTTACTCCCTTTGCTTCCAGAGCATCCCGCAGTTTTAATGTAATTGCCAGATTCAGTTCACTCTCCACGACGCCATCCGCATTTACCTTGCCGCCGTCGCATCCTCCGTGTCCCGCATCCAGAACCACAATGTAATCCCCCATCTCCTCTTTGCCGGTAGTGGAGGTGACGTCAGGCGCATTCTGCCTGCCGTAGACGGTTTTCTCCTGCATATCTGCTGTGGCAGGAACCGAAGATGCAGCGATTCCTGCAATCTGTTTCGATCCGAACAGCACTCCGGCAATCATCACAAGGGTCATGACAACCGCCAGAATATGCTCTTCCTGCCGCTCTCTCTTTCCGGGCAGGACCTCTTTGTCCGTGAACATTGCGTGTAGAAAATGTCTGAATCGACCGATCGTTTTCTTCATATCTGTCCCCAGGCTTCACATACTGTCTGTAACATTGTATGCCCTCCGGCAGAGAAAAAGACTGCCTGCATCGGCAGTCTCGACTGTGATCCCTTGGAATCGGGTCTATTCTCTGTATCGGATATCCTTACTGCTGCGATACCCTTCTCATTGCGGAGGATCAAAGTGTAATATCTTCCACCGCGGATCAATTTCCCACTACGTTGGTCTCCACATATCCCTGCAGAAGAGGCCATACGGCAGGATCCTCGTATCCCAGCATCCAACATGCAACACCGCCCAGATGATAATCCAGCATCAGATTTAATTTCGCCTGAATGGAATCTGTGTCCTCCATCCACACCTCATAAACGGTATCTCCCTTTTCCAGCCTACCGTAATTCTGACACAGTTCACTGTCCCAGGTAAACTCCATTCCTCTGGCAGACGCCCACAGCGCGACATTCACCATGCTGTCTGTGGTGTCCTTGAGTTTACCGCCTGTTGTTTCCCACACTCTGGTATAGAACGGCAGTGCATTGATCAGTTTCTCTGACGGCACTCCAAGATCGATCGCCCCGGAGATTCCATTCTGCACAAAAGGCAGTGACGCCACAGATCCGGCTTCCTCACAGCCTGCCCAGTGCTCATCGTACCCCATGAGAATCACATAGTCGGCAACAATACCCTGCTCGGCGTACTTATAGTAACGATTCCCCTGATTCGGCATATAATTATCTACGGAGAGAATGATACCCGCTTCATGGGTACGGATACTCAATTCCCGCAAAAACTGCAGGAAGTGTGGTGCGGACTCCTTGGATACACCCTCAAAGTCGATGTTCAGACCGTCCAACCCGTATTTGTTCACTGCATCCATCAGGGTATCAATCAACACAGCTCTCTTCTCACTTGTTCCAAGCACCACGCCAAGATCGAACTTACCTTTGTATGTGATATCCTCAACCAGCGCCCAGACCTCCAGTCCCCGCTGATGGGCCTTCTCCACATACGATCTGCTCCCCAGATCCAGAATGGTTCCCTCGTTATCCTTGACAAAAAACCAGGTAGGAGAAATCACATTCATCCCGGAGGCATTCTTCACCAGAGACGCAAGATTGTCGTTGGCGCTCTGACTGCCAACATAATGCCAACCGAGACAGATGGCCTCATCCGATGTAACCTTGGGATACTGTATTCCCGCAAAATCAGTTACCGGAACCTGTTCCTCCTCGGCAATATTCTTCAAATATTTGGTCTCAACATAGCCTTTGATGGCATCCGGAGTCTTGATCTCGGTCCAGGTCTCCATCTGATTCAGTACGGTCACCTTACTGCCTGCCGGCACGGTTGTGAGAATCGGACATTTGATCCCGCCCAGCGTTCTGACCTCCACATCATCGGATACGGTTGCGGTGGTAATCTTCCCCCATTCCGTATATAACTGCATACGGTTAGGTTCCCGGAACAATTCATATTCAAAATTCGCATAATTCTTCACATAATCCAGTGCAATAAACAATTTGCCCTGCTTCGTATAGGCAATCTGGTACCCCGCGGAGATCTCTTCCTCTCCCACATAGTATACCGTACTGCCATCGTCAACGCCGGCACGGATCACATCCGTCGCAGTCGTGTACAGCAGCACCCCTTCTGCTTCATTATAGTAGAAGCGGTCTGTAAGATGATTGGACACAAAATCCTGGTCCACGTACACCACGCCGTCCACCAGCTGTGCTCTCTCTTCGATCAATTCATCCTGCAGCATCACAGGAACTTCTGTGGAGGAATAGATCTGATAATATTCATTCAAGTCAACCCGCTCTGTCGAATAGGACGTTCTCTTCCGTATCTCCGGAATCAGCCAGAAAACCCCCACAATAACAATAAGGACGACCGCTACTGCAAATGGAATTAATCTCTTCATGTTCCTTTACCCTCCTGATCGTCCCTATTATATCAGACTATTTTCATCACGTCATTACCATTTTTGACTCCTGATCCCAATACTTACCAGTTCCTTGCAGACATACGGGCCGGGGGGACCTGTATCTGTTTTGTTTCGTCAGGCAACGATGGCTTATAAAAGATTAGAATTCCCTTACTTTATCATATCTGACTTCTTCCAGATTACCCGTATCCGAAATCACATAGTCCGGCATATAGATGCAGTCTTCATTCAGATAGTAGGTGTCGGCAATTTCCTCAGGCGTCGACAAAACGCCATCCAGGTAAATTCTGACTCCATTTGTTTCAAAAAATGAAAGTCTTGCCATGATTTCCTTTTTTTCTTTTTCCCTCAAAACTCCATCACCTCACACAATATTTGGTAAATATTGAAGCGTGATATATCCAAGCATGATTGAATGGAATCCGTGAAAATGGTACATCATAAAAATAGCCATAGATGTCACTCTGTACCCAAGTGTTGAAAAGTGAATTATAAACGTGTTAGCGGGATTTTTGTACCGAACAAGCACATAAGCTCATAAGACTAACTAAATTATAGTAAGAAATGTATCATCATATCAGAAGATCTGAGATAAGAAACATTCAGACAATCTTCCGGGAAAACGATGATATTTCTGTGATGAAAACGTAAGCACGAACCTCCTTTCTGGATAAAATTTCTTGTTTACGTCAAGCAACACCTATGTGAAAATTATACAGGAAGACCTATCAGAATGCAACAATAATCTTCATTTTTTGTTGTCCTATTGACTTCCTTTTTGGTAGAGTATAAGATACTCTTGTTACCATAGAATGATTTCGATAAGGTGTTTTCAGTCACTGAATGACTAAAGGGTTTCAACAGGGAAGGACGTGATTGTATGAAAATTGAAAAAATTGACGATCATCAGATTCGATGCACGCTTACCAAAGAAGATCTGGCCGACCGCGACATCAAGTTAAGCGAACTGGCCTATGGCACCGAAAAGGCCAAGGATCTGTTTCGCGATATGATGCAGCAGGCATCTTTTCAGTTTGGTTTTGAAGCAGAGGATATTCCTCTTATGATAGAAGCAATTCCCATGAATCAGGAATGTATTGTTTTCGTGATTACCAAGGTTGAGGATCCGGAGGAACTGGATACCCGTTTCTCCAAGTTTGCTCCCTCCGTTCACGAGGACGATGACGAGACCGAGGAGGAAGGCAATCTTCTGAATCCTCTGGCGGAAGCTGCCGATGGAGTGCTGGATCTTTTCCGACGCTTTGCAGAGAGTCATCTGCAGGAACAGACCGCATCAGCCGGTTCTGCGCCTGCCGAGATATCGAAGCCGGCCGCTGCCAAACCGGTACAGGCTGCACCGAACTTTACGAAAATGTATCAATTCCGTGAGATCACCGATGTGTCCAGACTGGCACAGGTTCTCGGCGGGATTTACCGTGGCCGGAACACACTGTACAAGAACAATGCCGCAGGCATCTACCAAATAGTGATTGAGCGGGGTGACCACAGTGCGGAGGAATATAATAAAATCTGTAATATTCTCTCTGAATACGGCATCCCCACACCTTATTCCAGAGCGCAGGAGGCTTATCTTGCGGAACACTGCGATCTGATCCTGGAGGGTCAGGCGCTACAGACTCTGGGCGGAATCTGAATATAAAACTTCACATGGAACAACGAAAAGGGGGCTGCATTGCAACCCCCTTTTTCAATACCATGTCATCGTTTTATTCTGCCCGATTACAGTGCATTCAGCTTCTCAAGCAGTGCGTCACAGTCCATACCATGAACCAGAGCTGCCTCTTCCAGAGACTCCCCCTGTGCAGACGGGCATCCGATGCAGTGCATACCGGATTCAATGAGAACAGGTGCCGCATTCATATCTGTATTTAAGATTTCTCCGATTGTCATGTCTTTGGTGAATTTTGCCATAACAGTGCCTCCTTATCATAATCATTCTCTGCTATGGTATCATACCACATATTCTTTTTTCTATCCAGCATTTTCTTTGGATATGCAATTATTGCCCTTCCTGCAGATACAGCGTTACCTTGCTGTTCAGAATCTCACAGGCACTGTCCAGATCCTTGTTGCCCTTCAGGTACGGTTCCATCTCCTCCAGCATCATCTCGAAGATTGCCCGCCTCACCCCGGTATCCGGTTCTGCGATATCCATAAGATAACGGAGCTGATCCTTCATGTCATCGGTAACGGGAATCGCACCATAGAATCTGGTCGTTTCAAAAATCTCTGTATTCAACCCGCTTTCCCAAATAGACAGGAGACCTACTGTATCGGTATTATGACCATAATAATACTCCGGTAACCCTTTCATCAGATGCTCCTCCAGGGTTGCGAAATACATCACAAAATCAAAGGCTTCCTGTTTGCAGTCTGAAGTTTCCGGAATACTCAATACGGTATTCAGGCGCATATATACGTGATTCGTGCCATCCGTCCCCGGTATTCCTTCCAGTTTAGCCTTCCGTCTGGTGAAGTAAGGACCCATATACGTCATAATCCATCTTGGTCCTCTTGCCACTTCATATACATAGGATCCGTATTCCTCTTCCACAGCATATTGATCAAATTCACCCTTCAAATGCCCCGAATTCTCTTTATAGGTTTTCATCAGTTTCCGGAAGGCATCGGCAGTGAAATCTGCGGTTGCTTCCTCCTCGCAATAGAACTGGTCAAGACTTGCATACAGGAGATATTCATATCGGAATTTCGGTATATCCATCACTCCATAGATATCTCTTTCTGCCATATAATCCTCATGCCATTCCAGATACTCATAGATGTCACACTGTCCGTTTTCATCGTATTCCGCTCCGTCTGTAGGGCGTACCAGAAGAGAAAAGTATGGCGAAATACCATATACGGCATTTCCGTTATCGTATAACAGCAGTTCCTTCGCCTTTGGCACGATTCCGTCAAAAGAATACGTATCCTGGTTATCCAGTAACGGCAGCATATTGGTCAGAGCTTTTTTCTCAATGTACGGGCCCATATCGCTGTCCCACGGAAAACAGACGATATCCGGTCTGTTCCCCTTTCCAAGATACCATTCCAGAGGTTCATCGATCACATCGACCTGAATGTAGGCGTGCTCACTTATCTTATTATATTTCTTGGCATGAAAAGTCATGTTCCAGGTAATATCATCCTGATTCACTGCCAGATGTACGATTCTGCGTCCATCCGCCGTATAGTTTGCATCAACAGCCGCAGACTCTGCATCCTCTGCCGCCTCGCTTAATGTAAGCAGACATCCGGTGGTCTTATCCAGCGTTACGATTTGGTATGCATCAAATGTTCCATACAGAAATACAATCTCGGATGACAGAATATCCTGCTTATCCAGGTCAATGACTGTTCTTACCTCATCCTTACCGGGATGAAAGAATCCGATGCGGTTATCGTAAACTGCCAGCAGACCATCTTCAAACAGAAATATATTCGTAACCTTGTCGTCCAGCCTGACGGCATCTCTCATGCTCAGAGTGGAGCGGTCGATTAACAGCACATAGGGCTCATACCTGTCAGAAGACATATCATCTCCCAACGCATAAATGGTCTCTTCATCCGTCCCGATCAGTTCCGACACGGAATATCCCACATCGGAAGACTTCATGATATTACCGCCATCGTCCAGCAGAAATATTTCTTTTTTCAGGCTTACGACAAACCCGCCATCGACAGCCAGCAGTTCTTCTGTCTGCTCATAATCGTGGAATACGGAATCTAACAGCATATCATCACATACGTTTCCCTTGCTGTCCAGCTCCACAAGGTGTGCTTCTTCCTCTGTCAGCTGCAATACCATCAGACGCTTTTCATTCTGTCCGGTTACGGGTGTGATTGTTCTGATGATGCCGTCATGTACTGTACCGTATGAGACCACGGGGCTCTTATCGTAAGGCTGATAATAGAAGTCATATTTCGGAACCCACTCATCCGTCATGTCTCCCTCTTCCGGAGTATCCATAACATAATAGAATATTCCGTCGGTATCGTAGCCTGTCGTGTATACATTGGAATCCGGCAACAGCGTGAAAACGGAGGATGTCCTGGAATAGAGTGGCACGTCCGCCCCGCTCGACGCTGTGTTCGTCTGTGTTTTGTTCTTTTCTCTGTTGGAACAACCGGTTACCGGTATCCATAGACATAACAACAGGGTGATGATGAATGTCTTCCTTGCTTTTCCCATAATCTTTTACCGGTGTTTTCCCCAAAACACCTTCCTCCTTTTTTAGTGGAACATCTAAATTCCCCTTTGTTCTATATTGATTGTATTTATGAACAATTCTACTGTCAACGCATTCCGCGAAAGACGTTGCGAAAATAACACAAATATATAGTGCATCGCAAGAAAACCGAAAAGCCGGAAGCAACGATTTCCGCAAAAGACAATTCCATACTTCAAAATATTGGTAACATGGGCGTTTGTACTTCAAAAAGTACATTCGGGGTTATTGACGTGTATACAATCCTTAATGTACAATCAAGTTACAGGAAGATGATAAAGGAAAACGAATCCTGCCAACGGCGGATTGTGGTATTTCCTCTAATCTAACACATTACTTATAGGAGGCTATTACAAAATGAGACCAGAATGGAAAGATTTTGTAGGCGGCAAATGGGAGAAGGAAATCAACGTTCGTGATTTCATCCAGAAGAACTATACTCCATATGACGGGGATGAGTCCTTCCTTGCAGGACCTACACAGAACACAAAGGATTTGTGGGACATGGTATTAGACTTATCTAAGAAGGAGCGTGAAGCCGGCGGTGTTCTCGACATGGACACAAAGGTTATCTCCACTATTACATCCCATGGACCCGGGTACCTCGATAAGGACAAAGAGACGATCGTAGGTTTCCAGACAGATAAGCCTTTCAAACGTTCTCTTCAGCCTTACGGCGGTATTCGTATGGCAGAGAAAGCTTGCGAAGACAATGGTTACAAGGTAGATCCTGAGATCAGTGAGTTCTTCTCTGTTCACAGAAAGACACACAATGCAGGATGTTTCGACGCTTACAACCCGGAGATGAGAGCTTGCCGTTCTTCTCACGTTATCACAGGTCTTCCGGATGCTTACGGACGTGGACGTATCATCGGTGACTACAGACGTGTCGCTCTGTACGGTATCGACAGACTGATCGAGGACAAAGAGGATCAGAAGGCTTCTACCGGACGTGTTATGACAGACGATGTTATCCGTCTTCGTGAAGAGATCTCCGAGCAGATCGTTGCTCTGAAGCTGATGAAGCAGATGGCAGCTTCTTACGGTTGTGATATTTCCAAGCCTGCATCAAACGTTCAGGAAGCAATTCAGGCTACTTACTTCGGATACCTTTCCGCAGTAAAAGAACAGAACGGTGCTGCTATGTCACTTGGACGTACATCTACATTCATTGACTGCTACGCTGAGAGAGACCTTAAGAACGGTGTATTCACCGAGGAGCAGATCCAGGAGTTCATCGATCACTTCGTCATGAAATTAAGATGCGTGAAGTTCGCAAGAACACCTGAGTACAATCAGCTCTTTGCCGGCGACCCGGTTTGGGTAACCGAGTCTATCGGTGGTGTTGGTATCGACGGACGTCACATGGTAACCAAGAGCTCATTCCGTTACCTTCATACTCTGGAGAACCTTGGTGCAGCTCCGGAGCCGAACTTAACAGTTCTCTGGTCCACAAGATTACCGATCAACTTCAAGAAGTTCTGTGCTAAATTGTCCATCAGCACATCTTCTATCCAGTACGAGAACGACGACCTGATGAGAGTAACTCATGGTGATGATTACGGTATCGCTTGCTGCGTATCTTCTATGGTTATCGGTAAGCAGATGCAGTTCTTCGGCGCACGTGCAAACCTTGCTAAGTGCTTACTGTACTCTCTGAACGGTGGTGTCGATGAAGTAACCAAGAAGCAGGTTGGACCGAAGTATCGTCCTGTAACAGGTGACATCCTGAACTACGATGACGTTATGGAGAAGTTCACAGACATGATGGAGTGGTTAGCAGATGTATACGTAAATACTCTGAACGTAATTCACTACATGCATGACAAGTACTGCTACGAGAGAGCACAGATGGCTCTTCATGACAGAGACGTTCTTCGTTACTTCGCAACAGGTATTGCAGGACTTTCTGTCGTAACTGACTCTTTATCTGCAATCAAATATGCTCAGGTAAAGGCTATCAGAGACGAGGATGGAATCATCGTTGACTTCGAGACAACCGGTGACTTCCCGAAATATGGTAACGATGATGATCGTGCTGATGAGATCGCTCAGGAACTGGTTCGTAAGTTCATGATCATGCTCAGAAGACATCATACTTACAGAGACGGATTCCCGACCATGTCCGTATTAACCATTACATCTAACGTAACATACGGTAAAGCAACAGGTAACACACCTGACGGACGTAAGAAAGGTCAGCCTTTCGCTCCGGGTGCTAACCCGATGCACGGACGTGATACACATGGTGCTGTAGCTTCACTTGCATCTGTATCGAAGCTTCCGTTCAACTACTCACAGGATGGTATCTCCAATACCTTCACCATCATCCCGAACGCACTTGGTAAGGATGAGGTATTCGCAGGAGATATCGAGATCGATCTTAACAAATAATAAGACTGGCTATGCCGAAAGGAGTTCTTATGGACAACAAAGATATGATTGATGACCTTGTTAATATGCTGGACAGCGGAATGGCAAAGGGTGTTGGTCACGTGAACGTGGACTTTGATGAGAAGAGCACTGTTTCCAAGGAAGTGCAGACAATGGGATGCACGGATTGCTCCAGGACTCCTCTGGCATGCAGTGTTCCTACACTGCATCAAGGTCTTGATGATTACAAATAACAAATTTAAAGGAGGACACAATTATGGTATCACAGGCTCAGGTTGACAACTTAGTTGGATTATTAGATGGATATGCTACAAAAGGCGGACATCATCTGAATGTTAACGTATTAAACAGAGAAACTCTTCTGGACGCTCAGAAGAACCCGGAGAAGTATCCTCAGCTTACAATCCGCGTATCCGGATATGCTGTTAACTTCATCAAGTTAACACCTGAACAGCAGGCTGATGTTATCTCCCGTACATTCCATCAGGCAATCTAATCTGCCGATTGACAGATTGTACACCAACGGTGATCGTGGAAACACGATCACCGTTTTTT
>JAEDCX010000011.1 GCA_016293925.1 Lachnospiraceae bacterium | reverse complement strand
ATGCTCATGCTTCTGCATCCACGATTCAGATTCGGTGGACAGAACGAAAAAGGCACTTCACACAAATGTGCAAAGTGCCAAGAATCGCTTGAAATCATGCCCGTCCGCAGCATTTCTTATACTTCTTACCACTTCCGCAGGGGCAGGGGTCGTTGGGATAAATCTTCGCCTCTTTGACGATCGTAGTGGAAGACTTCTGCTCTTTGTACAGTGCTTTGCGCGTCTCCTCGTCAAAGATTGCCTCCCATTCCGGAAGTTCATAGAGCCAGTCTGCCTCGGCTGCTACCATGTTCTTGTAGAGAAGTGCCTTGTCGTATTCCAGGCTGACAACGGTATCCTCCTCCATCTCTTCGATGGGATTCGGCTCAACCAGACTGTCGTTGATTCCGTCCAGGAATCCGGTCATTGCCATAATATCGATTCCGAATTTCTCTGCAAGTTCCTTGACCGTTCCCTTCAGAACCAGTTCATGATTCTTCAAAAGTTGCGCGTAAATCTGCTTCTCGATCTCGAAATATCTCCCCCAGAATTTCTGGAGTTCGCCCTTATCAGCCTTTTCAGAATATGCTATATCTCTCCATTTTTGTAACAATGCCATAATTCTATACCACCTTTATCAGAATGTTTCTCGAATCATTATACCCTACTTCCGTACATTTAGCAAAACATTTTTTTATTTCCCGTTTTGATGTATATCTGTCGCCGAGCCGGACATACTAGTAATGATCATTGGACCCCCTCCTTTGATTTCCTCCCCCTTTGAGCCGGCTGTATTCTGCAGCCGGCTTTCCTCATGTAATCTCGGTTCCGCAATTGCCAAATCATCCAGAAAAAGATATAATGAATGCAAATCAGAATTAAGCCGATAGGGAGGATCCTCACATGAGCGCACCGAATTCATCCTATACGAAATTCCAGAGAGTCATGGCTATGCTTGGCGTCATCCTGCTGCTGGCACTTACCGTATGTTCCCTGCTCTTTCGTTTTATTACTTTTCCTGGCTCCGACCGCCTTGCATGGGCCTGTCTGGTGGCCGCCATTTTCATGCCGATTCTGATCTGGATATGGATCTGGTGCTACGGACAGTTCCGGCGTAAAGAAACAATTGCAACCGTTTTCCCGGATCGGGGTGACGATTCTGTCTCCGATAAGACGGATGCTACGGCACAAAATGATCCGGAATCCAGCACCGATGCCGAACAATGACACCGGTTCCTGACAATGACACCAAATGCTTGTATGACCATGTGCATCCGCCAGGTGCACTCAAAAAAAGATCCGAACCCCCACGGTTCAGATCTTTTTTAGTTTTGTTTTGATTCTCTGCAGGGCATTGTCCGTTGACTTCTCATCCTTGCCCAGCACTCTGGCAATCTCCACATAATTCATTCCTGTCAGTTTTAATTCCAGAACCTGCTTTTCAAAGGGACTGAGTTCTCTGTCGATATATGCCCTCAGTCGCTGAAAATTCTCATGATCGATCAAAATCTGCTCCGGATTCTTATCCATGGCTGACGCAAGCGCATTGACCAGACTGGCGTCCGGATCCTCTTCGCCATTCCCATCCGTTCCCATGTAGAGGGAAATATAATTATTCAACGGCGCATGCTTCTTGCGTGCCGAGGACTGAATCGCAGTATACATCTGCCTGGACACACACAGCTCCGCAAAGGTATTGAAGCTTGCATCTCTTCCCGTATCATAATCCTGTACGGCTTTGAACAGTCCGATCATCCCTTCCTGAATCAGATCCTCTGTATCGGCTCCCAGGATGAACATTGCCTTTGCCTTACTGCGCACCAGATTCTTGTATTTCATCATAATGTAATCCACGATCTGGGATTCACCCTCCCGCATGCGGACGATCAGTTCTTCATCTGTGCAGTTCTCATATGCTGTGCTCATTTTGTTCAATCGCTTACAATCCTCTCACTACTTTCCGAGCCGCTGTCTCACAATCTCGTATGCCATAACGCCTGCCGCTACCGATGCATTCAGGGAATCAATATTACCCTTCATGGGAATCGATGCAACATAATCGCACTTCTCCTTCACGAGACGGCCCACGCCCTCGCCTTCATTACCGATCACAAGACCAATGGCACCGGTCAGGTTCAGATCATACATAGATGTGCCGTCCATATCCGCACAGACAAACCACAATCCTTCTTTCTTCAGATCCTCCATCGTCTTTGCAAGGTTCGTTACTCTGGCAACCGGCGTATAGTGCAGTGCACCCGCACTGGTTCTCGCAACCGTGGCGGTCAGCCCCACCGCACGGTTCTTGGGAATAATCACACCATGCGCCCCTGCCAGATTGGCAGTTCGAATAATGGCACCCAGATTGTGCGGATCCTCAATATTGTCCAACAGAACCAGAAACGGTTCCTCATTGCGTGTCCTGGCCGCAGCCAGAATATCCTCCACCTCCGCATACTCATACGCTGCCACAGTCGCAATGACCCCCTGATGCTTACCGGTCTGGGACATCTGATCCAGACGTTCCCTATCCACATATCGAACCAGGGTTCCGGCTTTCTTGGCTTCCCGCCGGATGGTCATCATGGGTCCGTCCTGACAACCGTCCAGAATATATAGTTTGTCAATTGTCTTGGCTGCACGAAATGCCTCTATTACGGCATTCCGACCTTCGATGACAGATTCCGTTACTCCCACAATCCGCTTCCTCCTTCTATCGTCTCCAACCCCATCTTCATAACCTGAAGCAGCCTTGTCTGCTGTCCCGTCAGATACAGATATCCGATCAATGCCTCCATCCCGGTGGCCTGATGATATTCTGATGCGGTGGAACTTTTGGACATGGTGTTGGTCTTGGCATTTTTCCCTCTCCGGTAAACAGACTGTTCTTCCTCCGTGAGGCGATCCAGGATCGCATTTGCCATCAGCGCCTGAGTCTCCGCCTTCACCAAAGAGACCTTCCGCTTGTTCATGGTATTGACAGCCTGATTTCCCTGATCCATGATCAATGTCCTGATCACCAGTTCATACACACAGTCACCGATATACGCCAATGTGACCGGATTATAGGTCCGGATATCTTTCCCCGCCGTTCCGAAGTTTTCCCTCAGTTCTGTCAGGAACATCATGCTCTCTTCCATTTCACACCCTCACGTGTATCCTCTAGAACAATACCTTTCTCCAGCAATGTATTCCGGATCTCGTCTGCTCTCGCGAAGTTTTTCTCCTTACGCGCCGCCTGTCGCTCCGCAATCAACGCCTCGATATCCGCATCCAGAAGTTCTTCCTCCTGCTCCAGAATAATGCCCATCACATCCGCAAGCATCTTCAGCGTATCGTACAGTGCTGCCGCAAATGCCGCCGTCGTCCCTTCGGACACATTGGCGTTTGCAAATTTGACAAGTTCGAAAATCGCAGACAATGCATCTGCAGTATTGGCATCATCATCCATTGCTGCTTCAAACTTGGTAACGAAATCCCTGCTCTGTTCCACAAGCGCCTGCTCTTCCACCGTCATCTCTCCGGCAGCTCCATTCTCCTGCCGGTATGCCAGATTCTTCGCAGCGGTGGTGATACGCTCCAGTCCGTTCTTGGCAGCCTGCATCAGATCTGCACTGAAATTCAGCGGACTCCTGTAATGGGCGCTGAGCATGAAGAACCGAAGTACCTGAAGGTCGTATTTCTCACTGATGTCCCGTACGGTAAAGAAATTTCCCAGAGACTTACTCATTTTCCGGTTATCAATATTCAGGAACGCATTGTGCATCCAGTAACGGGCGAAAATCTTGCCGTTGCATGCTTCGCTCTGGGCAATCTCGTTCTCGTGATGCGGGAAAATCAGGTCTTCGCCTCCCGCATGGATATCGATCTCATCCCCCAGATATCTCTTACTCATGACAGAACACTCAATATGCCAGCCGGGCCGACCGTCACACCATGGAGAGGTCCAGTACGGCTCTCCTTCTTTTTTCGGCTTCCAGAGAACGAAATCCAACGGATCCTCCTTCTGGTCCTCCCCGGATACCAGAAGAGAACGATTGCCTCCCTGAAGATCATCCAGATTCTTGTGGGACAATTTACCATACTCCTTGAAGCTTCTGGTACGGTAATAGACCGTTCCGTCCTCGGCCACATAGGCATGCCCCTTCTCAATCAGTGTACGGATCATATCCAGCATGCCCCGGATCTCCTCCGTTGCCTTCGGATGTGTGGTTGCCGGCTTCACGTTCATGGCTTCCATATCCTTCTTGCACTCTGCAATATATCGCTCTGAGATCACGGAAGCATCCACGCCCTCCTGGATGGCAGCTTTGATGATCTTATCATCCACATCGGTAAAGTTCGATACGTAGTTGACCTCATAGCCTTTGTATTCCAGATATCTTCTGAACGTATCGAACACGATCATCGGTCGTGCATTTCCGATATGAATCAGGTTGTATACGGTAGGTCCGCAGACGTACATCCTCACCTTACCGGGTTCAATCGGTACGAATTCTTCTTTTCTCCTGGATAATGTATTGTAGATTTTCATACTATCGTCATCCTCCCATTCTCTCGTTGATCTGTTGTTCCAGCCGCAGCACTCTCTCTATCAGCTCTGCGTTCTCCCTGCGCAGCGCCGCAATCTCTTCCTCCACCGGATCCGGCAGATGGGTCTGATCCAGTTCCTCCTGCGGCAGTCGGATATTATCCCGCTTAACCACATGCCCGGGAACTCCCACCACCGTGGAGTTCGGCGGCACCTCTTCCAGAACCACACTTCCGGCACCGATTTTGGAATTGTCCCCTATGGTAAAGGACCCCAGCACCTTGGCGCCCGCACTGACCATCACATTATTGCCCAGAGTCGGATGTCTCTTTCCCTGCTCTTTGCCGGTACCGCCCAGTGTAACTCCCTGATACAGGGTACAGTTGTCCCCGATGATCGTCGTCTCTCCGATGATCACTCCGTTCCCGTGATCGATGAACAATCCCTCGCCGATCGTTGCCCCGGGATGAATCTCGATTCCGGTCTTCCGCGCCGCTCTCTGACTGATCCATCTCGCCCTGAAATAGTGCCCTTTCAGGTAATGCTTATGCGCTCTACGATATTTCAGAAGTACTCGGAAGCTTGGGTAGAGAAAGACCTCCATGTTCGAATGAATTGCAGGATCCCGCTCCCGGATTACATTAATTTCCTTCTTGACTGTTTGTATGAATCCCATCAAAAAAACCTCCTGCCGATATGATCAGCAAGAGGCGATTTCCCGTGGTCCCACTCTCATTCGGAACGAATCGTTCCGCACTCAAAACGTATAACGCCGTCACACGTATCCTGTTACTGGCGAACTGCCTTCTGCAATTCCCATATTCACAGAATCAGCTCCCGAATGCACTTCGATCGAATTCCCGCGAGGACTGCTCTCAGCCGGTGACAATCCCTCTCTGGCGTTTTCCTTCCATCTACTCTCTTCGTTCATCGCTTTCTAGTCTTCCTAAATAGTATGCTAAAATGCGAAAAAAGTCAACTGAATCTTTGCTATGTATGATCTATTTCTTCCCACAACCGGGACAGTTTCCGCAATCGCCGGAGCTGTGTTCCGATCCGACATCCATGGTGGCAAACTGCAGGGGAGAATTCAGAAGACAGACCGCCTGGGCGGCAATTCCCTCTCCCGCCCCGGTGAATCCCAGACCTTCCTCCGTTGTGGCTTTCACACTGACCTGTGAGATGTCAATCTGCAGTGCGGCGGCGATATTCTGCCGCATACTGTCAATATAAGGTCTGAATTTCGGTGCCTGCGCAATAATGGTGGCATCCACATTCTCAATCATCCAGAAGTTTTCCTCCAGTGCACAGCGCACATGCTCCAGCAGAACCATGCTGGAAATGCCTTTATACCTGTCATCACTGTCCGGGAATAATTTGCCGATATCTCCCAGTGCTGCCGCCCCCAGAAGGGCGTCCATTATGGCATGCACCAATACATCCGCATCCGAATGTCCCAACAGTCCCTTCTCATAGGGGATCGTCACGCCCCCCACAATCAGCTTCCTGCCCTCGGTTAAGCGATGCACATCATAGCCCGTTCCAATTCTCATCAATACGAACCTCCGTTTCCTGTCAAAAGCACGTTCCATGGATTACAGCATCTCCTGCCGCTTCAAATATTCGGTCAGATTTGCAATGATAATCTCCATGGACTCGTGAAATGTTTCCTTCCGTTCGTCTGTCAGTCCTTCTCCTCCGATCGTCAATGCAGTGTTCATCATCTGCTCAACCCGGTCTGCTACCGCCAATCCTTCCTCAGTCAGAAACAGCAGCGTTCTGTAGGAACGTTTGTCCCCCTGTTCATCCCTTCTGACCAGACCTCTCTCCATTAACTGTGTCAGATTCCTGGAAATCGCAGCTTTATCCTCCCTGCAGAAGCCAGCCAACTGCGTGGCCGTGATTCCTTCCCGGTGCTGTCCGAGATGGTACAGACACATGGTATGCCCGGCCTTCAATCCCAGCTTACGCATCTCTGTCTCTTTTATTTTCTGCAGGCATCGGTTCAAATCCGCCACTAAGACGGCAAATGTTTCAAATCGATTCATCATTGGTACCCCCACTTTTACTCCCCTGACCATGGTTGGTTTCCCATCCCACCGCGGTCCTTGTTGATCTGTCAACCTTTTCGATTATAGCATATTTTTGCCAATCCCTCAACGACCGTTTGTGCGCACTTTTCACCCATTCATGCGTCATTTATCACAATTTCCTGGTCTTTCTCTTGCCTTTCTCTACCGCTCTACTGGGCCGGAACCGGAAGATCAATCTCTCCCTGTCTATTATGTTTCTTCCTGAAAATAGTATTTTCTCCTTTTGCCAAATATTATCACAAAATATTTTTGTTTCCTTTTTGTAAAATAATTATTGACAAATTCCCAGAATAATTGTACACTAGCAAGGCAGGTCAAGATAACCTGTCAGCGCGGGATCTTAGCTCAGCTGGGAGAGCATCTGCCTTACAAGCAGAGGGTCATAGGTTCGAGCCCTATAGGTCCCATTTACAATATTATATGGCGAGATAGCTCAGTTGGCTAGAGCACACGGTTCATACCCGTGGTGTCGAGGGTTCGAATCCCCCTCTCGCTACTAAAAGAACCACATCTCTGATGTGGTTCTTTTGATTCTCACCATTCAATGCATTGCCGATACGATGGGCTTCGATTCTTATTCCGAAGTTTGACTCCCCGACTTGATTTATGCTCAGGAAGCGTCAGGATAAGATACCTTATATGTATCACCTCACAGCAATCATGAAAATCCTTCACAGAGTGTATTGCATGCAATTACACAACAGTCATCCGCCCTAATCCTAAATTGGAACGCTTCCTGTGTCAACGGGTCATCGGCTCTCATTGCATTTGAAATCGCCCCCGTGACCATTACGTTTCCGGACGCATCACCGCATCGTTCTGTCTACGTATTCCTTTTTGTCTACCAGGCTCTTGTATGCAGGACGGATAATCTTATCCGTTGTTACCAGTTCTTCCAGTCTGTGTGCACTCCAGCCTACGATTCTCGCAACCGCAAACAACGGTGTGTACAGTTCCCTGGGAATTCCGAGCATGTCATACACAAATCCGCTGTAGAAATCCACATTGGGACTGACACCCTTGAAGATCTGCCTCTGTTCCCCGATTAACTGCGGTGCCACCTTTTCGATATTGTTGTAGAGCATCATATCCGCTTCCCGGTTCTTTGCTTTCGCCAGCTGCTCCACGAATCCCTTAAATACCCTTTCCCTCGGATCTGACAGAGAGTACACCGCATGTCCCATTCCGTAGATCAGTCCTTTCCGGTCAAAGGCTTCTTTGTTCAGGATTTTATTCAGATAATGGGCGATTTCCTCCTCATCGGAATAGTCAGACACATGTTTCCTGATATCGTCCATCATATTCATCACCATGAGATTCGCACCTCCGTGCTTCCTGCCCTTCAGGGAAGACATTGCTGCCGCAATGACAGAATAGGTATCCGAGCCCGATGAGGTAACCACTCTGGTTGTAAAGGTAGAATTGTTACCGCCTCCGTGCTCCATATGCAGCAGAAGCGCAACATCCAATACCTGGGCTTCCAGTTCCGTATATTGCATATCCGGTCGTAACAGCCGCAGGAAATTCTCTGCAATGGATAACTCCCTGTCCGGCCTGTGAATATACATGCTGCCATCCTTTTCATAGTGATTGTACGCGTGATATCCGTATACAGCCATCATGGGAAATGTGCTGATGAGCTGTATGCTCTGCCGCAGCACGTTGGGAAGTGCAAGATTGTCCTTTTCACGATCATAGGATCCCAGCGTAAGAATACTCCTTGTCATGGAACTCATAATATCTGCGGTTGGGGCTTTCATGATGACATCTCTGGTAAAATTCGTAGGAAAATCCATACACCCGGAGAGTATCGTCTGGAATTCTCTCAGCTTCGCTTCATTAGGCAATTCCCCGAACAAAAGCAGATAGGCGCCCTCTTCAAAGATAAACCGCTTATCGATGCCTCCCGCTACCAGCTGGAAGATATCATAGCCACGATATAACAGTTCTCCTTCGCAGGGGATCTTCTGACCATCCCGATATTCAAATGCCTTGATCTGCGAGATATTCGTCAGACCGGTCAGTACTCCCTGCCCGTTTTCATCCCGCAGCCCCTTTTTCACTCCATACTCGGAATACAACTGTTTCGGAATATTGTCATTCTTCTCACACACGGTTGCCTGTCGTTCCACATATCCATCTATATTCAACATTCGCTCTTCCTCCTGTCTTTCTGTTATTTAGTTCATCAGTGAACTTTATGAATCACAAAATGATTCGCCCAGTTCCTGATTGATGTTGCGATTTATCTTCGCAAGTACTTTTTTCACAATCTCCATTTCCTCCGGCAGAATCCCTCTCTGCATGATGTCCCGGCACTCTTCGTATACCCGGATAACCTTACCTACAAGTTCTTCGGATCGCTCCGTTAACTGGATGTGTAGTATGCGATGGTCATTTTCATCCTCCCTTAAGCGAATATATCCTTTCGCATGAAGATGCTCCACGGATTTCGAAATGTGCGCCTTGGACAAATGCTTCTTCTGAATAATGCCGGTGGCAGTATCAATGCTCTTCTCACCGTGCAAAAAGACCAGAACGTCCAACTCTACAGGACGTAAATCGCATTCCTGCATGATTGGTTCAACCTTTCTGGCAATCAGCTTTTTGAGCTGTATTCCAGACATTACAACATCATTGGTTTCCATGTTTCCTCCTAGATAGTTCGCCAAGAAACTTTCTTTCAGAATAACGCCGACGCGCGGAATTGTCAAGCCAATATCAAGTATTTGGCTCTCACAGAATCGCCTCGTTTTCGAATTCCAAGCACTTACAGGAAGCCGGTCCGGCTTGCCTTTTTCCTCACATTTTGTAAATCAAAAATTCTTTACAACCTATTTTTCTTGTGCTACGCTCATCTTGCTACGGAATATATAGAATATGACAGGAGGTTTCAATATGGCACGCGGACGCAAACCATCATTATCACCGGAAGAACAACTCGCGCAGATAACCGCAGAGATTGAAAAACTGGAAAATACCATGAAAGAACTAAAAAGAACAAAGAAAAATCTGACGGAACAGATCCGTCAGGCAAGACTTGCTGAACTGGATCACATCATCTCCGAAAAAGGCTTAAGTCTGGAGGAAGTAAAAGCGTTATTGGAAAAATAGAGCGCAGAATCACCCGAACAGAGGAGGAAAACAAATGATATGTCCCAAATGTGGCAGCAACGCCGTATACGATCAGATTGTTCATGACACCACTGTGGAGACACAGCAAAAGGGCTTCAGCTGTAGCAAAGCATGCTGCGGTTACTTCTTTTTTGATGTCTGGGGGATCCTCTGCGGGCTATGCGGCTCCGGCAAAACCAGGACGCGAACAAGTACAAAACAGAGGGTAGTACATATATGTCAGACCTGCGGCAATCGTTTCTAGAGAAAATACGAATCCTTGGCAATCAAAGCGGTTGCCATCAACGTCCCGACCGAAGTTTCTTCTATCAAGGCAAGCAGTTTCCCGTGTGTGCCAGATGTACCGGGGTGTTTATCGGGCATTGTGCCGCCCTTCTCCTTTTCTGTTTTCGGATCGTTCTCTCTCCCCTGCTCTGCATAGTTCTGCTGTCCACAATGGGCGTCGATTGGGGGATCCAGGAATGCGGAATACGAGAATCCACCAACAGACGCCGCCTGATCACGGGCATCCTTGGTGGACTCGGACTATACTCTATGTATTTGTATGCAATCAGAGGAGTATATCGTCAATTACGCCGATGGCTTCATCGTACTCCACAGCCTTGATCAGCATCGCAATCTTTCGGAGCACTTCCGTCGCCGCCGCATTCTTACAATCATTCATCAGCGGTCTTAGGATCTCCATAGCCTCCTCATCCTCGTAATTCTCCAACTGTTCTTTGACCAGTGCGAGAATGCGTTTCCACTCATCTGTCCACTGCACCTCCCCGTCACCGGTTACCGCGCCGCCGACAGCCGTATATTCCTCCAACTGTTTCTGATATCGTTCCGGAAGATACGGGACGAATATCTCCCGCATGCGCTGATATTCCGTTACAAAAGCTTCGGTTCCTGCCACGATGGCATCCCAGTTCTCTTCGTGACCGGCCGTCTCAAGCCGCAGGGCGCACTCTGCCAGTTCCAGATTCCCCACCAGCCTCGTAGTAGATTTCAATGCATGTATCAGAATCGTATATTTCTTGATGTCCTGCCCCTCCAGATAGTCCATCAGTGCTGCCGTATTCTCATCAATTTTCTCCAGATATTCCGTTACCACCTCATAATAGGTTTCCAGATTATCCCCTACCAGTTTGACTGCCTGTGCAACCGCAATCCCGGGGATTTGAGGAATGGATGTTCTCTCTCCTGCAGACATCTGTGTGTTCTCTCCGTCTGCCTCCTCGTATACACATTTGTCCGCCAGATACGTAACAAGTATGTCTTCCAGGGATTTCTTTTCAATCGGCTTAAACAGATAATCTGTCATACCTGCGTTCAGGAACACTGCTTCCATTCCCTTAATGGCGTTTGCCGTCAACGCAATCACCGGAACATTTCTCCACTGTACATCCGATGATTTCCGAATCTTGCCCACCGTTTCAATACCATCCAGTTCAGGCATCATATGGTCCAGGAAAATAATATCATAGTGGACTCCCTGCTTCATCCGCTCCAGAAGTTCTATTCCGGAGGACAATAATTCCGGCTGCAATCCGTACCGCCTCATCAGTCCATCTGCAACCCTGAGATTCAGATGATTGTCATCTACCACGACAGCGCTTACGTCATGCACATGGAAAATCATATTTTTCCGGAGCATCTGTTTCTGCCTCGGCCCGTCTTCCGTCAGGAAATTCCGCAGGCTGACCAGACTGACCGGCTTCTGCAGATAGGACACATTGCTCTCCTCTTCGATGTCCTTATTGCCGTACTCCACCATTGCAATCCGGAATACATCGTCCCATTCCTCCTGCATATCCACATACATGGAGTAAGTAGAATAGTCATACAGAACAACCTTATATGCTGCCTCCGCCTTCATGAACGGATCCGGTTCCGTATAGACTGTAGCAATCCCATAATCCTTCAGTGCATCCATTACGGCCCGTCTTCTGATTGCATCCTCCTCCAATACCAGGACCGCATATGCATCCCCGTTCTCTTTCAGACAGATATCATTATCATCCACAATTACCTGTTCAATCCGTGCAGTGAAAATACTTCCTTCACCGTAAACACTGTCTACGGTAATATCACCGTTCATTCTCCGTGCCAGTTCACGGCTGAGCGCAAGTCCCAGACCGGTGCCTTCCACAGACCGGTTTTTCTTGGTATCCAGACGGGTAAACTGAGTAAACAATTTATCCAGATCCTCGTCCTTAATACCGATTCCCGTATCCCTTACGCCAAAGGTTATTCTCACCTTGTTATCACCGATTCTCTTACACCGAACCGTAAGGGAAATCTCCCCCTTCTGTGTGAATTTGGTCGCATTGTTGATCAGATTAATCAAAATCTGCCGGATTCTTCCGCTGTCACCGAGTAGGGTCGACGGCATCGTAGGATCCACATAGATCAGATAACGCAACATCTTGGTACTGATCTTCGGAGCGGTAACCGTCTGGATATCATAGAGCAGATCCCGGATGGAATAGTTCTGTTCCACCAACTCCAGTTTTCCGGAATCAATCTTGGAGAAATCCAGAATGTCATTGACAATTCCCAGCAGATTGTTGGAAGAGGATTTGATCATACCTACATATTCGTTCTCCAGCGGTGACAGATCACAGTTCTCCAACAACTCTGCCATACCACAGATCACATTCATGGGCGTACGGATCTCATGAGACATATTCGCCAGAAACTCTGCCTTGTAACCGGCAGCAATTCTGGTCTCTTCTTCCCGGTCTCTCAACTGCTTCTCCATCTTTATTCGCTGCGTGATATCATACAACGTGGTGGTAATCCTCTTTGCATGGAGATCCACTTCATGATTCTCTAACGCCCAGATGACTCTGTCATCCGAACAGACATACCTGACCTCAATTTCGTAGTGGTATTCCTTATTCAGCACATGATTTTTGATTGTATCCACATATCTTCTGTAATCCTCCGGATGAATCACATCACGTTTCCGGTGTACAAGTTTCTTTCCGTTCTCTTCATTCCGGATTCCCAGCATCTGGTAATAGTTCGCGTTGGCGTATTCGATCTCTTCTTTTCCGATGATCATCCTGCAGATTCCCAGCGGTACTTTCTCCGCAATATCCATGAACGCCCGTCCCGATGTGAGAAGCTGGAAGGTCTTCATGATTCCGTTCACGCACAGTATGGATACCAGTACCAATGTTCCCTGCCGGATTCCCAACGTGTTATCTGAACTGACATGCGTATAGAAGTTACTCAAAGAAAGCGCCCCGAAAATAATCGCCACACCGATTCCGATCAGCAGAAGCCGCAGCGATTTGTTCTTGTAACGGATCCGTTCATAGAGCAGTAGAATAATCATCAGAACAATGGATCCAAACATGGCAAGGTGGGTGTCCTTCAACATCCGGTACAGTTTGAACCGTCCGGCATTCATCGAGAGGAACGATCCGATCGTCAGGATAATCAGCAGCGTGTTCCCGATCGTACATACCATTCTCGTAAATGCCCGCTGCGAATTGGCATGCAGGAATAAGAAAAGCGGTATCATCTGCAGAATGAAGGAATAGACATTTAGATAATAGAATGCCCTGTTTCCGATGAAAAAAGCCCCCTGAAGGGTCGAATCCGTGAAGATCCAAATGAGATTCAGAATAATATATTCCGCCAGATACAGGAAATCTGCCGCCTGACCGGATTTGTACCTGCTGTTTACAATTGCAATAACCAGCATAATGATCACCATGACCAGACCAAAAATCACGGACGAAAAAGATCTATTCAACGCATAGCGTACAAGATACCATTTGATATCACTCTGTCTCCCCAGCAGCACATCATACAGGATGGACTCCTCCCGGTCTCCATAGCCGAGCAACCGTATCTCAATCTCCTTGCCGGCCATGTCCTCCGTAATTCTGACCGCAGTCCAGGGAAGATCTGAGAACGTTTCTCCGTCCTCACGGATTCCGAATACATCCTGTTTCTCTCCTGCAACATATACCTCGATTGCCTGATAATTCGTATGAGGATACAGATACCACTCTGCTCCGATCTGATCGGGCAGTTTGTTTCTCATACTGATCGAAACCAGCTTCTCACCCACATACGGGATGGTCACATTTGCTTTCTGCAGTCGGGGATCTTCGCAGTCCGCGGTATAGGCACTCCAGCCTCTCTCAAACTTCAATTCGCTGTATCGCATATCCTGCTCTCCGAATCGGGATGCACCGTATTCCCGTATGGTAATAATGATACCAAATACGATCATCAACGTAACAAAAATAACACAAGCAACCCGGAATGCCCTTCCCGTCCTGTTTGTGTTATCTGTATAAGAATTGATCTCTTTCCTGATTCTGTCTCTGCTCATACCCTACCCCCGCGTGCTCTGCGCACCTTGCTGCGTACGACCATCTTCTGTATCAGTATCATGATTCCCCCTACCAATCCTGCGAAATAAAAGGAAAAGAAACGAAATAATAACGCTGCAGACAAGATCTTGGTCTGAGAAGCCAATCCCACCATCAGCAATGAAAAGGCAAGTTCCGTGGAACCGATTCCACCCGGTGCCGGCATAACGCCCGCAATTGCAATCACAACCGCAGTCAATGCCATCAATGGCCAGAATCCGCACTGCAACTCATCATACAGTGCAAGATATACGATTGCGTAGATTCCCAGCTGCTTCACCACATGCCGCACAAACATGACCGCAAGTCCCTTCCCATTCCGGATCTGCCTGCGGGCAGTCTGTTTCATATGATACAGCTGCTCCTCCAGTCTGTCGATGCTTCCTCCATGTCTGTGTTTGCGATCCATCTTACGAAGAAGCCATAAGACGAACCCGTGAAACTTCCGGCTCAGACAGATTCCCAGCAAGAAAACGGCAATCGGAACCACCAGTATCAGACTGAATATGAAATACCATACATATTGTTCTCCCAATCCCCGCAGCGTGCCCATCGAGACAATCCCGGCCCCAATGCAGATCACGGCAATCACAATCTTATGGTAGGTGTAATTCACGGTAGAGATCGCCATGCCCTCCTCCAGAGGAATTCCACGTTTGTACATACTGTATGCGGTTGCGGCATAGGGCGCGCTACCGAAGGACGTCACCCGGAAAAAGGAAGTATAAAATGCGCACTCCAGTCCGTGCAGTCTCCTGTACTCGGGATGTTCCACCTTCGCCATCGTCGTAAAATTGAATCCGTCCATGAACTGATACAATATTCCGAGAGCAGCCATGGCCGCCACTTCCCACGCCCGCATGTTCCGCAATTCCAGAATTGCTCCGTAGAGAATCTTCCAGAACGCAATCACTGCTAATGCCAGTATGACCAGTATGATAATAATCCTACATTCTTTCCGGTGCTTCAAAACCCAATACCTCAATACAGGTCTCCAGGATCTGTTTTGTCAGCTGCAACAAAGCGATCCAGCCTGATTTTTTCTCTTCGTCTGTTTCCGTCAGGATCTTCGTCTCATGGTAGAAATGGTTGAATGCATTGGCAAGATCATAGATATATGCGCAAACCTTATGCGGAGCAATCTCGTCACACGCGCTCTGCATCATTGCATTGAAGCCGGTCATCTGAAGCATCAAACATTTCTCCGCATCATTCTGCGGCACCCGGATGCGACAGGCCTCCACATCTCCTCCGGCTTCCTGAAACCGGTTCAGAATTGATTTGATCCGGACGATCGTATAGAGAATATACGGGCCGGTATCTCCCTCAAAGGAAGTAAATCTGTCAATATCAAAAATATAATCTTTGCTCGCCTGATTGCTGAGATCTCCGTATTTGATTGCCGATAAAGCCACGATGGCAGCTGTTTGCTCTGCCTCCCCGGCATCTGTCGCATGACCCTCCATGATCTTTCTAACCATCTCCTCACGAATCTCCCGCATGAGGTATTCCAGACGCATCACACCGCCGTCACGGGTCTTAAAGGGCTTACCGTCCTGTCCATTCATCGTACCGAAGCCCAGAAAACAAAGTTCGGTCTCGGGGCGTACCAGCTTGGTCTTTCTCGCGCAACGGAATACCTGTTCAAAATAAAGATCCTGCCGCTTATCCACGACATAGATGATCTTATCCGGATGTATTTTCTCTTCCCGATCCATAATCGTTGCCAGATCTGTCGTATTATACAGGGCGGCACCATCCGACTTCAGAATCATACATGGAGGCATCTCCTTGGTATCGGTTTCTTCTTTCACATCTACCACAAGTGCTCCGTCGCTGATATATGCATACCCTTCTTTTTTCATGTACTCGACCATCCGGGGAATGATATCATTCACATCGGACTCGCCCTTCCACCAGTCAAACTCGACGTTCAGTTTCCGATAGTTTTCCTTCAGATCTGCCACAGAAATCGTCATAACATGCTGCCACAGAGCACGATATCCTCGAACACCACTCTGAAGCTTGTAAGTATTTTCCATGGCTTCCGCTTTGTAGGCAGCGTCCTGTTTTGACTTCCCGCTGGCTGTCGGGTAGATCTCCTCCAGCTCGGCAATGGTAAACGGAGGCTCCTGCGGATATTCCCCGGTATATGTCTCATCCCAATAGATCAGATCCGGTTTGCGCAGTTTCAGTTCGGTGAAAATCAAGCCGATCGGAAGACCCCAGTCTCCCATATGAATGTCGCCGTATACATTGTGACCCACATATCGGATAATCCGCTTGACACTCTCCCCGATGATAGCCGGCCGCAAATGGCCTACATGCAATGGTTTTGCCACATTCGGTCCGCCGTAATCCACAATTACGGTCTCCGGTTTCTCCGGCTTCTCCAGTCCAAAATGTTCCGCTTCCGCCATTCCCTGCACATAATCCGTCAGGAATTCCTCTGCAATATTCATATTCAGGAAGCCCGGAGCAACGGCATCCACCATAGAGAAGGTCTTCTCTGATTTCAGAATCGCTGCCACCTCATTGGCAATCATAATCGGTGCTTTTTTATATTTCCTGGCAAGTGCAAGTGCACCGTTGCATTGATATTCACACAGATCGGGTCTGTTGGATATCGTCACTCTTCCGTATTCCGCATCATACCCTGCCTTCTCAAAAGCTGCCATGACATCCTGTGATATCAGATTTAATATTTTCTGCATTTGCGTTCTCCTTTTCCTGTTCTCTTGCCACCTTAGAAAAAATACATCCACAGTAATCCTGCCGATAGAGTCCGTATTCTCTCGACAACTCGATGGAACGTTTATATCCGTTCTTCTTCTTAAAATCGGAACACAGATACGGGATATCGTAGATCGCTCCCAATCGCATTCCTATCTCATTCAATACATCTGCTTTTTTCAGCGGACTGATCGTCAGGGTCGTGGCAAAGTAATCATATCCGCCCATTTTAGCCTGTTTTGCAGTCTCTGTCAATCGCAGTTCATAACAACCGAAGCATCTCTCCTGTCCTTCCGGACACTTTTCCAGCCCTTTTGCCATTCCGAAGAAGCCCTCCGGGTCGTATCGCCCCTCCTGATATGTCACCGGATACCGGGTCGGCATGGATGCAATCAGACGCTGTTCCTCGGCTGCTCTTTTCCAATACTCTTCCTCATCGGTAATATTGGGGTTATAGTAGAATACCGTAATCCGGAAATACCGGCTGAGATATTCAATGACATAACTGGAACAAGGCGCACAACAGCTGTGCAGAAACAGCCTTTTGGTGCCTGGTACCAGGTCAGACAATATTCTGTCCATTTCTGCTTGATAATTCATTTTCCTGTCCTACCAGTTGCTCTGTATTCATATTCTCTTCCGAATCCAGATATTTCTTCATGAATTCATCCAACGGAATCGGTTTGGAATAGTAGTATCCCTGAACCAGACGGCAGCCAACTGATTTGAGGATCGCAATCTGCTCTGCAGATTCCACGCCCTCACAGATGACTTCGATGCCAAGTCCCTCTGCCATCTCAACAATTTTCTGAAGAATCCAGCTACTTGCTTCGCTGGTGATCGCTTCACTGAAGAACTCTCTGTCAATCTTCAGAATATCGAAAGGAATCTCCTTCAGCAGATTCAGAGAAGAGTAGCCGGATCCGAAATCGTCCATGGATAATTTCACATGTAACTGTTTCAACTGGTTCATCATCTCAATCATCTTGCTACGGTCATCGAAGAATACCGTTTCCGTCAGCTCCAGTTCTACATATTTACGTGGAATCTCATTAGAGTTCAATATTCTGGTCACATTCTTGATATAATCCGGGTTATGCATCAGCAGTCGGGACTGATTGATGGATATGGGACATACCCTCTGACCCTTATCCAGACGTTTCTTCATGATCCTGCAGATGCTCTCCAGCATGTAGAAATCCAGTTTCTCGATGAAACCGTTGTTCTCAAATACCGGGATAAAATTGCCTGGAAATACCACCGTACCGTCCGCTTTGATCCAACGGACCAGAGCCTCGGCGCCATACAGTCTGTCGTTCATGATATCCCATTTCGGCTGAAGATAAACCTTGAATTCCCCGGTTTCCAGTGCTTTGTGCATCTCGGACTCGATCTTGTCCACTTTCCGCATGTTCTGAATCAGCGCATCTGAATAGTAGGTGATCAGTTTTTTCTCATCCCCGTCCATGGACTTTCTGGCAACATTGGCATGATCAATGATCATGTCAATATCCATATCCTGCTTCCGGATCTGATATACACCGAATTTCAGGCGGATCGGATATTTAATCCCGATACTTCTGGCAAAATCATCCACTGCCTCGGCATAGGAGGTTCTCTTCTGATCGACCCCAAGATCGTTGATGTTGAGCGTCAGGAACTGGTCGGAATCCATTCTGACACATAACTCTTTCTCATCAAAGTATCGTTCGGCAAGTGTAATACATGCTTTCAGCAATTCATCCGCCCGGTTATGTCCGTAGGCTTCATTGATGTATCGGAAATTACAGATGTCAAACCGTTGTACGATAAACGGAGTTTCCCGGTTGGCATTGATGATCTGCATTGCCTTGTCCCGGAAATAATTGGTGTTCTTTCCATGGGTAATCGTATCTTCATAGGCCAGCTTCTCAATGGTCATATTGGCCTGCTGACCGGATCCCCATACATAGATGATCAGACAGATCATCAGCAGAATAATCACACTGCAGATAATCACACTGCGCAGAATAATCGGCTTTCTGCTTGCCAGCATATCATCTTCATCATACAGAACGACCAGGAAAATGTGGTTCTCTTTATCAACCACCCTGCCGATCAGGCAGATTTTCTTCCCTTCGCCCGAGAGGAATCTCTCTTCATCGTCAATCCCCTTATACAGATTTCTCTTCAGGGTATTGATTCTGTTCATGGATGCTATCTCCCCGTCCGAATAGTCATCCAGACATTGGAAAAGAGAATCCCCGATGTCTGCAATATGCCCATACTGTTCCGAGCCGGTAACACACACCTGGTTGGATTCGTCCGTCAGATAATACGCCCCGTTTTTGTTCAGGAACGTGCTCTCTCTCGGATTGATGATATCACGATAATCCTTTACGCCTATCACATATCCTGCCTGACTGTGTCCGAAACTGATTCCGGCGAAAATGACTGCCATACCTTCGGTATCTTCTCCCCGTAACGGCGGAGAGATATTCACAGAGGGAGAATCAAATTTCTCCAGCTGACTCAGAATGTCCCCGTAGTCGTACTTCAGTTCTCCTCCCACCACGCTGCAGACATTTCCTGACGAATCAACAAAAAGAAGTTCCTCGTAATCGTTTCCGTTTTCCCGCAGAATCTTACGGATTGTGTTTTCCGTTCCATCCGGGGCATCCGAACCGATCTGATCCGCAATCCGAACAATGTTCTCCTTGTCCTTCGTAATGATCTGTGCGATTTTCTCTCCTGCTTCATCCGTCTCGACTACAAAATCATTCCGGACGCTTGATTTATAGGAATAGAACAGGTCAGATATATGAATAATACACGCCAACAAGCAGACTGTCAGAATGATCAGTCCGCTTATCAACGTTAACACGTTCGTCTTATCTCGATTCCGTATCTTACCCATGCAGCCCCCACAATTTATCCTGTAAACCACCCCATGGTTCACAGTTTATTCATAGCGATGCGATATCGATCAGCGTTAATTTCTCCGATTCTCTGCTCTCCAGACTGGTCAGCAATGCATTGGCCGTATCCAGACTGGTCAGCACGTTTACTCCGGTTTCAATGGCTGTTCTCCGAATCAGGAAACCATCCCTTGACTTATCCCGTCCCTGGGTTGGTGTATCGATGACAAGATCGATTCGGTGTCCCAGAATCAGGTCCATTACGGTAGGAGATTCCTGGGCGATCTTGTTCACTTTCCTGACGTTCACTCCGGCATCTCTCAATGCTTCCGCCGTAGATCTGGTCGCATAGATCGTATAGCCAAGTTTCTCAAACCTGCGTCCGATCGGAATCGCCTCTCCCTTATCCGCATCCTTCACCGTAATGATAACCTGCTTGTACTTCGGCAGATCCACACCGGCACCGATAAAGGCTTTATACAGTGCTTCGTCAAATGTCCTGGCAATTCCCAGACATTCTCCCGTCGATTTCATCTCCGGGCCAAGACTGATCTCCGCGCCACGGATCTTCTCAAAAGAGAACACCGGCATTTTGATTGCAATATAACCTGCCTCCGGCTGCAATCCCGGCTGATATCCCAGTTCGGTAATCTTCCTGCCGATGATGACCTCCGTTGCAAGATCAACAATGGGGATGCCGGTTACCTTACTGATATAGGGAACCGTTCTGGAAGATCTGGGATTGACCTCGATCACATATACATCATCCCCGACTGCAATAAACTGAATATTGATCAGACCGATCACATGCAATGATCTGGCAAGCCGTCTGGTATACTCTGCGATGGTTTCTTTTACCCGATCGCTGACTGTCTGGGCAGGATATACGGAGATACTGTCCCCAGAATGTACCCCGGCCCGTTCAATATGTTCCATAATACCCGGAATCAGAATGTTCTCCCCGTCGCAGACAGCGTCTACCTCTAATTCTTTCCCCATGAGGTACTTATCAACCAAAATCGGATGGTCCTGGGCGATTCTGTTAATGATTGTCATGAATTCCTCTACCTCGGCGTCGGAAATCGCGATCTGCATTCCCTGTCCGCCCAGCACATAGGAAGGACGTACCAATACGGGATATCCCAGTCTGTTGGCAACCTGCTTCGCCTCTTCTGCAGTATACACCGTACCGCCCTGCGGTCTCGGAATCTGACACTGCTCCAGAATGGCGTCGAACAATTCCCGGTCCTCTGCCGCATCAACATTCTCCGCACTGGTTCCCAGAATCGGGACACCCATCTTCATAAGGCTCTCTGTCAGTTTGATTGCGGTCTGACCGCCAAACTGTACCACTGCGCCATCCGGTTTCTCGATTCTCACCACATTCTCCACATCCTCGGGAGTCAGCGGTTCAAAGTAGAGTTTGTCCGCAATATCGAAGTCTGTGCTGACAGTCTCCGGATTGTTATTGATAATAACCGTCTCATAGCCTGCCTTTTTGAATGCCCAGGTGGCATGTACGGAACAATAGTCAAACTCAATTCCCTGGCCGATCCGGATCGGTCCGGAACCGAGCACCAGTACCTTTTTCGGCGGATTGGTCTCAAGTGCCTCATTCTCGCCACCGTATACCGAATAGTAATACGGTGTGCTTGCCGCAAATTCTGCCGCGCAGGTATCCACCATCTTGTAAGAAGCGGTAATCCGGTTCTCATACCGCATCTGCCGGATCTCATCCGTGCTTCTACCGGTCAGTCTGGCAATCACGGTATCCGGGAACTCGATTCTCTTTGCTTCCCGCAGAAGTTCCACAGTGAGCGGCTCATGTTCCAGTCTGTCCTCCATCTCGGTCAGAATCGCGATCTTGTCGATAAACCAGTGATCCACCATCGTTATCTCATGGATGGTGTCATAGTCAATTCCTTTCCGGATTGCTTCCGCAATGACATAGATTCTCTGATCGTCCACAATCTTCAGCCGGTCGATCAATGCTTCCTGATCCAATGCGGTAAAATCATAGCTCCGCAGACAGTCCACATGCTGTTCCAGGGAACGGATGGCTTTCATCAGCGCACCCTCGAAACTGTTGCAGATACTCATAACCTCTCCGGTAGCCTTCATCTGGGTGGTTAATGTCCTTTTCGCGGTGATAAATTTGTCGAAGGGCAGACGGGGAATTTTCACCACGCAATAGTCCAGCGTCGGTTCGAAACTGGCGTATGTTTTCCCGGTAATGGCGTTCCGGATCTCATCCAGTGTATAACCCAGCGCAATCTTCGCAGCAACCTTCGCAATCGGATATCCCGTGGCCTTGGATGCCAATGCGGAAGAACGGCTTACACGGGGATTCACTTCAATCACACAATATTCAAAGCTGGTGGGATGCAGTGCAAACTGGACATTGCATCCACCGGTAATCTGCAGTTCATCAATGATATTCAGCGCTGCACTCCGGAGCATCTGGTACTCTTTGTCGCTCAGTGTCTGAGAGGGTGCAACGACAATACTGTCTCCTGTATGCACTCCGACAGGATCCACATTCTCCATGTTACATACCGTGATGCAGTTTCCGGCACTGTCCCGCATTACTTCATACTCAATCTCTTTCCAGCCGGCAATACACCGTTCCACCAGAACCTGTCCCACCCGGGATAACCGGAGGCCATTGGCCAAAATCTCTTCCAGTTCCATCTGATTGTGGGCAATACCGCCACCGGAACCACCTAGTGTATATGCAGGGCGGAGTACCACCGGATAGCCGATTTTCTTTGCAAAAGCAACTCCGTCCTCCACGTTTTCGACAACCAGGGATGCCGCACAGGGTTCCCCGATTTTCTCCATGGTCTTCTTGAATTCCAGACGGTCTTCTGCTTTTTTGATCGTCTGTGCCGTTGTTCCCAGCAGAGTAACATGATGTTCTGCCAAGAAACCGCTCTCGGCAAGTTCCATTCCCAGATTCAGTCCGGCCTGTCCTCCCAATGTCGGAAGAACGCTGTCCGGCTTCTCTTTTTCAATGATCTGCTCCAATACCGGAACCGTCAGTGGTTCAATATATACCTTGTCCGCGATGTCGCGGTCTGTCATAATCGTGGCCGGATTAGAGTTCACCAGCACAACCTCGATCCCCTCTTCTTTCAGGGAACGGCACGCCTGTGTACCCGCGTAGTCAAATTCTGCGGCCTGTCCGATGACAATGGGGCCGGATCCGATCACCAATACTTTTTTGTAATTAGGATTCTTAGGCATCTTACTGTACCTCCCCATTCATCATTGCAATAAACCGATCGAACAGATATCCGGAATCCTGGGGACCGGGACATGCCTCCGGATGAAATTGTACCGTAAAGATATTCTTGCCCGTATAGACAAGCCCTTCATTGGTTCCGTCATTGACATTCACGAATGCCGGAACGGCAATGGACGGATCCAGCCGGTCGGTATCCACTACATACCCGTGGTTCTGGGAGGATATATATACTCTTCCGGTGGCAAGATCCTTCACCGGATGATTACCGCCTCTGTGTCCGTATTTCATCTTGTGGGTATCTGCCCCCGTTGCCAGCGCCATCAGCTGATGACCGAGGCAAATAGCAAAAATCGGGATATCGGTCTCATACAGTTGGCGGATCTCATCAATGATCGGTCCGCAATCCTTCGGATCTCCCGGGCCGTTGCTCAGCATGATTCCGTCGGGCGCGTCCTGAATAATCCGTTCCGCCGATGTATGCGCCGGATATACCGTCACATCGCACCCCCGCATTGCGAGAGACCGGGGAATATTTGCTTTCGCGCCAAAGTCCAAAAGAGCAACTCGTTTGCCGGTTCCGCTCAGGTTTCTCACCATGGACGGACATTTCTCCCGCATTCCTTTCTGATAGTCCCCGGCAACAAATACCGCGCTTCCGGAAATCGGTCCGTTCTCCGCAAGGCTCGTTGCTCCTTTTATGGTATAGATCTCATCACAGGTAACCTTGGAAACAACATCACCCGTTCTGTATGCACGCAGTTTCGGCAAGATCTCATCCGGATCGTACGCTTCATTGGTTGTGATCATGCCGTTCATGGTCCCCTTCTCACGAAGGATCTTCGTCAACGCTCTCGTATCGATGCCTGCAATTCCCGGCACCCCATACTCACACAAGAAGTCCTGAATCGAAACATCGCATCTGAAATTGCTGGGAATCCTGGATAATTCTCTCACAATAAAGCCATCCGGCCATGGTATTGCAGATTCCATATCGTCCCTGCAGACTCCATAGTTTCCGATCAGAGGATATGTCATGCACACCGCCTGTCCTGCGTAGGAAGGGTCTGTCAGAACCTCCGAATACCCTGCCATAGATGTGTTAAAAACGATCTCGCTGATGATCTCTTTCTCGGCGCCGAAATGCGTTCCCTCAAAAACAGTACCATCTTCCAAGATTAAAAAGGCTTTCATACTAAAATGCCATCCTTTCCCACAATCGATTTATTATATCATGATTTGTGCATCTATTCAACAAAAAAGCCCATAAAACCCGCAAAAAAGGAACACAGAAATCACTTTCCGCATTCCTTCATGCTCTCTTATCCTCGGAGTAATCTCTCCGCACTACATAATTTCACACACAATACAAAAACCTCTGCCGCTGCCTTCATCTCATCCTGCGTCGGATAGGATGGGGCAATACGGATATTGCTGTCTTTCGGATCCCTGCCGTAAGGAAAAGGAGCCCCTGCATCGGTCAATACAACGCCTGCCTCCTTACATTTTGCAACGATGGCTTTTGCGCAGCCTTCCATTGCTTCAAAGGAAATAAAATACCCACCCTTCGGCTTCGTCCATTCGGCAATCTGAAGATCAGACAATTCCTCCTCAAACACGGATAATACGGCTTCAAATTTCGGACGCATCAAATCTGCATGGCGCTTCATCTGCGCGAGAATTCCTGCTTTATCCTTGAAATATCTGGCATGACGAAGCTGATTGATCTTATCATGACTGATCATCTGGACAGTCATTGTCTTGCGGAACCAATTCAGGTTTTCAACGGATGAGGCCACGCACGAGATACCGCTGCCCGCAAAACTGATCTTGGAGGTCGATGCGAACTCAAACACCATGTTCGGATGACCGCATGCTGCACACTCACTTAAAATCTCCAATATCTCGTCCTGATCGTCCTCATACAAATGATGAACACAATACGCATTGTCCCAATAGATTCTAAAATCCTCTGCTGCCGGATTCAATGCCGCAAATCTTCTGACGGTTTCATCGGAATACGAGATTCCCTGTGGATTGGAATATTTCGGGGTACACCAGATTCCCTTCACCGCAGGGTCATGATTCACATACTGCTCTACCAGATCCATATCCGGTCCACTCTCCGTCATAGGGATATTAATCATCTCAATCCCAAAGGATTCCGTAATCTTAAAATGTCTGTCATATCCCGGAACCGGACAGAGAAATTTTACTTTATCCAACCGACACCACGGAGTGGATCCGTTGACACCATGCAGCATGGATCTGGCAACGGTATCATACATCAGTGTCAGGCTGGCACTGCCGCCCAGAATAATATTTTCAGCCGGTACATCCAGCATGTCTCCCATCAGACGTCTCGCTTCCGCAATTCCGTCCAGAACGCCATAATTCCGGCAGTCCATTCCGTTTTCACAGATCATATCCGATTCAGAGGTCAGAACATCCATCATCGGCATCCCCATATCCAGCTGCGCCGGAGTCGGTTTCCCGCGTGACATATCCAGTTTCAATCCTTTTCCTTTTGCATCTTCAAACTGTTTGCAAAGTTCTGCGTGGAACTGTTCCAGTTCCTGCTTGCTCATTGATCTCAATGCTTTCATCTCAATCTCCGTTTCTGAACGATTTCAAACAAAAATACCTCTGATGTATGATTGTATACAATTATACATCAGAGGTATTCTACACTATATCCTGTCAATATTCAAGTGATTTTTCACTATTTGTTGCTATTGTCCAAATTATCCATAAACTGATGTGCCCATTCAGCACAAATGTCATAATTCACGTTCACGGATGCCTTTTTTATCTCCTTCACATAATAGAGGGTATCGGAATCCCAATCCATATGCTCCAGCCGTTCTACCATGCGTTCAATCATATCCATGTCAAATTCATCGATTCCGGACAGCAGATTCTGCAGGCACTCGATTGCAACCTCCGTATTGACCTCCTCCACATCCCGGGAATCCTCTGTACCAAGATACTCCTGCAGGGTTACTTTATATCCCCGGTATTGACGGAGCAGTTCCGGTGTCTCTGCATGAATCAGATCATACTGTCCTTCCTTCGCAGCAGTTTCCAGTTTCTGCGCAAGATCAGCCAGCTCCGATGCGCCAATACTGCGGGAAGAACTCTTCAGCGCATGTACCTCCGTCAGATAACTCTTCCACTGATTCGTCTGTTCACACCGTTCTATCAGCGAAGCCTTCTCATCAATCATCTGGGCAAAAACCTGCAGAATGGCAGCATCAACCCCGTTCTGCTCTGTCATTTTGCGGTTCCGGTGTGTCTGGAGCAATTCCTCCTTTTCCTGTTCCTGCAGAAATGCCAGAAGATTGTCCACGTCGGAAGGTGCCAGCTGCTTGAGCATCTGCGCATCGGTACGGCAATCAATGATTTTATTCTGCGGAAGCCATTTGCGGAGCACTTTCTTCAGTTCATTTCCACGTACCGGTTTGAACAGATAATCATTCATCCCCGCCTGCAGGAAGATCATTTCCATCTCCTTCACGGCGTTTGCTGTAAAGGCAATGACCGGAAGCGTTCTGTAATACTCCTCTTTCCTGCTACGGATCTCTTTGATCGTATCAATTCCATCCATTTCCGGCATCATATGATCCAAAAAGACAATATCATAGGTCTCCTCTTCCAGTTTACGGATACACTCCCGGCCGCTTGTACAGGACGTGATCCGGGCGCCTACCTCCTTCAGCAGAGCCTCCACAACCATCAGATTCACCCTGTTGTCATCCACAATCATAATCTTCGCATCCGGGGCGATGAATGCTTCCTCATCCTCCCTGCGCTTCTGTTCCTGGGCCTTTACCACATCCTCGAAATTCTCAATCGGCTGCAGTTCCATCATTCCCTGTGGCAATACCACCGTAAAGGTTGAACCCTCACCGTATGTACTCTCCACCTTCAGGGAACCGTTCATACTCTCAATCAACTGTTTCGTAATGGCAAGTCCGAGACCGGTTCCTTCAACTGCTCTGGTCTTGTCCACATCCAGACGTTCGAAGCTCTCGAACATCTTCTCCAGATCCGCTTTCCGGATTCCGATACCGGTATCCGTACATTGAATCATCAACCGGATATTCCCGTCATCCACCTGCTCCCAATCGCAACGCAGGGTAACAGATCCGTTCTCTGTATATTTTACGGCATTGTTGAGCAGGTTGAGGATAATCTGTTGTACATGTAACCTGTCGCCCACCAGATTCTTCGGAATATCCTCTGCGATTTTGTAATAAAGCTCCAGATGTTTCGCCCGCGCCTTGACAGAGATAATATTGTAGGTGTCCGTTAACACTTCCGAGAAATCGTACTCATCGATCACTGTCTCCATCTTACCGGACTCGATCTTGGAGAAGTCCAGAATATCGTTGATAATATACAGCAGCGCATTTCCGGCACTATCGATCTTCTGTGCATAATCCCGAACCGTTTCGGAGATATTCTCCCGCATGATCATCTCATTCATTCCGACAATGGCATTCATGGGAGTACGGATCTCATGACTCATATTGGCTAAGAAAATGGACTTCGCACTGTTTGCCTGCTCTGCTTCAGCCCTTGCCTCCTCCGCACACGCTCTCTGCTGTTCCAGTTCTTCCAGCATCAGTACCTGCCTGGTAATATCATACAGAATGATCATGTACGCAACCGGTTCCCCGTACCTGTCCCACAGGACGTCCGCATTGGTATGGTAGATTTTCCGCTCACCGTCTGATGTCCGTTCGCAGCGGAACATGATACGTTCCGTCCTGTTCTCCCGGGCTCTTGCGTTCAGTTCGTCCCATGGCATTTCCGCTTTGAAATCCAGATCATACACAAACCGGTCCATCAATTCTCCCCGTTTCATGCCGAACAGTTCCGTCATGGCATGATTGCAGTAGGCAATCCTGCCGTCATGATCCGCAAACAGAGCCGGAACGGTTACATTCTCCATAAACATGGAAAAAATCTTGTATCTCGGGAAGGAAAACATGTCACAGTATTTTGCGACCAGATAATACAGCAGAACAATAATGCATGCCAGAATCCCTTCTGCCGGATCCGTAGGCGCATGGTACACCATCCGGCACACCGCCGTCACCACTTCCAGAATACCGAAGATCAGATCCGTGATCATGAACAGCTTCAGGCAAAAACGTTCTCTGCGATGTCCGGCTCTTCGATATAGAAGCAGAACCACCACAAAAGAAGCAACCAGTAATGCAATATTGTATCCAAAGAAAATGATGTTGGCGGAACACAGACGATCCACATAAAAATGTCCATACTCTGTCTCAACCATCGTGGTGGCACCGGACAGATATTTCTGTAGCCAGGTTCCGATCCCCAAAAGCGGAACAAGAATATTACAGAACTTAAAAATCCTGGATTCCTCAAACAAAGAAAGGATAAAGAGAAACAAATACGCCGACACCAGGTTCGACGCAAGAAGACTGATATTGGCAAACAAAACACTGTGTTCCACGTTGCAGATCATCAGCGTGGCAAGGGACGCTACCCAGCCAAATACCGCCGCGCTCATAACCGCATATACGGCATTTTGTCTGCTGAACCTCCTGGGGCTCCAGAAAACATATTGTCCCCATAGCAGACAGACGAAAGCCGATACAAACAGAAACATGGAATAATAAATCATTACAGATCACCCACCGCTTTATTCTTTCGTAATCGTAACCACTCATCCTCCCACCGCGGCAACATTCCCCTCTGCATTCGCTTCATGGAATCGGAACGCTGCCTGCGGCGTCGGAAGCATATTATTTGAAGTACTGTACACCGGATTCAAAGATCTTCAAATCCTGTTCTCCGTATATATTCATGGCAACGGCTTCCCCACGTCTCTCCACGTGCGCCATCTTACCGAAGCATCTTCCGTCTGCGGATGTAATACCTTCGATTGCGTAGTAGGAACCGTTTACATTCCATTCCTCATCCATGGACAGATTGCCATCCGGATCTGCATACTGCGTTGCCACCTGTCCGTTTTCGAACAATTTCCGGATCCACTCGTCATTGGCAACGAACCGACCCTCTCCATGGGAAGCAGGTGTTACATACGTTCTGCCCAGTTCTGCAAGCTGTAACCATGGCGATTTGTTGGATACCACCTTGGTATATACCATCTTGGAAATATGACGGTTGATGGTATTGAATGTCAACGTAGGGGAATCCACCGTCTGTCCCGTAATCTCACCATACGGAACCAGTCCCAGCTTGATCAGAGCCTGGAATCCGTTACAGATACCGAGTGCCAGACCATCCCGCTCATTCAACAGCTTCATAACGGCTTCTTTCATGGACGCATTCTGAAAGGCTGTTGCGAAGAACTTTGCACTTCCGTCCGGTTCATCACCTGCCGAGAACCCGCCCGGGAACATGATGATCTGCGCATTGCCGATCGCCTTTTCAAACAGTACAACACTGTCCCTGATATCCTCCGCGGTCCGGTTGCAGAACACCTTGGTAACGACATTGGCACCTGCCCGTTCAAATGCCCTGGCACTGTCATATTCACAGTTGGTGCCAGGGAAAACCGGGATAAACACGGTAGGCTTCGCAACCAGATTCTTGCAGATATGAATCTTGTCCGCCCGATAGATTCCGGTCGTAATCGGCGTTGTATCCCGAACCGCCCTGGTGGGGAATACTTTCTCCAGGGTTCCTGTCCAGGCAGTCAGCGCATCCTGTTCCGAGATACAGGTTTCTCCAAAATAGAATCCGCTCTCTGTCACTTCACCCACCACTGTATACTCTGCCTCAATGGCAGCCAGCTCCGAAGCATCCACTTCCGCAATCACATTACCGATTTCATTGCGATACAGATCCGCAAGTTCCAGTTCCCTGTCGAAGCGAACCCCGAGATGATTCCCGAATGCCATTTTGGCAGCACTTGCTGCAATTCCGTTGGCGTCCATTGCATAAGCGGCCTTAATGATCTTCTTACCGATCAGTTCATGGATCTTCTCATACATCTCACAAACGGAACGGTATACCGGGACATCATAATCATCTTTTTCTATCTCAAACCGGATGATCTTGTCCCCTGCCTTTTTGAATTCCGGGGTAATCAGATCATGATAATCTGCCACATCCACCGCGAAAGAAACAAGTGTGGGAGGAACATCGATATCATTGAAGGTTCCCGACATACTGTCCTTGCCTCCGATGGAAGCAAGACCATAGCCGATCTGGGCATCATACGCTCCGAGCAGAGCGGCAAAAGGCTGACTCCATCTGGATGGATCCTCTGTCATTCTGCGGAAATATTCCTGGAACGTAAAGTGCAGTTTCTTATAATCGCCGCCGCTTGCCACGATCTTGGACATAGACTCTGTAACCGCATAGATGGCGCCATGATAAGGACTCCAGGAGGACAGATACGGGTCAAATCCGTAACTCATCATGGTAACTGTATCCGTTTTGCCCTTTAATACCGGCAGTTTTGCAATCATGGTCTGCGTCTCGGTCAACTGGTACCGTCCACCAAAGGGCATGAAGACACTGCCGGCCCCGATGGAACCGTCAAACATCTCCACGAGTCCCTTCTGAGAACATACATTCAGATCCCGCAGCGTTGCCAGGAACGCTTCTCTTGCATCCGCCTTCGCCAATGCATCTTCCACGTTTCTGTTGGCTATTCTCTCCAGATAATTATCCTCTTTTACAGGGATATCCACTTTAATCTTGGTCTCCTGATGCGCTCCGTTGGTATCCAGAAATGCACGCTTCAGGTTCACAATCTCTTTGCCTCTCCAGGTCAGGACGAGACGTGGATCTTTCGTTACCACCGCAACCGGAATGGCCTCCAGGTTCTCCTGCGCGGAATAGGCCAGGAATGCGTCTACATCCTTCGGATCCACCACAACCGCCATACGCTCCTGGGATTCGGAAATAGCAAGCTCCGTGCCGTCAAGACCGGCATATTTCTTCGGTACCTTATCCAGGTCAACGGTCAGTCCGTCAGCCAGCTCACCGATGGCAACGGATACGCCGCCGGCGCCGAAATCATTACATTTCTTGATCAGACGGCTTACCTCCTCCCGTCTGAATAATCTCTGAATCTTACGTTCTGTCGGCGCATTTCCCTTCTGTACTTCGGCTCCGCAAGTCTCAATGGAACTCTCGGTATGCACCTTGGAGGAGCCTGTCGCGCCACCGCAGCCGTCACGCCCCGTACGACCGCCAAGCAAAATAATCACATCCCCGGGATCCGATGTTTCGCGAATCACGTTGGCCCTCGGTGCAGCACCCATTACCGCCCCGATCTCCATACGTTTGGCAACATAATTCGGATGATAGATTTCTTTGACTAGACCGGTTGCCAGACCGATCTGGTTTCCGTAAGACGAATATCCCTGCGCAGCCCCGCGAACCAGCTTCTTCTGGGACAATTTTCCTCTCATTGTCTCGGCAACGGGAACCGTGGGATCGGCAGCCCCGGTCACACGCATTGCCTGGTAGACATAGGTTCTTCCGGACAGAGGATCCCGGATTGCACCGCCGAGACAGGTGGCAGCTCCACCGAAAGGTTCAATCTCGGTCGGATGATTGTGGGTCTCGTTCTTGAAGTTGACGAGCCACTCCTCCGTAACAACACCATTTCCGTCGTTTTTATCGATCTCAACGGGTACAACGATGGAACAGGCATTAATTTCTTCCGACTCTTCCAGATCCGTCAGCTTACCGTCATGTTTTAGCTTCTTCATGGCAACAAGCGCCAGATCCATCAGACACACATATTTGTCCTCTCTGCCTTTGAACAATTCTTCTCTGGTATCGAGATAACTGAGGTATGTTGTCTCAATGGGAGTCTTGTAATATCCTTCCGCAAACTCCACATCCGTCAGTTCCGTTGAGAATGTGGTATGCCGGCAATGATCCGACCAATAGGTATCCAGCACCCTGATCTCGGTCAGGGTAGGGTCTCTGAACTCATCCCGGGCAAAATATTTCTGGATATGCTGGAAATCCTTCAATGTCATGGCCAGTCCCAACGAATTGTAGAGCTTCGTAAGCTCCTCCTGGGACATCTTGACAAAACCATCCAGAACGGCAATGTCTGCCGGCTCCTCATATACCGTAACCAGTGTCTCCGGTTTGACAAGATCCGTCTCCCTGGAATCCACCGGGTTGATGCAGTAGGACTTAATCCGGCCAACTTCCTCCCGGGTCAGCTTCCCGTATAACGCGTAGGTGACTGCCGTTTTGATGATCGGCTCCTCATCCTCTTTCAGAAATTTCACACACTGTATTGCAGAATCTGCCCTCTGGTCAAACTGACCCGGCAGGAATTCCACGCCAAACACACAGGCGCCCTCTCTGTCCGGAAAATCTTCTTCGTACAGGGTATCCACCGGCGGTTCTGAGAAAACCGTCCTGCATGCCCTTTCAAAAACCTCATCCGAAATATTTTCCACGTCATAGCGGATCAATACCCTTACCTTGTCAACTGTTGTGATACCAAGGTAATTCTGTACCTCCTCCTTCAGTTCCCTCGCCTTGACGGCAAAGGGTTCTTTCTTCTCAACGTAGATACGCCTTACTGTGCCCATGATTCTCCTCCGTAATCCATGAAATGTTATTCTTCTGCAGTCAGATTCTGCAGCAAATATACAAACTCTCTGTCCACAACGGACTCGGTAATCCCCATTGTCTGCGACGCGATCCGCAATCCTTCGATGGCAAGCATGATATTCAAAGCGGTCGCTTTGGGATCCTCGCATATGAATTCTCCCGAATCCACACACGCTCTGATCAAATGCTCCATTGCCTTCAATCCACTCTGATACCTTGTATGCATCAGATTGTCCTTTTTCGGCATCTTATTGGCAAAATAGTACTCATAAGTGGCAACCGTCAGACTGTCCTTCCGCCCCAGCAGTTCCTTTTTCTGTTCCTTCAGGAAAAAAGCAAAGATCTCTGCCGGAGTCATCTGATCCGTAATCCCTGTATCCGTATCCTCGTCCGGGTTCTCCGCATCCTGCCGCATCACTTCCCGGAACAATTCCTCTGTACTCTCAAAATAGAGGTACAGTCCGCCTCTGCTGATTCCGCAGGCCTCCACAATATCTTTCATGGTAACGCAGCGAAACCCCTTTCTGGCAAAGACTTCTCTGGCGCGATCAACGATAAATTGTTTCTTTTGTTCTGCTCTGTCGCTCATCCGTCCGTCCCTTCTATCTGTGTCCCCAGAACTCCACCAGTTCCTTCATCTTGCGAAGAAGATTCAGGAACACACCGTTTGTGACACCCTGTGTCCAAACCGTGCCCTTGGTGTTTCCCAGCATCACATATCTTGACAGGATACCGGACAGAATCGGGAATTCTGCCATAGTCGCACTACCGATTACCCTCAGTTCGTCCTTCTCATCCCGGATTCGGTTCCTGGAATACACATAACGGTAATTCCTATCCATTAACTGTGTCTTACCTGCTTCTTTGACAAACGCAAGCAGGTTCGGATCATAGATGGGAAACGCAATCGTATGGAGCATATCGCCTTCCTGATGATACAGCCCGGAAACCTGCTGCCCGGATTGTGCCTCCAGCCAGGGAATATACGCGCACAGCCGCATGACATCATCGCGATACTGCTCTGCAAGGATTCGGTTGTTAGACTGTTCAAACTCCATATGCATCTCCTCCCCTTCCCTCATATCCCGTCTCCGGAATCTATAGTTAGAATTTACTATAGCACAATTCTCCTCTTCCCGCAATATGCCGCCCCTGTGAAAGTCGACCATTTTCGTGATGATTTCTCTGCTTTTTTTGGAAATCATGTTGTATATCCGCTTCTATCTGGGGTATAATGTACGCGGAACCAGATGACACATACACGCATCAGACAGGGGAAACCATGGCAACGATTACCGTCAGAGAAGGCACTGTTATCGCCCGCCGCAATCGGGAATTGAATCAGATTTTCATCATTACCGCAGGAACCGTCACTGCCACCTACGAACAGGATGTAACACTGCTCGGCAAAGGGGATGTGATCGGTCTGCTGGATCTTGACACCGGCTACTATACCTATGAGTATGTGGCATCCGGTGATGTTACTCTGCTGGTCTATCCCTGCAAAACCTGTGAGGATGCCTGCTCCATCGTCTCTGACAACGGGGATATTGCCGGTCTTTTTGCCACATCATTAACCAGAAGCATCTGTCACATAATCGACAATTACATTATGCTGCGATACAATATCGGCAACCTCTACGGTTACCTCATAGACAGCTATGACACCTACAAAAAGGCGTGCATGACCCATTCCATTCCCACCCGGGAGCTTCCCATGGATGACCTGAAGCCCTTGGATGAGATGGACGACGTTCCGTCATGGATTGTAAACTACTACGAAGCCATCAAAGTTTTCGACGCCGATCTGTCCCGTGTTCTTTTCATCGATAAACCTGATTTTTTCAAGGGATTTCTCCACAAAGCATGTGCCGATGCCGGTGTCATCTTCGAGAGCACCAGAACTCTGCTGGATTATCAGAACGATATTGCCACCGTCATGTTGAATCCCAATCATGTGGATATGTTTGATCTATTTACCACATTGGTTTACCGCATGATCAGTACACACAAAAATACGATGTCAATCCATACTGTCATCGGCACATTCATGATTCAGATGGAAGGTACCGTAGACCCCGTCCTATATCAGGAACGGGTTGCGGAATACCGAACCCGGATACAGGCACTGGAACAGGCAACCCCGGACGAGCCGGAACCCGCCAGTCCCATCATCACCGGGGTGCAGGCTGCGCTCTCTCACTCTCTCGATACCATTCTGGAATACTCCGATTGTCTGCCGGACACCGCATCCGCGTTCCGTCAGGCCGTTTATGAATACAAAGACATTGTTGATAAAACCGCGTCTACGGAGTCCCTGACCGAATTGCGCAAAAAGATTACAAATCTGTTCTTTGAGATATATACGTCCGCCTTCCAGATCAGCCTGACAGATCCCAATATCCCTCCGGTGCTGAAGATGTTTTTTGAATTCGGTTATGTGGATGAGGAACTTGCCGGTCCGGACGCAGCGGCATATCTCTATGATCTGGTACAAACCTACCATGGTGATCCCGATCACGGCGTATATACCCTGTATGAATGGCTGATTCAGGTTTACAAAGGGCGTAAAGAGCCCAGTCGTAATGAATTTGATGTGGATTTTACCCAATATGTTCACGAATTGAAAACTTCAGGCAAGATTACCGACGAGATCTCCCGTCGTATGATGAACGATACGACGGAAAAGGTCATGTACGAGCTTCAGAATATGTTCCCGATGGTCAATAAAATTGCCTTCGGACGCATCAGCACCTACTGCCCTGTTTTCTCGGAGCACAATCTGTACAAGAGTGTGGAATCCCAGTTAATGAAACCGGAGGCAATCCTTGCGTCCATCTCCAAAGTTCGCTCCATTGATTATTCTGTGTTCTACAGAGAATCCCTGTACTCCAATTCCGAACTGGGAATCGGCAAGGAACTGTTGCAAACAGAGGTTCTCCCGGACGTTATCCTGATGCCCGTGGTGGGTTCCCGCGGCATTATGTGGCAGGAAATCGAAGGTAAGCGGCGTTCCACCCCGGCGCGTATGATGATTCCCATCCTCTACCCCGAGGATGTGGATCAGCTGATGATCCGTCTGGCTGGCGAATACCGCTGGGAGATGTGCAAACGTGTGCAGGGAACCCGTTGGAACGATGTATCTGATCCGTCCCTCACCAGCGAATATTTTGATTATATCCAGTTCTATCGCAAGAACAGCGAACTGTCCAAGGATGTAAAGGAGAAAATCAAGATCACGCTGCAGAAAACCAAGGGCAGCTACCGGGAGGCATTCGTCCGAGACTATATCGCCTGGATCACGCTGGAAGGAAAGGGCTCTCCCGTTCTGAACAAGGTAACCCGCAGAATTCTGTTCCGCTACTGTCCGTTTTCCGCAAGCATACGGACACAGCTGGAAACGAATCCTCTGTACAAAGAATCACTGGACCGTTACAATATACGTAAGGCCCAGTACGATCGACATATGGAGAATATCTTTACGAAGCTGAAAAATGCAGGCAAGCAGATTCCCGGAGATTTCTTCATAGACCGGGAATTAGCAGGACGCTAACAGATCCCGGACAATTGCCTCCGCCCGTTCGAACTCAAATGCATCCGTTTCGGCTGCAATCTCATCCAGTTTCCCGGACAAACTTGGTTCCAGACTGTATTGACGCAGCGTAGCCAGAATGTTCCGGGACGGATTCTGCTCCAGCATTCCCAGATGCTCCCGGAGTTGTTCCAGATACGTTTTCCATTCTTCTGCGGTCAACGCAGATCGACCATGGGGTTCCATCCCATCTCCCGGCTCTGCCGCCTCCCCGACCAGACCATGCTGACGCAGCACCGGTTCCAATGCGGTCAGAAGAGTACGGTACAGACTCACAAGAGCTGCATTCTCTTCCACAATCCGATCAGTCGTTCCGGCTTTGCAGGCAAGTTCCAACCGCTCCGCGCGGTCTGCCAGATTCTCTGCTCCGATCCCCCGTGCAAGCCCCTTCAGGGCATGCACTTCATAGAGATACGCTTTCGCATCTTTCTCATCCATGCATCGGTTCATCCGATTCATCTGCCCGTAGCCGTCTTCATGAAAAAACTGCATCATGTGCAGGAGCTGTTGTGTATTCCCTCCATAGAATCCCAGTGCACGCTGCAGATCAATCCCCGGAATGGCTTCTATTCCGAATGTCACTGCAGAGGGTTCCGTTTTCTCTTTTTCACGAATCAGCCTGTCCGGTAGGTAGGTCCGCAGAATCCGTTCCAGCGATTTGATTCCCAATGGTTTCGGAATGAAATCCGCAAACCCTTGCTCTATGAACATTTCCCGCATACCGGAGGTTGCATTGGCAGTGAACGCCACCACAGGCAGGTTCGCAAAGCAGCCTCCGTCCATGGTACGGATTCTGTGCAGTGTTTCGATTCCGTCCATATCCGGCATCATATAGTCCATAAAAATCAAGTCATAATGACTGCTTCCCACCTTCGCAAGGCATTCCCTTCCGCCGTCGGCCACCGAAACATCGATTCCGAAGCAGCGGAATAATCCCTTGGCCACACGCAGATTCGTACTGTTATCGTCTACCACCATGACTCTGGCGTCAGGCGCTTCCAGTGATACCTGCTCCGCACCATTCTCTTCCTGCATTCCATATTGCCCCATCGGTGTTACATCAACGATTCCCTGGCGTACCGTAAAAAAGAAGGTACTCCCCACCGCATATTCGCTGATGTATCCGATGGTGCCGCCCAACTGCTCCACAAGATGCTTACAGATGGCAAGTCCGAGACCGGTTCCTTCCACAGATCCGTTCTCCTCCATGTCCGCGCGCTGAAACGGTTCAAACAAATGTGCCCGGCTCTCCTCACGGATTCCCCTTCCGGTATCCGCTATGCTGAAGACCAGAATGGCATCATTCTCCTCCCTGGTCCATTCCAATTCCAGCCGAATGGTTCCCCGATCCGTATATTTCACTGCATTCCCCATCAGATTCATCAGAATCTGTCGGACAGCGGTTTCATTGCCCCAGACCACGGTAGGAACCGTTTCCTGCTGATTCACCTGAAGTTCCACAGGTTTATTGCCCAATCTGACCCGGTTCATCTCTACAACATCCCGAATCACTTTTTTCAGATTGTATGCACACTGGGTTTTATCATTGGTGCCTGCCTCAATACCGGTATAACCCAGAATGTCATCAATCATCAGCAGCAGGGTTTGTCCGGACTGCTTGATGTTGCCTGCACTCTCGGTTACCGTTTGGTTCACATTCTGCTGGATCAGCATCTCTGCCGTTCCCATAATCGCATTCAGCGGCGTTCTGAATTCGTGGGAAATATTCTTCAGGAACTCCGATTTTGTCTTATTGGCCTGCTCCGCCTGCTCTTTTAGTTCAATCAGTTTCTGGGTTCCTGCATATTCATCCGTTTTGTCAAACAGCCAGATCAAATGTCCCTTCACCTGTTTGCGGTCATGAAAGGGTGAGGTATAGATCTGATACCATCTGTTCTCAATCATCAGATTCTCTTTATCCATCTTCATCAATTCATTGATGATCTCCGACTGTCTGTCCTTCCGTCTGATATCTGGAAGCAGATGCTTGGCATACGGATTGGCATACAGCAGCCGTTCCCCGGTATCCACGATCAGAAAAGCTTCCTGAATGCCCTGGATGATGTTATCCTTGGCCATCTGCATGGAATCGAACAGCCGGAAGCGGTATACGATCACCAGATGATACAGAAGCGTTCCGACAGCCGTAAAAGGAGTAATCTCCACCCCGCCGGTCAGTCCGCACAGATAAAGAGTACTTAAGATTCCCAATCCCGGATACAGCAGTCCCATCATCAGAATTCCGAAACTGTCTCTGGTACGACTGGTGACATGATACCATATCGTAATCATCAGAAGAGCCGTGTAGATCACTGCCGTATAGGCGGCGTACACATAGAACAGAACACCACCGGTCACATGAAGTTCCGCGACTCCGTCCTGTCTGCTGAATTCCACGCTTCGGTAAAAAACCGACAGCCGATCACTGATCCCGATACAGACCAGCACGCCGATACTGAATATGGCGATGGTCCAGTTTACCCATCTGGGAATATGCACTTTACAACACCGGGTCACAAACATCCAGATCATGCCGGTCATAACAACAATCCCCAGATATTCAAACTGGACACAGGTCAACGCCTGTGCCTGATTCACACTCCTGAATTTCAGATAATATCCGATCTCGCACACCATGGAGCCGATTGCAAACAGCAACAGTTCCCTTCCGAGATAGGATGGTTTCTCCAATGCAAGAATCAAAACGCAGATAAGCGATATCATAATACCAACAATTGTAATACTGATCATGTCAACTCCTGTCAGAAACTCGTTTTCGATGCTCCATTCATTTCCTCTTTTCGACACATTTTGCGCACATATATACCAAAAATGTAGAAAAATGAATTATATATCAAAATGTTACTATGTTTTCACAATATCATTGTAGATATTATTTTGAAATCATTATATATTAAATATGACTTAACTAACCATTAAGTCTGCTAATTAGCAATTCCGGAAGAATTCCCCTTTTACACAACAGAAGTCACGATAGCATCGCTTTCGTGGCTTTTGTTGTATTCGAAAACCAATTTGTTGGCACCCCCCGCAAATCTGCCTTTCCTATAAAATACTATACTCCGCCTGTCACATCCTGACAAGCGGAGTATTCTTTTTTGCGAGAATCATCTCGATTTGTTGTTCCGTTTTCCGTGTTCTGTTCAGGGATACCGTTGTCTGCAACCGGCATCCGCACCCGGAATGCATATACAATCCGGTGACTACTGCACAATCAGATTGGAATATCCCATCAGGGATTCATCCACTTCTCTCGCACATTCCCGGCCTTCCCGGATTGCCCATACCACGAGAGACTGTCCCCGATGCATATCCCCTGCAGTGAAAATATTCTTCACGCTGGTCTGATATTTCCCAGCATCCGTTCTTACGTTGGTACGCTGGTTCAGTTCTACCCCGAATGCATCGGCAACATACTTCTGTGCCCCCAGGAATCCCGCTGCAATCAGTACCAGCTCGCAGGGCAGGGTCTGTTCGCTCCCGGCCACTTCCTTCCTATTCATTCTGCCGGTTTCCGGATCCTTCTCCCATGCAAGTCTGACAATCGTTACCCCACACAGGTTGCCGTCTTTGTCCTTGTGGAATTCTTTCACTGTCGTCTCATAGATTCTCGGGTCATGTCCGAATACAGCAATGGCTTCCTGCTGGCCGTAGTCTGTCTTACATACCTTCGGCCACTCCGGCCACGGGTTGTTGTCAGCTCGTGTATCGGGTGCTTTGGGCATCATCTCCAGCTGCGTGACGCTCTTGCAGCCATGCCGCATGGAGGTTGCCACACAGTCATTTCCGGTATCACCGCCACCGATAATGATCACGTTTTTGTCTTTGGCAGAAATGTAGTTTCCATCCTTCAGGTCCGAATCCAGCAGACTCTTGGTGGTTGCTTTCAGGAAATCCACTGCAAAATAAATCCCCTTGGCATCTCTGCCGGGCGCATTGATATCTCTCGGATTGGAGGAACCGCAGGCAAGCACGATCCGATCAAACTCCTTCATGCCGGCCATACTCTTCTTATCGGCGCCGATATCCGCATTGGTCACAAAAGCGATTCCCTCCTCCTCCATGATCGCCAGACGTCTGTCGATAATCTTCTTATCCAGTTTCATGTTGGGAATGCCGTAGCGGAGCAGTCCACCGATCCGGTCGGACCGTTCAAATACCGTTACACTGTGTCCTCGTTTATTCAATTGATCCGCAACCGCAAGTCCTGCGGGACCACTGCCGATGACTGCCACCTTCTTGCCGGTGCGTACCGTCGGCGGGCAGGCTTTCGCATACCCCTGCGCGTAGGCATTCTCCACGATGGCGTACTCATTCTCTCTGGTCGTCACCGGATCACCGTTCAGTCCGCAGGTGCAGGCAGCCTCACACAGCGCCGGACATACTCTCGACGTGAATTCCGGGAAACTGCTGGTTTTCCGGAGCCGCTTGTATGCCTGCTCCCAGTTTCCCGTATATACCAGGTCATTCCACTCCGGAATCAGATTGTGGAGCGGACACCCGGATGCCATGCCGCAGATATTCATGCCGGACTGGCAAAAAGGAACACCGCAGTCCATACAGCGGGCTCCCTGCTGCTGTTGTTCTTCCCTGGACAGGTGGATATGAAATTCGTGATAATTCTTGATCCGTTCCCTGGGTTTCACGTCCTCCGGAACGCATCTCTTATACTCCATAAAGCCTGTTGGTTTTCCCATCTTCTCGTTCTCCTCTCCTACTTGTTCGTATTGGCATAGAACGCCTCAATCTGTGCCTGCTCGGCATTCAACCCTTTTTCTTCCATCTGGGCAATGGTCCGAAGCATGCGTTCATAGTCGTGGGGAATGATTTTCTTGAACTTCGGAAGGTACTCACCGAAATGCTCCAGAATCTCCCGTCCTTTGGCAGAACCGGTTTCCCGGACATGATCCGTGATCATCTGTTTCAGTTCCTGCACATCATACTTATTGGTAATCTCAGAAGAAGAGATCATCTCTTTGTTCAATCTTGTGTAAAGGTCATTGTCCTCATCCAGAATATAGGCGATACCGCCGCTCATGCCTGCCGCAAAGTTTTTCCCGGTTTTGCCCAGTACAACCACACGTCCACCGGTCATATATTCGCAGCCGTGATCTCCTACGCCCTCTACCACAGCAATGGCTCCGGAGTTCCGGACGCAGAACCGTTCTCCCGCAACACCGTTGATGTAAGCCTTACCGCTTGTGGCGCCGTACAGGGCAACATTGCCGACAATAATATTCTCATCAGCCGCAAATGTGCTGCCCTCCGGCGGATAAACCACCAGCTTGCCGCCGGACAGTCCCTTGCCGAAATAGTCATTACTGTCTCCGGATAATCTCAGCGTCAGTCCGTTCGGGATAAATGCACCGAAGCTCTGTCCGCCCGCACCCGTACAGTTCACGACAAAAGTATCATCCTCCAATGTATTGTAATATTTCCGTGTAATCTCCGAACCGAAGATGGTTCCGAAGGTACGGTCAATATTGGACACGGTAAGCTGAATCTCCTTATGCTCTTTGTGTGCCAGGGCATCGGCGAACTCTTTTTTCAGGACTCTCTCATCCAGTGTTTTCTCCAGTTCAAAGTCGTACACCTGCTTCGGATCGAAGATCACACGCTTCTCCTGCGGTGTTGACTGATACAGGACATTGGATAGATCTACTTTTTTCTGCTCCTCCGTCAGGTTCTCCCGCTTCCGGAGAAGATCCGTTCTGCCCACCAGTTCATCCACGGTACGAACACCCAGTTTCGCCATATATTCCCGCAGCTCCTGGGCGATAAATCTCATGAAGTTGATTACATACTCCGGCTTACCGCGGAAATTCTTACGAAGCTCCGGGTTCTGGGTTGCAACACCCACCGGACAGGTATCCAGGTTGCAGACCCGCATCATCACGCATCCCAGCGTTACCAGCGGAGCGGTTGCAAATCCGAATTCCTCCGCACCGAGAATGGCTGCAATCGCCACATCCCGTCCGGTCATCAGCTTCCCATCGGTTTCGATACGAACCTTGTTCCGCAATCCGTTCATAATCAGGGTCTGATGGGTCTCCGCAAGACCC
>JAEDCX010000078.1 GCA_016293925.1 Lachnospiraceae bacterium | reverse complement strand
CTATGGTTAACAATGGAAAATGTGAATTGTCAACCGTGAGCGAGCGCAAGTCGAGCACAAGGAAAGCGCAAGGAACACGCCAGGAACCGGAGCCGCTGCATTTACATGTGCCGGACTATGTGGTACACTTCCTGTGAAGAAGCAGAAAGGCAGACCATATATGTCGACCATTGAAGAGGATATTAAGACGGGACAACTGAAACATATCTATCTGTTGTGCGGTGCGGAAGGGTATCTCCGGCAGTATTACAGAGAGAATCTGAAGCGGACACTTTGCCGGGAACTGGATCAGATAAATATCCACTCGTACAAAGGGAAAGATGTGAATGTTCCGGAGATCATCGAGCTTGCGCAGACGCTTCCTTTTTTCGCGGACAGGCGCGTGATGATTCTGGAGAATACGGAACTGTTCGGCTCCAGAGGAGAGCAGCTGGCCAATTACCTGGCGCAGATACCGGAAACGGTCTATTTCATTTTCGATGAGGAGAATGTGGATAAGAGAAGCCGGTTATACAAAGCCTGTAACAGCAACGGCAAAGTGCAGGAATGCGTGATGTATACGGGCGCCCAGCTGCAGAAGTGGATTCTGACGCTCCTGTCCCGGAGCGGCAAAAAAATAAGCCCGGAGGCCTATCAACTTTTCGTGGAAAAAACCGGCTCCGATATGAATAATATGTGCCAGGAACTGAAAAAACTGGTATGTTATGTGGGGGACAGAGAGGCTGTTCTGCCGGAGGATGTGGAGGCAATCTGCACCACCCGGGTCAGTAGCAAGGTATTTGATCTGATTGAGGCTGTCGCAAGACAGGATCAGAAGCAGGCGCTTGCCGTATACGGGGATATGCTGGAGATGCGGGAATCCCCGGTGGCGATTCTTACTTTGATTGCAAGGCAATTCAATATGCTTCTTATGACCAAAGAACTGCGTGCGAAGGGCTATCATGGGGATGCCATGGCGGCCAAACTCGGAGTGCCCGCATTCGTGGCCAACAAATATCTGAACCAGGCGGGGAAATTTACTGTGGCAACGATCCGGCAGGCCATTGAGGATTGCGTGGAGACGGATGAGAATTTCAAATCCGGCAGGATATCGGACAGCCTGGGGGTTGAGATGCTGATTGTGAAATACTCCCGCAAAGGGGCGTGACCGGCTGCAGAACTGTACGGATCGATGCCCGGCGGTTGGCATCACCAGCGAATCAGCCTTGATATTTGAGGCGAAGGGATATATAATGAACTCAAGATATGAGGATCGGGGAACCGGGAAATCGGACAGGGAGGTGCGAAGATGGATATTTCGAGAATGGACAATCGGAATTATGCAGCAATTGCAAGCGGCAGGAAGATCCAGTCGGCAGCAGATGATGCCGCGGGGCTTGCGATTGCCAATAAGTTGGAAGCACAGAGCAACGGTCTTACCGTGGGAGCTGAGAATGCGCAGTCAGGTATCCATGCACTGAATATTGCGGACGGTGCTCTGGGAGGGATCAATGATTACCTGCAGGAGATCCGGGAACTGAGCGTCAAGGCGATGAACGGAACGAACAGCGCATCGGATCTGGAGGCGATTCAGAAGCAGATTGACGGTGCTATGAAGGGAATCGTAGATATTGCCGGCGGCACGGAATATAATACGATGAAGCTGTTGGACGGCAGCATGGCGGATATGGATATTGCATCGAATCCGGACGGCTCCGGGATGAAGATTCGGATGGCGAACGCCACGCTGGAGAATCTGGGGATTGCCGGATATGATGTGACCGGTGATTTCAATATTGATGTGATCGATCAGGCAATTGATCGGGTGAACGACAGCCGTGCGACTCTCGGCGCAGGGGTGAACGCATTGGAGTATGCACAGACATATAACAGCAACGCCGCACTGATGCAGACGCGGGCACAGAGCGGTATTGAAGATACCGATATTGCCCGGGCAATCAGTGAGCGGAAGAAGAATGATGTTCTGGAGCAGTACAGGATTATGATGCAGAAAGAACAATCCCAGCAGGAGTCGCTTGTCACGAAGATGTTCCGGTAGTCTTGTTACGAAGATGCTCCGGTGATCCGGGAATGGTGATTGAGACCTGTCAATAGGGAATAACAGGATATTTTCTCTTGTAAAAGACATTGTGTTAGTGTAAAGTTAACAGTGATACACAGTGTCTTTTTGTGTGTGATGATTACAACTCCGAAGGAGACGGAAAAGAGAATGAAAGTGCGTAGGGCATTGGCAACCGTTGGCCTGGGACTCACAATGGTTTGGGGGCTGATAGGATGCGGGAATAAGAATGCAGTCATTACAGATACTACAAATGTCAGTTCCGATGCGGATTCTGCAACTGCAAATATCGAAGCGTCCGGGACGGAACGTTTGATCCGAATCGGAACGTGGTATCCGCATTATTATGACAGTACGCATCAGGATATACATGATGATCCGAATATGGGGGATGAGAGTATCGCACAGGCGCGTCTGGATGCAGTCAGGGAGATCGAGGACACTTATCATGTGCGGATTGAATTCGTTGATCTGACATGGAACGGGCTGCAGGATTCCATGAATCACTCCATTGTGGAAGGGAAGCCTGACTGCGATATCTATGAAGTGGACATGTCTTTCGGCATCCCTGCCGCATTGAATGGGTATGCAATTGATCTGGAGACGGTACTTTCGCCGGATGCGGATCTGCTGTCGACGCAACTTGTCTTCAAACCGTCCGATATTGGTCTGGAGCACGGTGTTTATCTTTTTGCTACCTGCAGCGAGGAATCCGCATTCTATAACACCAATATGCTGGCATACAACAAGGATATGATAGAGGCGGCAGAACTGGAGGATCCCTATGAATTATGGAAACGTGGGGAGTGGACCTGGGATACCTGGAAGACGTACATGAAGAAACTGACCCGGGATGTGGATGGGGACGGTGTGACGGATGTGTATGGTTTCAGTTCCAGATGGGATTATCTGGTGACCGGACTTCTGTTGTCGAATGGGGCAAGCATTGCTTCCGGTGCAACGGAGTCCATCTCTTCTGACAAGACAAGGGAGGTATTCCGTCTGATCTATGATTTGTACAATACGGAACGATGTGCGCGTCCCTGGAATTCAGAGAATTTTGAGGATAATGTGAACGCTTACACAACAGGGAAGGTGGCAATGTGGATATCATCCGCTTCTCTTTCGGCAGAGAATAATGATACACAGCTTCTGGGCGACAGGGAGGGCTGGGTTCCTTTCCCGGTGGGCCCCAGCGGTGACAGAACAACAAACAATACGAAAATTGCATCTTCCGGGAATGCCTGGATGATTCCTACCGGTGTGGAGAATCCGGCACTGGTGTATCAGGTGTTTGAGGATTATACAAATTGGTATCACGGAGATATCTCGTTGCGTGACGGGGATCTGTCGTGGTGGGTGAATCATGCGTTGACGCATGATAACTATGAGGTGATGAAATACTGTGGTTCCAGAGGTGGATTTGATCTGTGGAATGCGCTGAATATTGATTATCAGGTGCCGGCTCTCCTGGAGGGAGAGATTACGGTGGATCAGTTTGTCGATCAGAATGCGGAACTGGTTCAGAATGCACTGGATGCAATGTTCTTAGATTAACCATAGGAGGAACATGATGTTTCGGAAAGATTTTGTGTGGGGATGTGCGTCCAGCGCATTTCAGATAGAGGGAGCAGCCCATGAGGGCGGCAAGGGTGACAGTATCTGGGACCGTTTTGCCGCCGGGGAAGGGAATATCCTGAATGGCGACAAACCGGAGCCGGCATGTGATTTTTATCATCGATATCCGACGGATATTGCGTTGATGAAACAGGTGGGGATACAGGCTTACCGGTTGTCCTTAAGCTGGCCCAGAATTCTGCCGGACGGAATCGGACGGGTGAATGAGGAAGGGCTTCGTTTCTACGATCAGGTGATCGATGAGTTGCTTCGGAATGGGATTGAGCCGTATATCACACTCTATCATTGGGACTATCCCCAGGCACTGCAGGAAATGGGCGGCTGGCTGAATGAGAAGAGTGGGGATTGGTTCGCGGAATATGCGGCGGTGGTTTCCGAGCATTTCTCGGACAGAGTACGGTATTTTATTACGTTTAATGAACCACAGTGCTTTGTGGGATTATCCGCAATCCATCAGGTTCATGCACCGGGGATCAGACTGGAACAGGCAGATATCTTCCGGATGATCCATCATGTATTAAAGGCGCATGGAAAGGCTGTGATTGCCCTTCGGCAGCATGCAAAGCGGGCGATTCAGGTTGGGTACGCGCCTACATGCGGAATGGCCTATCCGAACACGGACAGTCCGGCGGACATCAAGGCGGCACGAAAGGCGTTGTTTACATGCCCGGAGGAGATGGATAACTGGACCTGGAATGTGCCATGGTTTTCTGATCCGGTATTCTTAGGGAAATACCCGGAAGACGGGTTGCGCAAATATGCACAGTATCTTCCCGTCATTACGGATGAGGATATGGAACTGATCTCGCAGCCTCTTGATTTCATGGGGCAGAATATATACAACGGATATGCAATCGCGGCGGGTGAGAACGGAGAACCGGTCTATGTGGAGCGGGATGCCGGGCATCCGCAGACCGGGAATATGTGGCCGGTTACTCCGAAATGCTTCCGGTGGGGGCTTCGTTTCCTGTATGAGCGGTACAAGCTGCCCATCTATGTGACGGAGAATGGTATATGCTGCAAGGATGTTCTGCAGTGTGACGGCAGGATACATGATTCGGAGCGAATCGATTTCCTGAACCGGTATCTCTATGCCATGAAGCAGGCCATGGAGGATGGAGCAGATATCAGGGGTTATTTTGAATGGACATTTACGGACAATTTCGAGTGGAATTACGGCTATCGTGACCGCTTTGGCCTGGTATATGTGGATTTCAAGACGCAGAGAAGATATCTGAAGGATTCTGCTTACTGGTACCGGGATGTGATTCGTTCCAACGGCGGCAGTATCCGGCAACCCAAGGAGATCCTCTTTTTCCATCCGGAATACAAGCAGATGGTCTGGGGCGGAAATCGTATGCGGGACGTATACGGATACGATATTCCCGGTGACAATACGGGGGAGGCATGGGTGATCAGTGCCCATCCCCACGGAGACTGCGTGGTCAACGGCGGAACGTATGATGGGCAGAAACTGTCGGAGTTGTGGACCAACGAACCGGAACTGTTCGGACATTTTCCGTCCGATCGGTTTCCGATGCTGGTGAAGGTGCTGGATGCCAGATATGACCTGAGTATTCAGGTGCACCCGGATGACCGCTACGCTTCCGAACATGAGAACGGTTCTTATGGCAAGACGGAGTGCTGGTATATCCTGGACTGCCCCGAGGATGCCACCATTATTCTGGGGCATCATGCCAGAACGAGGGAAGAACTGTGCAGGATGATTGACGAGAAACAATGGTCGGATCTGATCGCTGAGGTTCCGATCCGAAAAGGCGATTTCGTTCAACTGGATCCCGGAACTGTACATGTCATTAAGAGCAATATCCTGATTCTGGAAACGGAGCAGAATTCGGACATTACCTATCGCGTGTATGATTATGACCGGCTGGTGGACGGAAAGCCAAGAGAACTGCATCTGGACAAGTGTAAGGATGTGATTACCGTGCCTGCCAAACAGGATATGGTACGCTCTACCAGTCCCACAGAGACGGTGCAGGAACTGGTGAGCTGTGATTATTATACGGTCTGGAAATACGTGGTGAACAGAGAAATGGTCATAGGTCAGCCTCATCCGTTTATGATTTTCTCCGTAGTGGAGGGCGAAGGGACGGTGAACGGTCTGGCTATTCAGCGGGGAGATCATTTCCTGGTTCCTCATGGGTTCGGAGATATGATTTTCGAGGGAGACATGGTGCTGATCGCTTCGTCACCAACAAGAGAGTGAGGATAAGTTATGAAGTGTACGATTGGTAAGCAGGAAGTGTCATTCCTGTCAGAAAAGATGTTCGGTCTCTTTTTTGAGGATATCAATTACGCTGCCGACGGCGGACTGTATGCGGAGATGATTGAGAACCGACAGTTTGCATTCAGAAAGGCATGGCCGGGAAGTGTGTGGAAAACCTATGATACGGAGTGGATTCCGGGATACGGATGGACAGTGTATCCGGAGAATGCGGATGCGGTGATGTCTTTCCGGGAAGGAGATGCCCTGAGTGTCAACAATCCCCACTATATGGTTTTCGATGTGAAAAACGAAGGTGCCGGCTTTGTCAACAAAGCCTATGACGGCATCTGTCTAAAGGCGGGGGCGGAATACCGTGTAACTCTGGGCTTACGAACCGGTGACTATTGCGGGAAGATCACGGTTTCCGTACTGGATCCGGATCGTCTTACGGTTGCCGCAACAGAACAGATCACAGTTGCCGCTTCCGGGGAATGGAAGCTGTATACGATGACTCTGCGGGCAGAGCATGCGGTCCGCAACGGTTGTTTCCTGGTGCAGCAGGAAACAGGGTGTGTTGCCTATGGCGTGATTTCCATGATACCGCAGGATGCGGTGGCAGGCGTATTCCGCCGGGATCTCTATGAGATGCTGGCTGCCTTGAAGCCGGGATTCTTACGATTCCCGGGTGGTTGTATCGTGGAGGGCGCCAATCTTGGGAACAGATACCGCTGGAAGGACACCGTGGGGCCAGTATGGGATCGGAAATGGAACTGGAACCGCTGGGCAGTGCATGATGTTACCATGGGACAGGGCGAGGCTTGTTACTATCCCGTCTACAACCAGTCTTACGGAATCGGGTTCTACGAGTATTTCCTGCTGTGTGAGCTGCTGGAATGCAAACCGCTTCCGGTACTGAATGTGGGGCTGGCATGCCAGTTCCAGTCAGATGAATTGGTTGCGACGGATTCTCCGGAATTCGGAGAGTATCTGCAGGATGCGCTTGACCTGATTGAATTCGCCAATGGAGACCTGACCACGAAGTGGGGAGCATTGCGGGGAGAAATGGGGCACCCGGAACCATTCGGACTGGAATATGTGGGCATTGGAAATGAACAGTGGGAAACCGACAAGGTTGATTTTTTCGCCAGGTATACAGCGTTTGAAAAAACGATACATGAACGCTATCCCGAAATCAGACTGTTGGGCTCCGCGGGACCGGACGTAACGACGGAGCGATATACTGCGGCATGGGAGTTTTACCGCAGGAATGCGCAAAGCAACGCGGGAAGAACGGTACACGGCAAACCGGTGGAAGCGTTTACTTCTGCAGTGGACGAGCACTATTACATGCCGCCGGCATGGTTCTATGAGCATACCCACATGTATGACGAGTATCCGAGAGAGATTCCGGTATTTGCAGGGGAATACGCAGCCCATTGTGACAAGAAACAGAACAGTCTGGAAGCTGCACTGGCAGAGGCCGCTTTCATGTGCGGACTGGAACGAAACGGGGATGTGATCCGGTTTGCGTCGGTGGCTCCTCTTTTCGCAAGAAAAGGCTATGTACAGTGGATCCCGGATTTTATCTGGTTTGACGGAGAGCATGTTTCGGGAACTCCGGGATATTATGTGCAGCAGTTGTTCGGGGCATACACCGGCTCCCGGAGTGTGTCGTTCACACTGGAAGGCGCCACGGATGAGATTTACAGTGCGGTTTCCCGGGATGCGGAGCACTATTATCTGAAGATCATTCATACCGGAAGATCGGCAATGACACTGGACACCATATCACTCCACGGAGAAGAGAGGAACTGTGCAGACTGTGTGGTTATGCAGATGAGTGGTACAGATCCCGATGACGTGAATGTTTTGGGAGAGGAGGACCGCATCGCACTGCGCAGGCTGGATCATGGTGAGCGTGTGGTCATTCCGCCATTGTCCTGTACGGTCATCTTCTTCTGATATTGTTTCGGAGACATTCCGGTGTGTCTGGTAAAACACCGGGAGAAATTGGAATAGTTCCCAAAGCCTGACAGATAGCAGGCATCACACAGAGGATTACCTTTTCGCAGATATTGCTGCGCGAGGGTAATCCTTTTTGCAATGATAAACTGCTGGAGTGTTGTGCCGATCACGGCCTTAACGTATCGACTAACATAGTCAACATTGTGATGGGGCTGTCGGGCGATGGCAGGAAGGGACAGATCACCGGACAGATTCTCGTTGATATAGGAGATGGCACGGGCGATCATTCCGGGCATGACGCATAAGGTGATGCAGACGGCCGGGTCCGAATGTACGGAAGCATCGCATCAGATCGGTCTGTTCGCTGCCTATGCGGCGGAAAACGTTCCCTGGCGGATTTTATTGTTTTGTGAGATGCTTTTTATGCGTTTTGTACAATAAAAATGGAAAATCATTATTTTTTATCAATAAAAACACATAAAATGATATTGCGAGTAATGAAAAAAAGTGGTAAGATTGTACTATATTAAAATTTGTAAGAGAACATTGTCGAAGATGTCTATCCTGTGACCGTGACCGGTCGGAATGCAGAGGGAAATCATGCCGGAGTATACACGTAAAAAAATTCGCTTGGGTGATCTGCTTGTCAGTGCCAAGGCAATCACAGAGAGTCAGTTGCAGAAAGCACTGGAACTTCAGAAGGGCAGTGGCAGGAAACTCGGCGAAGTCATGATGGATGCCAATATGCTGACACAGGATCAACTGGCCAAGGCCATGAGTGAACAGCTCGGGTACGAACTGGTTGATCTGTCCAATATATCGATCAGTGATCAGGTTCTCGCCCTGGTGAAAGCGGATCTTCTGAAGAAGAAGAGTGTGATTCCGGTTGAGTATGGGGAGAACAGCAATGTGATCCGGGTAGCCATGGCGGACCCGCTGGATCTGGATACCATTGATGATATTTCAATTATTACCGGATGCAGGGTGGAACCTGTGATTGCCACGGAACATCAGATTAAGATTGCAATCGACCGGTTCTTTGGACAGGAAGAAGTACAGAGCGCACTGGAGCAGTTTGCAAAGGAGAAACTATCTGTAGAGGAGGAAGATATCTATTCAGAGGATATCAATTCCTCGCCGGTGGTTATGCTGGTCAGAGATCTGATCGAGAAGGCAGCCCGGCAGAGAGCCTCCGATATTCACATCGAGGCGTTGGAGAAGAGCGTCCGTGTTCGCTACCGCATCGACGGATCCTTGTATGAGAAAGCCCGTTATGATATCAAGATTCTTCCCGCCATTGTGGCGCGTGTGAAGATTATCGGCGGCATGGATATATCCGAGAAGCGGAAACCGCAGGACGGACGTATCACTCAGATTGTGGACCGAGTGGAATACGATATCCGTGTTTCTATCCTGCCCTCCGCATACGGTGAGAAGATCGTTATGCGTCTGGCGGCGAAGCAGGCTCTGAACAGGGAAAAGAGCAAGCTGGGATTGCGCGGAGATGAGATCAGACAATTTGACCATATTCTGCAGAATCCTCACGGAATTCTGCTGGTTACGGGACCTACCGGTTCCGGTAAATCAACCACCCTTTATACCGCGCTGAGCGAACTGAATACGGAGCATGTAAACATCATCACGGTAGAAGACCCCGTGGAGGCAAACATCGATGGAATCAATCAGGTCCAGGTGAATCCGAAAGCGGATCTGACGTTTGCCAGTGCTCTGCGTTCCATTCTGCGGCAGGATCCGGATATCATCATGATCGGTGAGATCCGGGATCGTGAGACAGCATCCATTGCGGTACAGGCCTCCATTACAGGCCATCTGGTGGTGTCTACATTACATACGAACTCCTCCGCATCTACCATAACCCGTCTGGAGGACATGGGTGTGGAGAGTTACCTGATCGCGGATTCTGTGGTGGGTGTTATTGCACAGCGACTGGTCCGCGTTCTCTGTCCTCACTGCAAACAACAGGTGCAGGCAACGGAGGAGGAACTGGAACTGCTGGGGGAGAAACCGGGAACCCGGAAAATGATCTACAAGGCAGTCGGGTGTCCGAAATGTGACAACATGGGTTATCTGGGGCGTACCGGCGTATATGAGATTATGGAGATGACGCCGGAACTGAAACGCATCATCAGCCGGCATGCAACCGCTGATGAGATCAAAGAGCAGGCACTGAAGGACGGCATGCACACCCTGCGCATGAGCGCGATTTCCTATGTGGAAGAAGGGGTTACAACAGTCGGCGAGATGATGAGGGTATCGTTTGATACGTAGAGATAAGCAATCTGGAGGGGACGATGGCGAAATACGGATACAAAGCGTTTGATGCCGCCGGCAAAATCAAGAAAGGCAGCATCGAGGCCGATACGGTGGAGACGGCTCGGGGCATACTGAAGCAGCAGGGTATGAACCCCATATCCATCGGGGAGCAGTCACTGCTTAACAGCGAATTGAATATTGAGATCGGCGGGAATCCGAAACCCCGTGATCTGTCTGTCTTCTGTCGCCAGTTCGTATCCATGACCCGTGCGGGCGT
>JAEDCX010000077.1 GCA_016293925.1 Lachnospiraceae bacterium | reverse complement strand
ATACCGAGTTTGATTTTGGGTACATTGTTGAACATGTTTACACTACCTCCGTTATTGGTTTCTATCATATTCTGTCTTGATTCTCTGTTTGGTTTATACGGTAAGATTCTCACCGATCAGACCGTTTACCGCGCCTTCAATCTTCGCTTCCTCATGAGCGATCAGCCATTTGTTGGTGGCTGTGATCAGATCATCCTCGCCGCCCTTATGCTCTTTGGTCAGAGGATAGTTGGTTCCCTTCGGAAGAACGATGGTCACCTGGAATCCGGCACCATTTACGCCGCAGGGTGCATAGTGAAGACTTGTTGCATAGATCTCCACTGCTGTTCCTTTCGGAAGAAGGAAGGCTTCCATCTTGGAAGTCTCATATGTATGCTCCGGTGTAATATCCTGAACCTTACCGAGAATCAGAATTGCATCCGTTGCTCCCACATTGATCTCTGAACTGCGATGATACTCCACTGCATTCAGCTTCTGATTGTGTCCGTTGCAATAACCGATTTGAATATCCGTCTCACCGTAGCAGACTGTACGAATCTTGTCTGCAACAGCCAATGACTCCAGCTTCTCATCACCCGGAACATATACCACATCGTCCGGAACAGGCGTGCTCTGCATTGCATCCACAAGTTCCGTAAAATCTACCTCTGTGATCACACGTCCGTATGCTTTGAAAGAAGCATCTGTAACTTTTTGAATTACCATATCATGTACCTACCCTTTCCATGTCCCGCCGCCCTCTTCCGGATTAGCGGACACTCTATCTATTATACTAATTGTATGTATTTTACCTATCTTCCGTCAAGTCCAAACATTGTTTTTTTCTGCGTAATAATTGCGATATTTTTCATTTCCGGCAATCGTTCCGGAACGGCTCCCCACAGACCCTCTTCTCTCTGCATACAAAAGGAAGATTCCTACAATATCTGTACGAAAAAATCATAGAAAGCAGCCTCAAAATACGCTATGATGAAAATGTGCTGTTCACGCAGCATATGCGACTTGACGGATCCGGAATCAGATAAAGGAGGATACACATATGAAATTCAGCGACGGATGTTGGATGCAGAGAAAGGGATATACCTGTTTCGCACCTGCACAGGCCTATTTTACCAGAATTGAACCAAACAAAGTAACCATCTGCGCACCAACCCACTCTATTGCACATCGCGGTGATACCCTTGGCGGAGCCAATCTCACCATCATCATCACATCACCGGCTGACGATGTTCTGAGAATTCAGACCGGGCATTACATGGGTGCTCTTCGCAAGGGACCGGTCTTTGAGCTGGAACAGACTGACGATAAACCTTTACAAACTACCGAGACAGATGACACGGTTGCGATTACTTCCGGTACCCTGACTCTTACGATTGCCAAGAATCCCTTCTCCATGACATTTACACGGAACGGAGACCTGATTACCCGTTCTGCCGGCAAGGATCTTGCCATGATGAAATATGACTATCCGGATGCCTATTATGACAAGGGTGATCATGTGAATACCTATATGCGCCAGCAGTTATCCCTCGGCGTCGGCGAACTGATCTATGGTATGGGGGAACGCTTTACTCCTTTTGTGAAAAACGGACAGACCGTCAATATCTGGAATGAGGACGGCGGTACCAGCACCGAGCAGTCCTATAAGAATATTCCTTTCTATCTCTCTAACAAAGGATACGGCGTTTTCGTGAATCATCCCGAAAACGTGTCCATTGAGATTGCTTCCGAGATGGTAACGAAAACCGGATTCTCCGTGGAGGGCGGATTCCTGGATTATTATCTGTTCAACGGACCAACCATGAAAGAAGTATTGGAGCGGTATACAGACCTGACCGGCAAGCCATCCCTTCCGGCACCCTGGACATTCGGTCTGTGGTTATCCACTTCCTTCACCACCAACTATGATGAACAGACGGTAATGAGCTTCATCGACGGAATGCTGGAGCGGGATATTCCCCTGCGTACCTTCCATTTTGACTGCTTCTGGATGAAGGAATTCCACTGGACGAACTTCATCTGGGATAAGGACGTATTCCCGGATCCGGCGGGTCTGCTCCGGCGTATCAAGGAGAAGGGGCTGAATATCTGTGTCTGGATCAACTCCTACATCGGTCAGGAAAGTGAACTGTTTGAGGAAGGGGTGGCAAACGGCTATTTCATTAAGAGAACCAACGGTGACCCGTTCCAGTGGGATATGTGGCAGCCGGGTCTTGCCATTGTTGATTTCACCAATCCTGCTGCCTGCAAATGGTATCAGGACAAACTGGAAATGCTCTTAGACATGGGCGTGGATTGTTTCAAGACCGATTTCGGCGAGCGGATTCCTTCCGAGGATGTCATGTATTATGACGGCTCCGACCCGAAAAAGATGCATAACTACTACACATACCTTTACAATAAGTGTGTTTACGAGCTTCTGGAGCGTAAAAGAGGAAAAGGCCAGGCAGTTCTGTTTGCCAGAAGTGCCACCGCCGGCGGTCAGAAGTTCCCTGTCCACTGGGGCGGTGACTGCTGGTCGGATTATGAATCCATGGAAGAAAGCCTTCGCGGCGGTCTCTCCCTGATGATGTCCGGCTTCGGATACTGGGCGCATGACATCGGCGGATTTGAGCATACCTCCACGCCGGACGTTTACAAGCGGTGGGTCGCTTTCGGTCTGCTGTCTTCCCACAGCCGTCTCCATGGAAGCCAGTCCTACCGTGTTCCCTGGCTCTACGATGATGAAGCGGTGGAAGTCTGCAGCTTCTTCACCAAACTGAAAGCCAGACTAATGCCCTACCTCTATACCACTGCAGTTCACACGAGCCAGACCGGTGTGCCGACCATGAGAAGTATGGTACTGGAATTCACAGAGGACAGAACCTGCCATTATACAGACAAGCAGTATATGCTGGGTGACAACCTCTTAGTGTCTCCTATCTTCAATGATCAGGGCATGGCGGAGTACTACCTGCCCAAGGGACAGTGGACAGATTTCTTCACAGGCCGTGTCGTAACCGGTGGCCAGTGGATCACGGAACACCACGATTATATGAGCATTCCTCTGATGGTAAAAGAGAACTCCATCATTGCCCTCGGTTCCTGCGACAATAAACCGGACTACGATTACATCGACAATCCGGAGCTTTGTATTTACAATCTGACAGACGGTGGTACCGCAACAGCCGAAATCTACGGAATGGATAACCGGGTGGGACTGACCATTACCGCTTCCCGCTCCGGAAACCGGATCACCATTGATGTGAATACCTCCAAACCGTATTCCATCCGCCTGGTCAATACTGCAATCAGTGCATCCACAGGTGCATTCTCCACGGTGAACGACAATGATACCATTCTCGCACCTACCGGCGGACAGATTGTCGTAACCCTGTAAGACGCATATCCATGAGATGTTCGTATTCCTGAAATGCGCATGAGAAACACATCGAATAGCATACTATAACAAAATCCGGATTCACAGCACTGTGAGTCCGGATTATTCTTTATCACGATCAACGATAGCCTCCCGGGTACGGAATCAGCCTCCTGCAGCATTCTGCTTCTTCTTGGCCAGTTTCTTCTGCAGTTTCGTCTTCTCCATCTTTTCATTCAATTGTTCAAACTCATCCCGGGTAATACAGCGGGCCGTTTTAACGACATATACGTGTTCATCCTGTGATTTTTTCATGCGAACCTTGAACTTCACATACTGGTGAATGTCACAGTACCCGACGCCATAGTAATGCTTCCCGTTGGGGCAGAACCATTTGATTCTGCGTTTGATATTCTTGCGGCACAAATAGCATCGCATGGAAGAAACCTTCCGGTCGGCAATCGCCTCCTGCTTATCTTCAAACTCTCTGGAAATATACTTCGCATAGTTCGAGAACACAATATCGATCTCATCCTCCTTATTCCGGGGAATGCGATATGTGTCAAAAGAATACTTCTCCAGCACATACGGGTCGGTAAAGGTAGCGAAAATCTCCGCGGTATAGCATGCATCGTACAACGCCCGGTGGAACTGTTCATTTTTCGCCAGCTTCATATAATCCACAACATATTCCAGAGATCTTCTGCTCTTACCATCCTCATTCTGCAGACTGAACAGCTTCTGAACATCATAATAGGCAAAGGGTTTCTCCGCAATCGGCGTCATCCCGTAATAATCCATATTGCGCTGCAGTTCCATCAGATCCAGGGTGCCCCAGGTACAGAACACATAATCAGAACCACACCATGCGAGAAATTCCTCCATCACATCCCGGAACCCGTTTCCGTGATCCAGTTCATTCTCCGAAATATTCAGAAGACGGCGGGTTATATGATTCATTGACGTATACACCGCCGGTTTAACCACCTTCGAAAATGTTCCGATCTGCTCCTTATCACTATTCAGTTTCACGGCACCAATCTCGATAATCTCAAAAGGAAGCTGTTCATTGATCTTCTCCTGAGCATCCATCGGCTGATTCCATTCCAGATCCAGTACGATGTAATTCATTCGTCACCCCATGTATATGATTCTTACTATCCGTAGAACATTATACTTCCTCAACAGATAATACGCAACCCGGTCCAGGGAGATACTGAATCCATGGAAACCGGATCCCTGTCGCCTCTTAGTCATAACCAAAAAACAGTTTTCTACGCCTCTGCCCATTGCACCCAATTCATCTTTGCGATGCCGGATTGCCGGATGTACTTCCGTCCGCAGATTTCCTTTTGCCAGTGCATCCCTGCTTTTCTTGCGACATATTTTTCCTCTGTCGAAATTGCCCCGGTGCAATGTGGTATGTTTTTGCAAATTGTTTGCTGAAGGAATAGACATCCTCATATCCGACCATTTGTGCGATTTCCTTGATTGGAATCCCACTCTCCAGAAGGATACAAGCCTGCTCCATCTTTTTCTCTATTCTGTATTGTCCCGGTGCAATACCATATTTCTTCCGAAAATCCTTTCGGAACGATTCATACCCCATCTGCAAGTCTCCTGCTAACTTCTCTATTGAGATTACACAGTCCAGATTCTGTTCCAGGATATCATGGGCATTTTGCAGCAAATCATCCTTATCCGCACTTTCCCTTTTGGCTTTTCCATACCCAAACATGTATAACAGCTCCCGCTGTAGCTCCAATGCAATTGTGGGAAGCTGGTTTTGCGTGGCTGCCTTCAGTTTCCTGATACAATATGTGTACTGATCCAGATCGACGGTATGAAACGCCTTCTTTTTGACCGGCGTACGTGACAATACGCCCAGCCTTTCCTGCGCTTCATAAAAGTCAGCACTGACAGAGATAAAAAATTCCAACCATTGTCCATCCGGTTCCACTCTCGTTGAATGAACCGTTCCGGGAATTCTCTGTACCAGATCCCCCGCTTCCAGCGCAATCCTCTCGCCATCCTCCGTCATATATTCACCGCTTCCCCGCAGCAAAAAAAAGCAACTGTAGAACTCATTGGAGAAATGGTATTGCGACCGTTCCGCAGTTTCTTTTTTCATAAATCCGCATGCAACAATTCCGTTTTTCAGATTTTCTCCGATACATCGATAGATCACATCACTTTGTGTGATTTCATCTCTCTTCTGTTCATATGCCTGATAATTTGTCATGATCTCCTCGCTTTTACCAGATTGGATAAAAAAAACACCATCTTTGCCATTTCGCACCGGGTAATAATTTAGTATCTTTTTTTCAGGATTTTATTTTATCATTATCGGTACAAAAAGCCAAATAATATATGCAATCAGGAAAGGAAAGGTGTCAATGAATCAGTTAAAGGATTGGGAAAATCAATATGTTACGCAGAGGAATCGGTACCCGATGCATACCCCGTACGGCGCATATGAATCCGTTGAGCAGGCGTTAAGCAACGACCGCAATGCATCCGCTTTTGTCATGAGCTTAAATGGCTTATGGAAATTCCGGTTGTATCCGTCTCCGGAAGAGGCAGAACCATTTTGGCAAATTGATTTTGACTGTTCCGGCTGGCAAAGCCTGCCCGTTCCGGCAAACTGGGAATACCACGGATACGGCAAACCGGTCTATACCAATATTCTTTATCCTTTCAAGAGAGAAAACGGATCCCAGCCCTTTGAGATGGAATCCACTACCGGAAACTTTGATTTGAACGCCCCCTTTGTTCCGAAGGATAATCTGAACGGCTGCTATATTCGATCCTTTGACATTCCGGAAAGCTACATCGGCAGACAAATTCTGATTGATTTTGGCGGTGTGGAATCCTGCTTTACCCTATGGGTGAACGGACAGGAGGTAGGGTATTCACAGGACAGTAAGCTGAATGCGGAGTTCGACCTGACGGACTACATTCACGCCGGCAGGAATACGATAGCGGTCTCTGTTCTTCGCTTCTGTGACGGAAGCTATCTGGAAGATCAGGATTACTGGCATCTGTACGGCATTTTCCGGGATGTGCGTATCATTGCCAAGCACAAAGGCCATATCTTGGACTACAAGGTTGAAACCAGATTCCAAAACAACGACTTTACCACTTCCACATTGGCGGTTACCATATGGCCGGACCAAACATATCCTCTTTTTGGGGAGCACTATGTTAAGCTGTCCCTATATGACAGGAACAATACCAGAATAACCGAGTTTCGCTCACAACCGTTCTCCGAATACCAGGCATATTTGACCCCCAAATATGTGGCTTCGGTATCTGCCACGGTGGAAAAACCTGCGCTTTGGACGGCAGAGACTCCGGAACTGTACACCTTAGTTTTAGAATTGCAGGATAAGAACGGAACCACCATAGACATCGAAAGCTGCCGTGTGGGATTCCGTCAACTCGATATCACCGAGCGGGGCATTCTGACACTCAACGGAAAAAGACTGGTCATCCGCGGTGTGAATCGTCATGAATTTTGTCCTTCCTCCGGTCGCGTTGTCTCTGTAGACAGAATGAGAGAAGAAATCTGTTGTATGAAGCGCTTGAATTTTAACGCTGTCCGTACCTGCCACTATCCCAACAACGCAGTCTGGTATGATTTGTGTGACGAATACGGTATTTATCTCGTGGACGAAGCAAACATTGAAACCCATGGTTACGGAGGCGGCCTGAGTTCTTCTCCTGAATGGATGAATGCTTATATGGAACGTGCTACCCGCATGGTGCTTCGTGACAAGAACCACCCGTCTGTTCTTTTCTGGTCCCTGGGAAATGAGTCCGGAGCCGGTGTGAATCACGCTGCCATGTACGGTTGGATCAAAGAATACGATAAGACCCGTTTCGTCCAATACGAATCCGGATTCCCGAAACCCAATATCACGGATATTCTCTGTCCCATGTATCCTGATATGAATTGGGTTGCCGATCTTATGGCGGACGAAACAGACCTTCGTCCTATGATTTTATGCGAATATGCCTATGCCAAGAGCAACAGTACCGGCAATTTCAAGGATTTTTGGGATTCCATTCACAAATATCCCCGTTTTCAGGGAGGCTTTCTCTGGGACTTTTCCGACAAAGCGATTGCCGTTGCGGATTCCGTATCAGGAAGAACGAAATATTGTTATGGCGGTGCTTTTGATGAGGATGTTGTAGACGGCACGCCGGATATGTGCCTAAACGGAATCGTTTTTGCTGACTTGAGGTATAAACCCGGTGCATATGAGGTTCGAAATGTGCAGTCGCCTGTTATCCTGCAGGCCGATACAGACTGGTCCGGAAAGCAGTTCATTCGAGTAACCAATCATTATCATGCACTGGACTTAAGCCATTTGGAATTTACTTATGACGTGGTAGAAAACGGTTCTACGGTTTTCTCGGGAACGCTTGATCCCCTGCATACGCCTGCCGGTACCTCGGAACCCATTCCCTATCCGGAACTGCCTGCTAAGTTGACGGGAGAAGCATATCTCAATATATACGCAAAGCTCTCCTCTGACACGGCATACGCTGCTGCCGGCACGGAAATCTACCGCTGCCAGCTTGCCCTGAACCATGCTGTTTATATGCCGGAGATTGCAGAACAGCCTGATTGCCCTCTCTCCTTCAGCGAAACAGAGAAAAGTATTACCATAGACGGCACAGGCACACATATTGTATTTGATAAGCAAAGCGGTACTTTTACCGAATATCAGTCCAATCACTGTGAATACCTGACAGGCGGTATGGATACCTTCTGCCGCGCCGCAACAGGCATTGACGAAGGCTGTCATGACAGAAACAATTATTACTATGACTGGGTTTCTCGCGGAATCGATCATCTTGACAAAAAGATCACCGCTATTTCTGTGTCTGCAACAGAAACCGAAATCCATATCCAGACAAAGGCCGCTTTCTTCCCGATGAACGAAAACTGCCACATGGAGCCATTGCTTACCACCGAAACCCGGTATTGTATTGACAGCAGCCGCATGATCATTTCCAATCAGGTCATCAATTGCTGTGATATAGATACGCTTGCAAGAATCGGTTTATCCTTCCGTCTGGATTCTAAGTTCAATGAACTGTCATGGTACGGCAAGGGGCCTTGGGAGAGCTATGCCGATCGCAAGCATTCCGCACTTACCGGCTGCTACCACGCAACCGTAAAGGAACAGCATGTTCCTTTTGTAAAGCCTTGTGAGTGCGGCGGTCATGAAGATACACGGTATGCTTATTTATCCGACGGTGTTCATTCTGTGCAAATCATTGGCGATCAGGATTTTCATTTCAGTGCTCTGCCTTATTCTTTGGAGGAATATCAAAATGCCCTGTATGACAATGATCTGCCCGATGATGCAACAGGTACCTGGCTCATCCTGGATTCTGTTCACGCAGGTCTCGGAGGCGATACCGGTTGGTTCAAGAATATCCACCCGGAATATCGCATTCCTTCCGGAAGATACAATTATGAATTTACCTTTGTCTTCCGCTAGCAGGAATTACACACTGCTGCGATAAAAAGCTGCGGAGCAATCAATATAATGAATCGTTGAACCTTTTGTATAAGACTACCCTCAAACCCGGGATCCGTTGGGGATCCCGGGCAGATTCAATTTATCGGGTTCTATGTTTCGACTTGCCGTAATCCCTCCATGTTCATCATACTAAACTCGGGTGCCTCCATGATATGTTACATACACTAATACAACCAGATAACCTTTATGTCTAATTCACTATTTGCATTTTTAAAATATGCAATTTTTTATGTGTCGTATTACCTTCTGCTTTCATTGTATCTCTAAGCCCATGCATCCTGCTCGGTAGGAATTCTGATATCTGCAAGGCATTGAATATCATTCACAAACCATTGATTTGTAGAAGGTTTTCTGCGTAACTTAATTGGTCTGGGAGCATCTGCGCCACCGCTTGTCACATATAAAGTAGCCCAATTTTCTTCATCAAAGGAATACGGATTTTCACTCACTGTAATGGTATATGGGGTAGCAGGTGTATATCCGTTATCCGGTGTTGCTCCCTGAAAGAAAGATAGTGTTTTATATTGTTTTCCTGCCAGACGTTCTTTGATGAATGCCTTTTCTCTCTCATTTACGTCTTCCGGTCCTTTCAAATAATCAAGCATTTCCCATGTTGCATTTGCATCCTTTTCCAAATTACATAAAACAGCAATACAAAGAGCTGTAGTCTTGAATGCGGAGTCTAAAGAAGCCTCAGGTAATGCCTGCAATTGCTCCACACTTGTAGGCAAAGAAGCAAAAGTAAAGCTTTCCGTGTGATTTCTGCCCTTTGCAATAGTCTGAGATGCACTTTGTGCTGCATTGTTTACTGCTTTGGATGCTTCTCTTTTTAATTGAGATGTAACCTGTTTTTTAAATGCGTCAAATAATGCCATGTTCTTAATCTCCTTTACTGTAATCTTTCAAAACGAGTTGTTGCCATGGTTAAAAACTCGTCATCACCGCTAAACTGCAAGAATTCATCCGAACTCCCCATGTTCACCCAAAGTTCACCATCCCGTTCCTGCCAAACCAAAGGGTCATCTGTCATCATGCCATCGCGCGCTTTAATTACTCCTGCATTTACTGCCGCTTCCACTTCCTCCTTGGAAACACCCTCCGGCAAAGGCATTAAGACATATAACTTTCCATCCTCACATACCTCAAGAAGCGTACCTACCGTTCTCTTTCTCTCTTTTATTTCATCAGCAATCGCTTCCTCATCTGTTTCATCAATATATGGCATTGGAGAATTCATATACTCTTCTCTATTTAGCCAAACTCTTTCACAGGTTTCATCATCCACTGTTCCGATGGAATGAAACTTCCATTTTCCTACATAACCCATATAAATATCTCCTCCTTTTTTGTATTACTATGCTTATCAAAACTCCCCTCAAACAGGAAGGTGTCGGGGTCACTCATATCGATCTGACACAGGAAATCTGAAAATAAAAATGCAGTAATAATTGTGGTCAACTATGCATACGCTACAAGCCATGCACAATTCGAAAAGGCTTCGCCTTTTCTCATCGCGGGCTGGCGCCCTATAATTAGGCACGAGACGCTGCACCTCGAACGCTTCGCGTCCTCGGTCATTGGCGTCGCCATATAAAAACGGGAAGACAGACATATGAGTAAGTAAACTTACATATGTCTGTCTTCCCGTTTTTGCACGTCTCGTGCCTTTATGAATGTTCCCAGCGGGAATCGAACCCACAACTAGCGCTTAGGAG
>JAEDCX010000010.1 GCA_016293925.1 Lachnospiraceae bacterium | reverse complement strand
GCAATATCCACATTCACCTGATACTTCTGGAACATCTCAGCGATCAGCTTAATACTCATTGCATTCTCATCAATAATCATTACGGATGCCTTCGGTGCAATGAAATCTCTGTGATTCATCTTGTGAACATACTGGCTTTCGTCCCATTCGCCGTTCAAAACGTCCATCACATTGATACAGGAAATCGGTTTCTTAATCATCCTGCATCCGTTGAAATCATCCAGTGTGTTGTAATACTCACCCACAATATAGGTGGAATCCAAACATTCATAATCACGCAGAACCTTCTCCACCTTGTCAAATATCGATGCCGGAATAAAGATGCTCTGGTATTTTTTGTCAAACAGCAATTTGGCAAGATGAAGATGATTCTGGAAAAACTTCATCCGCACACTCGTACCGGTCAGCATATCAATCCAGAAATTCTGTATATATACATCATTGACATAGATTAGAACATTCTGATCCTCTTCCCCCACGAATTCCACCATCGGTTTTGGATCCACGATCTTATTCTTGAACGTAAACTCTGTGGACATCGCAACCCCTTCGATACTCTCTACAGAGATTTCCCCGTCCATCAGTTTTAACAGGCTGCGGCAGATGGAATATTTCAATCCCATGCCCTTCAGATTGCTGCTCTGCTTGGAATCATATATGTTATAGGTTCCGAAAAGAGAATCCACATCATATTTGGACAATCCCACACCGGTATTGGCAATCTTGGTACGGATAACAACCTCATCCTCTTCCGTCTTCTCACAATCAATCTTCACAAACAATAATCCGTTCTGAATATTCTCGATTGCAGTCGCCAGAATGTAGGTATAAATCTGTCTGATATACAGATCATCCCCATACAGCATAGCGGGAATCTGTTTGTCGATACGGATATCACACGTTACCTTATGGTTATACATCTCGTTGGCCACGGATTCCAACAGATTCTTCATCATATCCCGAAAACTGTACTGCACATGCATCAGCCGCAATTTGCCGGAATCCAGTTTGGATACCGCCAGAACATCATCCAGAATAGACAGAAGGCCGTAACTCTCCTGGCTGATCGTTTTCGCCTCATCCCTCGTGTATGCATCCGGGTTCTCCCGGATAATCATCTCTGACAGACCGATGATAGAGTTCATCGGCATTCTGATCTCATGGGAAACATTCGCCAGGAACCTGCCCTTTGCATTGCTGGCTTCCATCAGTGCTGCCCTGTTCTTCAATTTTCTGGTTTTCATATCTTCATACAGTTTTCGCTGGTAGATAATCAGTATGATTACAATACCTGCCACATAAAAGAATGTCATCAGATAGTCCACCAGCAGAAGGGTTTTGGATTCCGGAAGATCAATCATATGTCCCCGGTTCATCTTAATCATCACCCCAAACAGCAGAATCGTTGCAAACACACAGGTAAATCCGGCCATCACATTATCCACCAGAATAAAGACCAGGATAACAGCTGCCACATACCAGACTGCATTGGGACCATTTACGCCGCCATCATAAAAGAATAACATCGGGATAATCACAAAGTTGAGAACGGAAACTTCCACATAGGATATGATCCGATATGGTACCCCCATCCGGCTTGCCACAATCATTCCGACGGACAGGATGCTCTGGAGTCCGAATGCGATTGCATCGGGTCTGCTATGAAAAAACAGCTCCGTAGCAATGGCCGAAAGTGCAAACAGAATAACCGTTCCGTACAGAATCATCTCAAGTACATTTTTCCTGACAGACATTTCATTGCTGAAATTCATATCCTCTTTCATGCCTGCTCCCTCCGTTCCGTACTCTCCTGAATGGACGTGAATCTGTCGTTTGGTAACAGTTTCAGCATAACATTCTCCAGATGCTCCACCTCAATCGGTTTGGAAACGTACTCATCAAATCCTGCCTGCAGGAACATCTCCTTTGCACCGCTTACCGCATTGGCAGTAAGTGCCACGGCCGGAATATTCCGCTTTCTCTCATTCTTCAATTCCCTGATATGATGCAGGGTATCGATACCATCCATACCGGGCATCATATAATCCAGGAACAGAATATCGAAGTCTTCCTGCTCCAGCATATTGATTCCTTCTCTTCCGCTTGTAACCGCAGTAATCTCACATCCGTATCGTTTCAGCAGTCTGGTTGCCACATCAAGATTGATCAGATTGTCATCCACAACCAGAGCCTTCACGTCCGGACAATACAAGGATTTGTGGGATACGCCCCGCACGGCAACATTTCTGTTTCCATTCAGGATCGCACCGATATTCAGGCTGTGAACGGGTCTTGCACATACACAGAACGCTTCCTCATCCACATGGGTGTTGAAAGATTCCGTAATCAAAATCAGCCGCATCTTGTTGATCGCTGCTTTTTCTTCCTCCGAACACATCTCATAATTCTCAATCGGAACAAAAATATGTGAGTATTGGGGATTCTGTGCCATAGAGACAAATTCTTCCCGGGAATTCGCATAATCACACCGAATACCGTAATACATCATTATATTCTCAAAGGATCTCCGGTAATCGGATACCAGTTCAAACACAAGCGCATACTTATTGTCTGTCTTTACACTCTGCATCTTCTCAGCGGATTCCACCTTCTGAACAAACTGGAAGTGGAAAGTAGATCCGTCGCCGTATATACTGTCCGCCCGGATACTTCCCCCCATGGAAGCAAGGGTTTTCCTGCACAGATAGATCCCCATTCCGGTCACTTCCGTTTTCCCGATATCTCCCGATTTGTCCCGGTTCTTCTCTCTGTTTCCGCCCTTCTTATGCTTCTTTCCATCCTCCTCCGCCGCCGGTTCATCCGCAAAGTATTTGGCAATCATCTCCGGTTTCATACCAATACCGGTATCCGTCACAGAGCATTTGATCATCACCTTGGAATCATTGATCATCTCATATTCCACTGTCAGTTCAATGGATCCCACTGCCGTGAATTTCACCGCATTCTGCAGAATATTGGAGAAAATGGATCGGATCTTCTCCTTATCACCATACAGTTTGTCCGGAATGTTTGGATTAATGGTGGTAATAAATCGAACCTTGGAATCGTGCATTCTGACGGTCACAATATTGGTAATCTCCTGCAAAAGAGCACTGAACCGGTATGGCTCCTCATCCAGAACCACCATCTCCTCACGGCTTCTGGAGAAATCCAGCAGATCATTGGTGATGGACAACAGTGCATGTCCCGCATTGGAGATGTAATATGCTTCTTTCCGGATATCATCCGAGACATTGTCCTTCTCCATGATCATCTCGCTGGTTCCGATAATGGCATGAAGCGGTGTTCTGATATCATGGGATACATTTACCAGGAACATATCCTTCGCGTAATTTAACTGCTTCGCTTCCTGTTCCGCCTTCTCATTCTCACTGATCTCAAACAGAAGGGAATAATTCCGTTCCTTCATCAAAACCGCACATACACAGCCAGCAATCAGCAGAGAACCGGCGACCTGTACGACAATCTCCTCCTCATACAGTTCAAACATAACCATGTGAAACGAGTGAAGTACCACATAGCAGATGCAGGCAGAATACACCGCCAGTTCCGCTATCAGGCAGATCAGCAGACGAATTCCGGTCAAGGCTATCGTGGTCACACAGATGCACATGGTGAAATACACAATCATGTCTGCACCGGTATGTTCCTTTACCAGAAATCCCACCGGCACCAGTACGCAGCTGAAGATCAGCAACAAAACCATCAATGACGGATAGTCCCCTTTATACAGATCCACCAAAAACAGCATCGCGAGGCCAAATACCAGTTCCAGCCCGTACACGACATAACAGATGACCGAGGAGCTGAATACGATATTCACGGCAAGGCTGAACCCCGCCTGTAAGATACATGCAAGGGCAATCACATGATACAGCTTATAGGTAACCGGCTGGTCATGATTCAGAAATCTTTCTCTGATAAATTTCATACAACAAACTCCCCTATTTATTGTGAACCGAGATTTTCTCAATTTCGGGACTGCACTTCATAAAGATGTCCACCAGCATGGGCTCAAAAAAGGTTCCCCGCATCGTATTAATGAGAACCATAGCTTCCTGATGACTCATAATCCTGCCGTTCACCGGCCTCGTTCGCATAATATCATATTTGTTTACGATCGCAAGCACTCTTGCTTCAAAAGGAATATTCATGCCGGCCAGTTTATCCGGATACCCCGTTCCGTCCCATTTCTCATGATGACTTCTGCACATGTTATAAGCAAAGGAGAAAAATCCGCTGCCGGTCTGTACATTGGCGAACTTGGCAATGGCATCGGCTCCGAGAAGCGTATGTACCTTCATCTGCTCCGGCTCATTCATATAATTGGACGGCATAATCATGACATTATCCCGGATACTCATTTTACCGATATCATGGATCTTCGATGCAAAGCACAGCGTAATACTGTCATCCGCATTTACCTCATATTTGCCGCTTCGGATAATCTCGCTGAAGAACACGTCCATGTAACGCTCCACGCGTCTTGCATGATCTGCGGAGAAACCGTCACGTCTGCCCAGCAATTCCACACACATCTCAACGATAGAATACTGCATTTCCACAATCTTCTTGGATTTATCCTGCACTACACCGTTCAGGGAATCATTGAATTCTTTCAGCTTATTCTGCTGTTCCATCAGTTTGATCTGGATATCAACCCGTTTCTTTAACAACAGGGATGTATACGGTTTTTTGATATAATCCACGGCACCGAGATTGTAGCTCTCCAATTCCGTCGTATCATCATCCTGAGCGGTCAGAAACACAATCGGAATGTTCTCCAGTTTCGGCACATTCTTCATCTCACTGATGACCTGAAATCCGTTCACATTCGGCATATCCACATCAAGCAGTACCAGATCCGGCGGCTCCGGCATGTCCAACAGACATTCCAGTGCAGATATCCCCGAAGAAACCGGAATGACCTCATAGATATCTTCCAAAGTCTTCTTTGCCATGATCAGATTGGCCATATTATCATCTACAATCATTATCTTATGCATTTTCCTTCTCCCTCATCACTTTGGTAATCCATCTGTTCATATGTTTCATCGATCAGCAGGCCTGCCGTTTCATCAGTTTCTGCATTGCCTGGTTTAATCCGTTCACGGTCAGCGGATACATGGGAAAGACCTGCTTGATGGCAGTCTCCGCTTCCCTCCAGGGGGCGTCGCCGATGGCCATCTTCGGGTTCAGCCACACAACGGATTTGTAATTCCGCTTCATCAGCTGCAGCCATTCCATCCCCGGCAGCCCTCCGTTTGGTCCCCGGTAGTTCCCATCCCTGGCATACAGTTCCTCCGGTGCCATTGCCGCATCTCCCACGATGATGACCTTATAGTCTTTGTCCAGATTACGGAACATCCACTCTGTCTCAATCCAGTCTCCGTTCTCACATTCCGGAGTGTTGTATACGTGGGAATAAATACAGTTATGAAAATAATACGTCTTAACATCCTTGTAATGATTGGATCTGTGCACCGACTGGAACAATTCATTCATCAGCTGTGCATACGGGATCATGGTTCCGCCGGAATCCATCAACAGAAGCAGTTTAATCGTATTCTTGCGGGGCTTCTCCATGACAATCTCCAGACAACCGCCGTTATTGCAGGTTTTCTGAACGGTACCGTCAATATCCAGTTCCGTTTTGGGAATATCCAGTCTGGTAGAGAACTCCCTCAGTTTCCGCAAAGCCTGCATGAATTGCCGGTTGTCAATTACCCTGTCATCACGGAAATCCTTATATTTACGTTCTCCGATTACCTGAAATGCCGATTCATATCCGGTGGAACCGCCAACCCGGATCCCTCCGACATTCCCACCGGTATTCCCGAAGGATGTTTTCCCCATCGTACCGATCCAGTAACTGCCGCCGTTATGCTCGCTGTCCTGATCCTTCAGACGCTGTTTGAATTTGGTTTCCACGTCCTCCTTGTCGATATGCATCTCTTCCATGTTGGAGAGCCACGCCTTGTCCGATTCATGAAAAAGATCATTCATATCCTCTTTGTTCAGCCATTCCAGCATGCGGGATCTGACACTGTCTTCACTCATGATCCCTTTGAATTCTTCCTCGAACGCCATATCAAACTTATCAAAATCCGTTTCCCGCTTGACCAGTATCGCTTTGGCCATATGGTAGAAGGTTGTCAGATTACTGTCCGCCAGATTCCGGTGTAACGCTTCGATCAGAGTCAGCCACTCCCCCAGTGAAACGTCCAGTCCCTTCGCCTTCAACGTATAGTAAAAATGTGTAAACATAGACACCCCTTACATGCTCATGTTCTTCTTCACCTCGGCCAGATCCTCATCCTTCTTCACGATAACCCCCACAAACGGAAGGGTGGATGCAATCTTCTCTGTAGGGATCCCGCCGATCTGGAGTGCACGGATCCAGTCAATCAGTTCCGATGTGCTCGGTTTCTTACGGACATTCCGCATGTCGCGGATACGATAGAATACGTCCATGGCATTCTTCAGAAGCTCGTCCTCCACATCGGGATAATGGGTACGCACAATCTCCTCCATCAATTCCTTGTCCGGGAAGTCAATGTAATGGAAAATGCATCTACGGAGGAATGCATCCGGAAGTTCCTTCTCCGCGTTGGAGGTAATGATAACAATCGGACGTTTCCTGGCACGGATCGTTTCCCGGGTCTCATGAATATAGAATTCCATCTGGTCCAGTTCCCAGAGAAGATCGTTAGGGAACTCCAGATCAGCCTTATCGATCTCATCGATCAGCAGGATGACCTGCTCCTCATCGGAGAATGCCTCTCCCAGTTTCCCCAGTTTGATGTACCGTTTGATATCATCCACGCCTTCTTCCCCAAACTGCCCGTCATAGAGACGTTGGATGGTATCGTACATATAGAGGCCGTCCTGGGCTTTGGTGGTAGACTTCACATTCCAGATAATCAGTTTCTTCCCGAGGCTCTGCGCAACTGCCTTGGCAAGCATTGTCTTACCGGTTCCCGGTTCTCCTTTGATCAATAATGGTTTCTGCAATTCGATTGCGATGTTTACACTGGCAATCAGCTCTTCACTTGCCACATATTCGCCTGTACTGGTAAAATTCTCTGCCATCTTTTCTTCTCTTTCCTATTCACGCAAAAATATCGTAACACAATTACTCATACATAATCATGTTACGATATTTGCCAATTCTTTTCAATCAAAATCACTCATATTCCACACAAAATAGATGATTTTTCTTATTTTCGCCGCAATCGGCGTATCAGGCGATATTACTCTTCCCAGGGAATCTCGCTGTTTTCAATTTTCTTGTCCCGCAACATCAGATCCTGCACGGCCTGACCTGCCGGTTTGTTCTCAAAGAGAACCATATTGACCTGCTCGATGATCGGGAGATCCACATGGTATTTCCGGGACAATGCCATTGCTGCTTTGGCGGAATAGACACCTTCTACCACCATCTTTACTTCATCCATTGCTTCCTGCATCGTATGTCCCTGACCGATCAGAATCCCTGCACGGCGATTTCTGGAATGCATGCTGGCACAGGTAACAATCAGATCTCCAATCCCGGACAATCCGCAGAAGGTTTCGAACTTGCCTCCCATCGCGATTCCCAGACGGGCAATCTCCGCAATACCTCTTGTAATCAGCGCCGCTTTGGTATTGTCACCGTATCCAAGACCGTCTGCAATTCCCGCCGCAAGGGCGACTACGTTTTTCAGTGCCGCACCAAGTTCGATTCCCAGCAGATCCGGGCTGATGTACACACGGAACACTTTGCTCATAAAAATATTCTGGATGAATTCCGCATCCTTCTTTTTCTTTGCTCCAACGACGATTGTCGTAGGGATTCCGCGACCCACTTCTTCCGCATGGGAAGGACCTGACAGAACCGCAACCACCGCGTTCGGAATCTCCTCCTCAATCACGTCGGACAGAACCATCAGGGTACTCTCTTCAATCCCCTTGGCCACATTCACAATAATCTGTCCGTCCTTGGCATAGGGCGCCATGGAATGGGCTGTTTTGCGGACAAATACGGAGGGCACTGCCATCACCAGAATGTCCTTATCCGCCATAGCCTCTTCCAGGTTGCAGGTAAAAGCCATATCTTCCGGAAGTTTGACGCCCGGAAGCTTATCCTTATGTTCATGCTCTTTTTGCAGCATTTCAATCTCATCTTGAATGACACTGTAAATTGTCACCTTATGTCCGTTATGATATAAGAGCATTGCCAGGGCGATCCCCCAGCTTCCCGCTCCGATTACTCCGATGTTTGCCATATTCAGTCCTCCGTGAAACCCTTTCGTTTATGATTCTTTAACCGGATGCGCTTCCGTCTGCTTCTCATCTGCCTGCAGTTCCTCAATGGTCTCCTGCTTCTCCATCTTATCTTTGTGGAACAGGTAGGTCTTCCGCTCTGCTCCGGAAACCAGACGCTTGATATTCTCCCGGTGCTTCCAGAACGCCATGACAGTCAGAAACGCACTGATGCCGTACAGCTCCAGCAGCAGAGTCTGATCCATTCCGAACAGTCCCAGCTGACCGCTGAGAACCATCTGTGTCATAAACCCGGCATACACCAGAAGGGAGCCAAGGGATACATAGTGTGTCAGCAGAAATGCACCGAAAAACATCACTACACCCACCGGAATGAAACTCCAGTGAAACGCCAGAATCAGCCCGGCCGTCGCCGCAATCCCTTTTCCACCCCGGAATTTCAGATAAAACGGATAGTTGTGTCCGAGAATTGCACCGAGGGCGGTATAAATCTTAATCAGATACATCATCTCCGGATTGTTCCTGCCAAACAAGAAATAGGTACATACAATTGCCAGAATACATTTTGCCACATCACCGAAAAAAACAATGAGTCCTGCTTTTGTTCCCAAAACCCGCAATGTATTGGTGGTGCCGGCATTACCGCTTCCGTGCTTTCTGATGTCGATTCCTTTCATCTTACCCAGAATGAATGCGGTCTGAAAAAGACCAAATGCGTATCCGATCAAAACACTGTATAAACGTTCCATTATTATTCATTGTCCTTTCGTTCCCGGATGATGAATTTCAGGGGAGTCCCTTTGAATTCAAATGCATCCCGGATCCTATTCTCAATGTATCTTGTGTAAGAAAAATGCATCAGTTCCCTGTCATTGACAAAAATGACGAATGTGGGCGGTTTCACGCCAACCTGGGTAATGTAATACAGTCTCAGACGTTTTCCTTTGTCTGCCGGCGGTTGCTGCATGGTCACCGCCTCGGACATAATCTCATTCAGAACGCCGGTTCCCACACGCAGATTCTGGCTCTCGATAACCATATCAATCATATCGTACAGCTTCGTGAGCCGCTGACCGGTTGCCGCCGAGATATAGATAATCTCCGCATAGGGCATATACGCCAGCATGTCACGAATCTTTGCCGTGAATTCATTCACCGTCTTATTGTCTTTCTCGATGAGATCCCACTTATTGACGGCAATGATCACTCCCTTGCCGCGGTCATGGGCAATTCCTGCAATCTTCGCATCCTGGTCCGTAACCCCTTCCGTGGCATCAATTACCAGGATCACCACATCGGCACGCTCCACCGCACTGACCGTCCGGATAATCATGAACTTCTCCAGTTCTTCCTTGATCGTCTTCTTACGGCGCAGACCGGCTGTGTCAATGAAGATGTATTCTTTTTTGTTGTATACCACTTCCGCATCTACCGCATCCCGGGTCGTACCGGCAATGTCAGATACAATAAGCCGGTTCTCGCCGATCAGTTTGTTGATGATAGAGGATTTCCCCACATTCGGTTTCCCGACGATGGCAATTCTCGGACGTTCATCCTCCTCCTCAAAGGCCTCCTCCTGGGGGAAATAAGCAACCACCGAATCCAGCAGTTCTCCCAGCCCCTGACGGTTTGCGGCAGATACCGGAATCGGTTCTCCGATCCCCAGATTGTAGAATTCAAAGGTATCCGCCATATATTTCTCATACTGGTCCACCTTGTTCACACACAGAACCACAGGTTTGTGGGAACGACGCAGCATATCGGCAACCTTGGAATCGGAATCCACAAGTCCCTGCTTCACATCCACCATGAAAATAATGACATCCGCAGTATCGATGGCGATCTGCGCCTGCTCTCTCATCTGCGAGAGGATAATATCTTTGCTGTCCGGCTCAATACCGCCTGTATCAATCAACGTAAACTGGGTATCCAGCCAGCTGACATCCGCATAGATTCTGTCTCTTGTAATCCCCGGTGTGTCCTTTACAATGGAGATCTGTTCGCCGGCAAGACAATTGAACAGAGAAGACTTGCCGACGTTGGGCCGTCCTACCACAGCTACAATCGGTTTTCTTTTCCTCTTGGCCATAACAATCTTAAACCATACCTTTCTTGTGGGTATCTATCCACAAGTGCATTCATTGCACACAAACTACAACAGTGATGCCAGAAGATCCTGTCCGCTTGATTTTACTATATCCAATTTCACATGTAAAGCATTTTCCACATCCGCCACACGCAGGTCGTCCAGGAACACATCCTCACCGCTCCGCAGAACACACTGGGGCAGCAAAAGGCGATCCCCCAGCTCTTTGCCGGATAACTGTGCAATCAGATCCTGTGCGGTCAGAAGTCCTGCCACCGTGATTTTCTCTCCAAAAAAATGATTTCGTATTCCGTACACATCAATGGTTGTCTCCGGGCTCAGTGCAGCGACTCTGTCTGCCAGTTTCCGGATGGTTGGGTATGCAAGCAGCCCCGTTGCCATACTGATATGTCCCTTTCTCCCGGCCAGTTTCTTCATCCGTCTCTTATCCTGCACCAGCCTCTCAAAGGCCTCATCGAATTCATTCGTAAGCAGACGGATCATACCCACTCCGTTTTCTAACTGCAGGTATCCGTCATACCGCTCCTCCTCCGGCATCTCCTGATCCGCCAGCAGATACCATTCATCACTGGCATGTACAAAGTGAATGCCCCACTTCTCATAGCATATCTTCTGCCATCTGTGAATCATCTCAAGAACTGCAACTGCATCCTCCTTCTCAAAGGGCTCCAACGGATACAGTCCCTCCCGGAATCTGGTGAGTCCAACAGGCACCACCGATACACTCTGGAGCAGCGGTGCATACCGGGTCAGATCCCCAATGGATCGCTCCAATTCCGCCCCGTCATTCACCCCTTTACAGAGAACAATCTGACCATTCATGGTAATGTTTGCCTCCACAAACCGTTCCACCTTGGACAGCGCATCTCCGGCAAAACGATTGTTTAACATCCGGCACCTCAGTTCCGGATTCGTTGTGTGGAAAGAAATATTGATCGGCGACAGATGATACCGGCAGATCCGCTCCACATCCGCCTCAGACAGATTGGTCAGGGTGATATAATTGCCCTGCAGAAACGAAAGCCGCGAATCATCATCCTTGAAATACAGGGTTTCCCGCATTCCCTTCGGCATCTGATCGATAAAGCAGAAAATACATTTGTTATGGCAGGAGCGGTACTCGTCCATCAGACCGTTGTCGAAGATAAGCCCCAGATCCTCATCCGGATCCTTATCGATCGTTACGGAAAAGGATTCCTCATCCCGTACCAGTTCCAGCGTCAGATGATCCTCTGACGCATAATATTCGTAATCGAACACATCCACGATATTCTGACCGTTGATTCGACGCAGTACATCCCCGGATCTGATTCCGGCTCTCCCTGCCGGACTTCTTCTGACCACGGATTGAATTGTGTGTTCCATATTGTTCATAAGCTGATACCTCATTCATAGCATGTCCAATTCTGCATATATTTTACTAGAATATCCTTGACGTGTCACTATGTCAATGCTATAAATTGTAAGTGTCAGAGTAAACATTCACATCGGAGGACATCATGCCTAATCTGTATGAATTGCAAAATGCACTTCCCGTTGCGCCGCTGAAACTGGTTGTACTGGACAGTGCCGCGGCTCTCGGTCAGCAGGTCAACGACCATCTTGTTGATTTCCGCAGGACCATCAACAATGTTCACAGAACAGATCCCGCTCTTTTAGGATATATCGAGAACAACTATATTCTGGACGTGAAAACGCCCCGTTTCGGTACCGGCGAAGGCAAAGCACAGGTCAACGAATCTGTTCGTGGCAAGGATCTGTTCATTCTGGTGGATGTCTGTAATTACAGCCTTACCTACAAGCTCAACGGTTTCGTGAATCACAAATCTCCCGACGATCATTACCAGGATCTGAAAAGAGTCATCGGCGCGGCAGCAGGCAAAGCCCGCCGGATCAATGTGATCATGCCTTTCCTCTATGAAGGGCGCCAGCACAAGCGTTATGGCAGGGAATCCCTGGACTGTGCCTACATGCTGGAGGAATTGGCCAATATGGGTATCGATAACTTTATTACCTTTGATGCGCATGACCCAAGAGTCCAGAATGCCACTCCTTTAAAGGGCTTCGATAATTTCATGCCCAACTACCAGTTCGCCAAGGCATTGTTAGACAGTGAGAAGGATATGATCATCGACAAGAATCATACCATTGTCATCAGTCCCGACGAAGGAGCCCTGACAAGAGCTGTTTATTTTGCATCCGTTCTCGGTGTGGATACCGGACTGTTCTATAAACGTCGTGATTATACCCGGGTTGTCAACGGCAAGAATCCGATCATCGCCCATGAGTTTCTGGGGGACAACATCGACGGCAAGGATGTCATCATCATCGACGATATGATCTCCTCCGGTGAGAGTATGCTGGATACCGCCCGGCAGTTAAAGGAAATGAATGCAAAGCGGGTATTCATCTGTTGTACCTTCGGACTGTTTACCGGCGGCGTTGAGATGTTCGATCAGGCCTATGAGAAATGCTATTTTGACAAGGTAATCACCACCAACCTGAACTACAGACCACCGGAACTCTTAAGCAGACCCTATTATCAGGAAGCGGACATGAGTAAATTCTTAGCTTCCATCATCGACTTCATGAATCACGACATCTCTCTCACCAACGTACTGACTTCCACAGAGAAGATTCAGAACCTGCTGGAACGCTACAATGCAAGAGAGGACGTTCCGTTCTGAGAATCAGAATGACCCCTGGCAGGCGAATCGAACGCATACAGTTCTCATGGTTCGATTTCCCGCAGGGGTCTTTGTATATTCTTTTCCTATGCACTTCTTTCCTTGCTCTTATCCACACACCGATTACGCATCCGGCCACACAAAATGTGCATTTCCGGCCTCCAGTCCATCTATCAGAATATTCTGACCGGTGCAGAAACGGTTGGTCACAGTTATGAAATATGCCCAGTCTGCGGCCTCCTCCACACTCATCCACCGCTGCAGAGGCGTCTGCTCCATAATCTGCCTCCAAAGATCCGGATTCTCTGTAACAGGTCTGTTCAATTCTGTGTACACACCGCCGAAATCCAGACTGTTACAGGTGGCACCGAACGGTGCAATCCGCAGGGCTACATTTTTCGCATAGGCTAATACTCCGCCTTTACTGGCCGCATATTCCGGGAATTCAGAGCCGGTGTGTCCACTGGAAGATCCAATCATCAGAACGGCCCTGATCTTCTCATGGATACCGTAACGCTCCGTAATGGCAATGGTTCCCTTCAGATTCACATCAATGTCGTGATCATTCTGCACACCGGCATTGTTGATTACAATATCCACCGGCTCCAATTCCGGATATTGGTCGCATGCCCTGATATCCAGCCGGTAATGCCGGTACATCGAATGGATGATAGATGCTTCCTGCCGGTCGAAGCCGATCACGCTGTGTCCCTCCCGCAGAAACCGATATGCAATTCCTTCCCCGATACCGGAACTCGTTCCGGTAATCAATACTCTCATACGTTGCACCCCTATCTCGGAGGAAACCGGTTCAGATAAGTCTCCCCCACCTGTTCTTCTTTCCATTTGTTACTGATCCGATAGCCGATCGGACTGAAGATGACCTCACACAGCAGTTCCACCACTGCACCGATGGATGCACAGACAACACACTGGGTCAGAGTCCATCCGAAAAAATGATGGCTGACAATCAGCGCAAATACCAGGTTGTCCACAAACTGTCCCACTACCGTAGACAGGTAGGAACGGCATGCATAGATTAGAAATCCGCTGTCCTTGCGAAATGCCTTGCCGATATACCAGTTTAGGAAATTGTTCACCACGGCGGACAGGAAAAAAGCAATCGAACTACCCAGCAAAATGTACCAGGTGCCACCGAAGGTGTTGTCCAGCGCCGCATTGATCACGTCCTCCGATCCTTCCACATAGGCTTCCCCCCACATACCGGACACCCGGCTTGCAAGGAAGAATATCATACTCATGCCCAGATTCACCGCAATAGAGACAAGACTGAGCAGTGTTGCCGCCCTTGGCCCGAAGCGCCTTGTCATAATATCCATGGTCAGGAAGACGATCCAGGAAACAAGAATGCCACAATCCACTCCCAGCCAGGAAACCGGTATATTCATACTCTTATTGGCTAGCAAATTCATGGAAATTGTGGCAACAATAAATACAGTTACAGTCATCGACGGAACGCTTCTGAACAGAACCTTCAGTTCTGTAAGCAGTCCCTGCTTTTCTCTTTGATTCATTTGTTTTCTCCTTGGTTTTCTTATTTTACGAGAAGGATTTAGAGGCCGAACTTCTCGGAGAGTTTGGTAATGTTACCGCACCGACATCAGATACTATACAACGTTTCCGGACGAATTGCAACTGCTATCTTTCCCTCACGCAGGCATATCTTTCCCCACACAGGCATCGAATAACAGAAAGGACACGCCTATGACGTGTCCCTTCTGCCTGTGTCATGATACCATTGTGCTATTATGCCACTTCGTTTGGTTAACTGTTATACCTCAAACTTCATAAAACTCTTTTTCCCTTTTTTCAGGATAAATTCTCCGGCCGCAATATCCGCAAGCGTAAAACTTGCTTTCAGATCCGTAACCTTTTCCCCGTTTAAGGATACGCCGCCCTGCTCCACGGCACGCCTTGCTTCCGATCTGGTTGCCGTCATACCGGACACCACCATCAGCTGCAGGATATCGATTCTGCCGTCTGTCAGATCTGCCTCGGAAACTGTTGTTTTGGGCATATTCTCATTGCTGCCTACTCCGGTGAACAACGCTCTGGACGCTTCCCTTGCCTTGTTTGCCTCCTCTTCTCCATGTACCAGGCTGGTCAGTTCATACGCAAGGATATCCTTGGCATCGTTCAGTTTGCTGCCCTCCCAGGAATCCATCTCATCAATCTGCTCCAGAGGCAGGAAGGTAAGCATTCTGATACATTTTAAGACATCTGCATCCGCGATATTTCTCCAGTACTGGTAGAATTCAAAGGGACTGGTCTTATTCGGATCAAGCCACACCGCTCCGGACTGTGTTTTACCCATTTTCTTGCCTTCACTGTTCAGAAGCAGGGTAATGGTCATCGCATATGCGTCCTTTCCCAGCTTCTTACGGATCAGTTCCGTACCGCCCAGCATATTGCTCCACTGGTCGTCACCGCCGAACTGCATATTGCATCCGTATTTGGTATATAAGCAGTAGAAATCATAACTCTGCATGATCATGTAGTTGAATTCCAGGAAGGTCAGTCCCTTCTCCATACGCTGCTTGTAGCATTCCGCAGCCAGCATCTTATTGACGGAGAAATAGGAACCCACATCCCGGATAAAATCGACGTAATTCAGATCCAGCAACCAGTCCGCATTGTTCACAAGCATTGCCTTGCCATCCGAGAAATCGATGAAACGCTCCATCTGTTTCTTGAAGCACTCAATATTGTGATCAATGGTTTCCTTGGTCATCATCTTACGCATATCATTCCGTCCTGACGGATCTCCGATCATACCGGTACCGCCGCCCAGAAGTGCAATCGGCTTATTGCCTGCCATCTGTAACCGTTTCATCAGGCAGAGTGCCATGAAATGTCCGACATGAAGACTGTCTGCGGTAGGATCAAATCCAATATAGAATGTTGCCTTTCCGTTGTTGATCAATTCCTTGATCTCTTCCTCATCCGTCAGCTGTGCCAGAAGTCCTCTTGCTTTCAGTTCGTCAAAAATAGTCATCCTGTTATCCATCCTCTCTTTGTTGTCGCTTATTCCGTTGCCGGAAACCATAGGGGCTGCAGCATCAAAAAACCCCGTCCCATATAAGGACGAGGTTCAAACCCGTGTTACCACCTTCATTCATATAATGCTCACGCATCATACCTTCGTAAGTACCCAACGATACTCCTGCTTCGTAACGGTAGCACTCCGTCGCAGCCTACTGTAAGTTCGGTGCGAAGCTCCGAGATGTATTCATTCTGTTTTCACACGCGCCTCTCACCCACCGGCGACTCTCTGTTTGCTCCCGCAGAACTACTCTTTCTCTTCCACGCTGTTGGTCTCTATTGTACCTGTTTCTTTAATATCTGAATTATATGCATTGCTCTCCAATTTGTCAATAGGGAACTTGATCATTACCTTGAACAGATCGCCGTCCAGATAGATCGCAAACTTCCCGCCCTGCAGCTCCGTCAGACTTCTGGCAATGGATAACCCAAGGCCGCTGCCTTCCGTGCTTCTGGAAATATCTCCTCTGATAAAACGTTCCGTTAATTCCTTTGCCTCAATGTTCAGTTTCTGTTCCGAGATGTTCTTAATGGCAAGAACCGCCTCATTCTCCGCTTTGGTCAGATCGATATATACTCGCGTATTCATCATGGCATATTTCACAATATTCCCGTAGAGATTCTCGATTACACGCCAGATTCTGCGGCTGTCCGCCAGAATAATCACAGGCTCATCCGGAATAGAGATAACGGGCTGCAATCCTCGCTCTCCGAATCTCTCATCGAATTCTCCTTCGGACTGCAGTACCATCTCTGCGAAATCCAGAGGCTGCATGTTCAGACTGATATTGCCGCTGGAGATTTTGGATGCTTCAACCAGATCATCCGTCAATTGCTTGAGACGTTGGGATTTGCTGTCCAAAACCTTAATGTAACTCTGCACATTTTCGTTGTCGATATTCTCTCGCTTGATCAGATCGATATAATTGATGATGGATGTTAACGGTGTCTTAATATCATGCGACACATTGGTGATCAGATCCACCTTCATCCGTTCATCCTTCATGCTGGACATGACTGCATTTCTCACATCGTCTCCGATGGAATTCATGGCTAACGCCAGCATACGGTTATCACCGGTCATCTCATCCGCATTCAGTTTATAATCAAAGTTTCCCTTGCGGATCTCCTCAATTCCTTCCATTACCTTCAGTTTCATCTGGTTATTGCGCAGCAGAATCACGCCAACACACAGATCGAACACAACCAGTGGAAACAGATATCCTGCTCTGCTGTTACATGCCAGATAGACCAGTATCACGTTGACCAGCATACAGAGTGTATAGGGAATCCACGTCCGGATAACTGCCTTCGGATGATAAGCCGTATAAGACAGGGCTTCCATCAGCTTGCGCAGCAGAGAATTCGAATACAGCGTGTGGCGTTTCAATCTCCTGACCAGACTGAGCAGGAAGTGCTGGCTGATCATCCCCAGCAGCAGTCCGTATCCCGCTGTAAATGCCACCCCGAATATGCTGAATGCATTCATCGTAAAAAGGGACGTCGGATACACATAATCATAATAATTCTTAAGCAGAATCAAAAATCCCACCGACAATACAACGATCAGAAGAATTCCGATCCCCCCGGCAATCTCCGTCTTCACCTTATCCAGACGTTTTCCCCTGGCGCTGTCTGCCGTCTCTGTGATGCACAGCGTAATCAGTGTCCCCAGTGCCAGAATGGCGAACAGTACCATGAATCCGAATGCTCTTTTGTAAATATTGAAGGAGCTGAACAGATTCTCTTTGTCATGCTGGAAAACATCGGAATGCAGGTAAGAGGTATCCACCCCGAACCACATCCGCACGTTGCTGGGATATGCATAATAATAATTATTCATCACCCCCCAGACATCCTCCGGCTGTATATCCATATTGGTCTGACTGGTAAGATTATCATAGTTGCATTTGATAAATTTTCCTGCATTCACAAACATCTGTCCCAGGTCATCCTCAAAGATATCTACATTGTACTGCTGGTCGGTAAAGTTGGAAAAAGACTTCCACACACCGTTCCGCGCATATGTGATATAGTACAGGAAATTGGTATCTGCAAGTTTATCGGAAAGGTTCAGATAATCCTCGTAGTTATAATATGCCATCTCGATGGAAGATATCAGATGCCGGGAATATTCTTCGTACTGCTTCGGAGATGTGGTATGCAGAATCAGGAAATCTCCGTCTGCCGGAAAATAAATCTCCTCGTAGATTACCTGATAGATCTCATCTTCTCCATCCGCCTCCGGAACTTCCGTCGTTTCAACCATCAGATAGGCAGAGGAATCGGCGGAACCATCCGCTCCATCCTCCCGGCTCACGGAATCCTCCCGGTTCTCCTCCTCAACGGATTCCTCCACGAGATACGATCCCACGCCCCCCTGTTCCTGCCTGACAGACACATTGCCGCCCGGCTCATAATCAATGACGCTTCTGTCCGTGTTTGTAACAAGGCTGTCATCACTTCCAACCATATTCTGTGCATTGTGATAGGTTTCGTAGTACTCCCGGGAGGTAATGGCAGTCATGGAGTATCCGATCTGTCCCCACCGGATCAGATCCTCCAGATAATAGGTAATACTGGAATTATCATACCGGGACACTTCCTTGTGGGTAGCATATTTCCGAATATCAATCTCCTTCTCCCCGTCGAATTGTCCGTCTGTCTCAAACTGATCCCGAATCACCACATAGCGGATCGTGTCCTCAATATACTCTTCTACCCGGGCGGTAAACAGAGAGGTATCCTCATAGATATCCGTTCTTGCATTATCCACCAGCATATAGGACAGGGAAATCCCCCGGACCCGTGATTCGAAAAAGAGCATCACAATACAAACTACCATGGCTGCAACGCTCAGGTAATTCATAATCAGCAATCCTCTTCTCACACGTCTTTTCTGTTTCATACTCCTCCTACAATCCGCAAGGGTTCCTGCGTTGGCAGAATGCAGTTTCCAATCTACTCATTCCATTTCTCAATCTTATATCCGACGCCCCAGACCACCTTCAGATATCTTGGCTCCCGGGGATTAATCTCAATCTTCTCCCGAATATGTCTGATATGTACTGCCACCGTATTATCAGCACCGATCGCATCCTCATTCCAGATCTGTTCATAGATCTGCTTGATGGAGAACACCTTCCCCTGATTCTTTACCAGCAGAAGCAGAATATTGAACTCCATCGGAGTAAGCTTGACCGGCTCTCCGTCAACGGTCACCTCTTTGGTCTCATCATTCATCACAAGACCGCCGGCACGGTACACCTGTGAATCCACAGAAGTTTCATTGCCGAACCGCTTATACCGCCGCAGCTGTGATTTGACCCGTGCCAGAAGTTCCAACGGATTGAACGGTTTACAGATATAGTCATCAGCCCCCATATTCAGTCCCATGATCTTATCCATGTCTTCCGATTTGGCAGACAACATAATGATAGGCAGCGAACTGAATTCCCGGATCTTCAGTGCTGTCTGGATCCCGTCCAGTCCTGGCATCATAATGTCCAGAATCAGCAGATCCACATGATTCTTGCGAATCTGCTCAATTGCCTCATTACCGTTATAGGCTTTCAGTACCTCATATTCTTCCTGCTGCAGATATACTTCCACAGCCTTCACAATCTCTCTGTCATCATCACATATTAATATCGTCACCAGTTCTGTCCCCCTGTTCCCATTCTATTAAAGCATAGGAATCTTAATATATACACTCTGTAATCCTTAAGATTTTCTTATTTCTGTGTCCGGATCCTGATAAATGCCCCCAGGTTACCACGTTTCCCTCCGCTTCCCCGGTGAGAAAACATGCTCTCATGGTTGCAACAGGTGCACAGATTCGTCACATAGACATTCCGGTCCGACAGACCGGCAGCCAGCAGGATTCTCCGGTTCGTCTCCCACAGATTCAGATGATATTTCTGTTCCGCTCCGGGTTTCGCGGTATCCTTCTTCAGGATGGCATCACGGAAAGGAAACCGCATGAATGCTTCTGCAACATCTTCCCCGATCTCATAGCAAGCCCCGCAGATCGAAGGCCCGATTCCGGCAACGATATTTTCCCTCAGGCACCCGTAGGTTTTCTCCATCTTCTCCACCGCAGCAGCTCCGATCTGCGCCACCGTACCCCGCCATCCGGAATGGCAGATGCCCACCACCCGTTCCACGGGATCCAGGAAATACAGCGGTACACAGTCTGCAAAAAAGCATCCGAGGATAATCCCCGGCTCATTGGTCAGCAATCCGTCAATATCCGTATAATCCCGGGGCACCACCACACCTTTCCCGCGATCCTGCGCCGTCACAATACGAATATTGGAAGTATGGGTCTGATCCGAACACACCATATCCTCAATTGTTTCACCCAGCGCCTGTGCCACACGCCTGTAATTCGTAAGCACACGCTCCGGATCATCTCCTCTTCCGAATCCCAGATTCAGGGAAGCATAGATCCCTTCACTGACTCCGCCTTCCCGTGTTGTAAAAAGATGCTCCTGAAATCCGTATTGTTCCCAGCCCTGAAACACAAGGCAGGGTAATCCGTTCTTATTCACTTGACGAAATATTCTGTCTTCACTACCAAACCGTATCATCCCGCTCTCCTCACACTCCGTCCCACATCTCCCCTGTGATAAGAATCTTACTACATGCATTCCCTCATGACAATCAGAACTGATATTCAAAAGCATTCTCTATATGAACGATCCTGCCGTCTCCGTAGATTGCAATCACATCGAATCTGCAGGGTTTGCCGTACCCGTGCTGTGCATAATAGTACATCGCCGATTGGCAGATCCGCTTCTGCTTCCGACGGTCAACCGCTTCCAGCGGATCGCCGCACTGCATTCCGGAACGATATTTGATCTCCGTGAATATCAACATATCCCCCTGTCCCGCCAAAATATCCAGTTCCCCAAAGGGGGTATATATATTCTGCGCCAAAATCTCATATCCCTTCGCGCGAAGGTATTCTGCCGCCTGTTGTTCCCGTTGTGCCCCGACGGACCGTCGATTTATTTTTGCCATTTTGTCCCCATTCCGCAGAATCGTCCCACCGGAGGAATCCCGGGGAGAATCTTTCCACCCACAGCCTCCGGTTCCGATCCCGTTCTATGATGTTGTTTTCTCGCTGATTTTGGCAGGAATCTGCCCGATATCCGGTCCGACAGTCCGCAAAGGACAACATGACAGACCGGATGACTGATACCGTTTATTCACAACGTTTTGATCGTGTCCCTATTCGTGTTACTGTTCCATTTTACCCCGGATTTTATCCATTGCATCCACAAAAACCAGGATTTCCGCCACCACTTCGTATAATTCCGGCGGAATCATCTCCCCAATCTCCAGACGGGATAATGTATCCGCAAGTTTGGAATCCTTGTGCACCGGAACATTGGCCTCCTGTGCTTTCTCAATAATCCGATCCGCAATGGCACCGGTACCGGTGGCAACCACCTTCGGTGCCGCCTCATTGGGGTCATATTCCAGGGCAATTGCCTGCTTTTTGGAATGCTTCTGCATCATTGCCTTCTCCTTCCGTTATGCACGCATATCAAAAGACAACCGACAACCGTTTCCGTACTCTGTACGCGGCACCAGACCGGTGCCGAGATCCTCCTTGATACTGTCCTCAATATGATATGCTCCGGCTGTCTTCACCGCCTCCGTGTGAACCGCATACCCCTTTGCTTCCAGCCGTTTCTCTAACATATCCATATGTTTCTCCACAAATGAAAGGGTTTCTTCATCCTGCAGCATGAATTTCGTTCCCACATGGTTCTCTTTTAACCGGATCAATACCCCCACCGGTCCCAGATACTCCATATCCAGATGCAGCATGGCGGTCAATTCTTCCTCCTTGGAAGCAAGATTGCGCTTTCTGGTATACACATACAGATCGCCCTCCTTCCATTGCCCCGACATCTTCAGCGGAATCTGCACATAGGCATAGGTCTGGTTTACCGTCTGCAGAAAATCCACATTACTCTGCATGGCATGGGCAGTTCTGGCAACCGGAGTATCCTCCCGATTCATTTCCTGTAGCGATCTGATGATTCGCTCTGCCGTATCCTGCATGGAATGATAAATCCGGTTCAGTTCCCTGTAGATCTCATTTCCGCTCTTGCCGGCAAGTTCCTGCGGCTGCAACGACCAACGATTCTCCAGAATACCTCGCAGCTGATCCCGGATCCGTTCTGTAACCGTCGCCGGATCCTGACTCCGCATCGATTCCAGAAAAGCATGGACCTGTTCCGGTGTCCGCAGCATACTGTCTGACTGTATCTGTACAGCACCTTCCTCCGGTTGCAGCATCAGCGTTCCCTCCGGCTGTGGCTGCACTGCATCTCCCTCCGGTTGCAGCATCAGTGTTCCCTCCGGCTGTGGCTGTACTGCATCTCCCTCCGGTTGCAGCATCAGCGTTCCCTCCGGCTGTGGCAGCACTGCGACCCCCTCCGGTTGCGGCATCAGCGTTCCCTCCGGCTGCGGTTGCACTGCACCTCCCTCCGGTTGCGACATCAGCGTTCCCTCCGGCTGCGGCTGCACTGCGCCTCCCTCCGGTTGCGACATCGTACTATCCGGCTGTACAACATCCGGATGCAGGGTGCGAAACGGATCTCCTTCTCCACCGGAAAACGCATCCGCTCCATCCTGTATCAACGCTACCAGTTCCGTGAGGTATGCTTCTGCAGCCTGTCTGCCTTCTTCTGCAAGAATGGCCTCATAGGTTCCCGTCACATCATCCGCAAACTGATTCATCGTATTGGTTAACACCCGGTTCATCTCACCCAGCCCTGCAAATCCTGTGATTGTCTGCTCGTTTATCGGAAGTCCCAGGGCGTGTATTGTTACCAGATCGCTCACATTGGCAGAAGGGTTTTCCTGCACGATATGATACATGGTTCCCAGAGATTGCCGGTCAATGGACAATCCCTCCCGCATCATCTGATTCACCATATCCATGGTACGGTCCGAAATCTCCATACCAGCCTGCTGTAATGCCGACAGCACAGTAGATGCTTGGGCGGTGTTCGTGTACAGCGGTCGCAGTACAACCTGGGACGGACTGCTCTGACTGACCTCAAATGTCACAAACGCATGATTCGTCAACCCGGCACCATTCTCCAGCTTCGCATAGATGACAGTATTATCTTCCAGCCTGATCTGTACCCCATCCTTGTCGGTACCGATGACTTCACCGGTAATATACGTCCCCGACGTCAACGCCCCGGGCATGTTCTGCCGGGAATAACCGGAGGATACAGACACATTTCCCGTACTGACCTGTCCCACACTCCCCTGTTGCAGGGCACCGGCAGGCGAATGCTGATTCCCTGTTACTGTTACGCTCATACCTTCCTCATTTCTCAAACAAAATTGTGAATAAATGTTTTCCTGTGAATCGGTGTGGGACCATATTTCTGAATTGCCTCAATATGCTCCCTGGAACCGTATCCTTTATTGGATGCAAAATGATATTCCGGGAATACCTTGTCGTATTCCTCCATCAGGCGATCCCTCGTAACCTTTGCAAGAATGCTGGCCGCCGCGATGGATGCACTTTTGGCATCGCCTTTGATAATGGGCACCTGACGGATCTCCACCTTCGGAATCGTAACCGCATCATTTAGTAGTATATCGGGTACGGGAGATAATTTCTGAATAGCCTCCCGCATCGCCTCATAGGTTGCCTGCAGAATATTGATCTCATCAATGCGCTCCGGCCCCACGAAACCCAGTCCGTAGCTTACGGCACGTTCCACGATCACATCATACAATTCTTCTCGTTTCCCGGCAGACAGCTTCTTGGAATCATTCAATTCCAGTATCCTGATATCCTTCGGAAGAATCACGGCCCCTGCAACAACCGGACCTGCGAAAGGACCGCGCCCCACCTCGTCGATTCCGCAGATGTACTGATACGCTCCATATTGCTCTTCAAAACGGTACATAAGCTTTGTACGCTCCACCTCTGCCTGATGGGCATCCAGACGCTTCTGTGCCCGTCTTACGATGTCCTGCACTGCCGTTCTTGCATCCTGCGCATGACGACAAACAAAATCAGGCAGCATCTCCACTGTTGCCGCCTGAAATTCATCCTTAATCTGTTTGATTGTCTCTTCCATGTAATTCTTCTTGCCTTCCCGGCACGCCCATTCGGTCCTCATTACAGCCTAATGAATCGTGCCAAACTTACGAAACGGCCAGATCCGGAAAACAGCTCTGCCGATAATATATTTCTTGGACACATTCCCAACCCATGCATCCCGGCTGTCCATACTGTGATTCCGGTTATCACCCATCACAAAATATTCGTCTTCGCCCAGAACAATCTCGCCGGCCGCAAGTTTAATCATGGATGGACTGATCTGCTCCGCACCGTAGGATTCCGGCAGTTCCTCTCCGTTGATATAGATCACTCCGTCTTCATCAATATGAACGGTTTCCCCGGGAAGTCCGATGACCCGTTTGATATAATAGGTCTCCGTGTCCTCCGCTCTTACGGGTCGGAACACAATGATCTCAAACCGTTTCGGATTCCGGAACCGATAGGTGATCTTATCCACAATCAGATTATCGCCTTCTGCAAGCGTCGGCTGCATACTGGGACCTTTTACCCTTGTACGCTGCCCCACAAAACGAATAATCAGAAAGGTAATAATCAGAACGACCAACAGATAGATTCCAGTGGTCAGGATCTCTTTTTTCCAGGATTTCATATCACGAACCCCTTTCCAACGCACTTCCTATATCTTATATTCTATTGCTTTTGCGCAGGAAGTTCAAGCGTTATCTTCCCAAGCTTCCCCGTTCGGAAATCATCCAGGATCATTCCGGATACTCTGGTGTAATCCGGCTCCTGTCCCCTTTTCAGACATCCTCTTTTCCTGCAGATGGAGTCCAGAACCTCCAACGTTTCCATTCCATCCGGCTCGATCTGATACCGCTCCTGCAAATGATCCGGATATCGGTTCTGCAGAAATGCAATCGTCGAGAAGGCAAGATCCTCCATGGAGAGAATCTCATCATTGATGGAGCCAATCATCGCCAGCCGGAGTCCTACCTCCTGGTCCTCGAATTTCGGCCAGAGAATCCCCGGTGTATCCAGAAGTTCCAATTCATTATTAACGTGAATCCACTGTTTCCCCTTTGTTACCCCCGGTTTATTTCCGGTCTTGGTGCATGCACGTCCGGAGAAGCTGTTTATGAACGTCGATTTTCCCACATTGGGAATCCCAACCACCATTGCCCTGACAGGACGATTCTTGATGCCGCGCATGCGATCCCGCTCAATCTTCTCCCGGCAGGCCTCACGCACCTTTGCCTGTACACTTTTCATACCGGTGCCGTTCTTGGAATTCAACGGAAGGACATAGTAACCCTGATTCGTAAAATATTCCTCCCAGGCTGCATTGGCTCTGCTGTCAGCCAGATCCGACTTATTCATCAGAATCAGCCTTGCCTTATTCCTGCCAAGTGTATCTATGTCGGGATTCCGGCTGCTTAAGGGAATCCGCGCATCCACCAGTTCGATGATCAGATCGATCAGCGGCAGATTCTCCTGCATCATTCTCTTCGCCTTGGTCATATGACCCGGATACCATTGATAATTGATCATTGAATCAAACCCATTCCTTTACCCGAACCTGCCATATGGAACCAGGCACGTCCGAAAATCATACTTCGCTTGACCGGACCGATATTGGCCGATCTGGAATCCTCGCTGTTATTGCGGTTGTCCCCCAGAACAAAATACTCATCTTTACCCAGTACTATCTCCTCCTCCGCAATACCCGGATCCTCAATCAGATCGTAAATGTCACGATCCTCATCATACAGTTTGCCGTTGATGTAGATTCTGCCGCCTTTGATCTGAATGGTTTCCCCGGGAAGAGCGATGACTCGTTTCACATAGTAATGCGACCTCTCGTTGGACGGTGGTGTAAACACAATCACATCATTCCGCCTCGGAGAACGGAAATGATACACAATCCGGTTGATATATATCTCCTGACCGTTCGATAATGTTGGACTCATGGAATCCCCGATAATGCTGGTTCGGATTCCCACGCAGTACACAATGGCAAATCCAACAAACACTGCAATGACAATGCCGATGATCCAGATCAGAATCTGCTTCAACACATTTGTATTCAGTTTTTTGCGCCTTCTGTAAAAAGATAATCCGCTTCTTCTGCGTGCCATATCCCTGCCGCCTGCTCCTCGGTCACAGAATCGGTACCCTGTAACCATACTTTCCTGCTTTGATTATGATTATATAGAAAGATGAAAAAAGGGACAAGTACGAATGGTATTTGTCCCTCATCAGCTCTTCGGTTTCGATTATCTTACTAACTCTTTTACTTTTGCTTTCTTACCGATTCTGTCTCTTAAGTAGTTCAGTTTTGCTCTTCTGACTTTACCTTTTCTGACTACCTCGATCTTCTCTACGTTGGGAGAATGTAACGGCCATGTCTTTTCTACGCCGATACCGTTGGAAATCTTTCTTACTGTGAAAGTAGTTCTCGCTCCGCCGTTCTGAATCTTCAGAACTGTTCCCTCGAAGATCTGGATACGCTCACGGTTTCCCTCTTTGATCTTGCCGTATACCTTAACAGTATCACCGACTTCAAAGCTGTCCACGTTCTCTTTTAACTGTTCCTGCTCAATTTCTTTGATGATGTCGTTCATGATAATTCTCTCCTTCATAATCGGATGTTCTTAATACTGCTCAGTAACAGAGGACCATCTCATATTCGCAACGCTAATAATTTATCACATATTTCTATGAATTGCAAGTATTTTCTTCGGTATTTGATGTTCTCCTCCTCCGACGCTTCTTCGGCTCCGGATTCTCACATTCCGGATGCTCCATACGATATTGCTCATACAGATCCGGACGCTTCCGCTTCGTCCGTTCCACGGACTGTGCAAGACGCCACTCGGCAATCTTCGCATGGTGTCCGCTCATCAGCACCTCCGGAACCGGTTTTCCGTGCCACACCTCTGGTCTGGAATACTGCGGGTACTCCAGAAGGTGATCCGAATGGGACTCCGTAACCGCAGATTCCTCGTTGTTCAAAACCCCCGGAACCATCCGGCTGATAGCGTCAATCATGACCATGGCAGGCAATTCACCGCCTGTCAGCACATAGTCGCCAATGGAAACCTCATCCGTTACAATCTCTTCCAGAACACGCTCGTCCACGCCTTCATAATGCCCACACAGGAAAATCAGATCCTCCTCCTGTGCCAGTTCCCGGGCAAAGGACTGGTCGAAAACTCTTCCCTGGGGAGACAAAAAGATGACTCTGCAACGATCCTTTTTGCCCCTCTTCTCAAGAATTGCCTCATAGGTACTGAACACCGGCTGCGCCTGCATCAGCATACCGGCTCCCCCACCGTATGGATAATCATCTACTTTTTTGTGTTTATCCTGTGTATAGTCCCGGATGTTGAAAGCCTCCACATGAATCGCATCCCGCTCCATTGCACGCTTCAAAATACTGGTATTCAGACCATCCATCACCATCTCGGGAAAAAGTGTCATGATATAGAAGTTCATCCGTCCAGCAATCCTTCCATGATATGTACTATCATTCTGTTCTCCTCCAGAGAGACAGACTGTACACATGCTTCGATGGCCGGAAGCAGAACCTCCTTACCATCCTCTGTTGTAACAATATATACGTCATTGGCACCTGTTTCCATCACATCCTTCAGTGTTCCGAAATGGCTTCCGTCTTCCAGGCAGACTTCCATACCGATCAGGTCTGCAATGTAATATTCATTTTCCTCCAGTGCGACACCGTCTTTCCTGTCGATCCAGATCTCATAATTCCGGTATAATTCCGCATCATTCATGGATTCTACTCCGCGGAATTTCAAAATCACAACCTGTTTGAAGAATTTCACACCCTGAATCTCTGTTTCGATCTCATGCCCATTCCGAACCAGATATACCCGGGTAAGATCCAGGAAACGCTCCGGATCATCTGTTGTGGGATAAACCTTTACTTCCCCCCGGACTCCGTGTGTTGATGTAATCACTCCGACTCTTAATCTGTCTTCCATACTGCTCCCTGCTGCAACCCTGCTCCTGTATCACTGTTTTTTCCATGTTGTCAAAACTGCCTGTTTCTCCTGTTTCAAAAAGGGAACGCTTAAGCGTCCCCTTTCCTAGAGTACCTACTCTGTTAGACAATTTCCACGTCAACTCTCTTGTTATCTTTGGATGATGCGGCAGCCTTGACAACGGAACGGATTGCTTTCGCGATACGACCCTGTTTGCCAATGACTTTACCCATATCGGAAGGTGCAACATGAAGCTCGATGGTAATATTTCTGCCACTTTCCTTCTCCGTTACAGTGACTTCATCCGGGTTGTCAACAAGCGCTTTCGCAATGACTTCCACTAATTCTTTCATAATTCACCTCCAAAAGATTACCGTGACTAGTTGATACCTGCATTCTTGAAGATCTTAGCAACAACTTCTGTAGGCTGAGCACCGCTGGCAAGCCACTTCTTGGCAAGCTCTTCATCGATCTTGCATGTGCTTGGCTCTGTGCTCGGATCAAACGTACCGATCTCGTCGATACATCTGCCATCTCTCGGGGATCTGGAATCTGCTACGATAATTCTATAATAAGGAGCTTTCTTCTGTCCCATTCTTCTTAATCTGATCTTTACCATCTTGTTTCACCTCCACTGATTATCATTCTATTTACAAGGAATCAAGTCTTATGAACCGAATTCTCTCCCTGTCTGATTGTTAAAAGAACTTCCTGCCGCCAAAACCTCCCAGACCTCCCAGGCCTCCGAAGCCCTTCCGTTTGCCCATTCCGCCGGTCATCTGCTTCATCATTTTCTGAGACTGCTCGAACTGTTTGATGAAACGATTCACAACCGCAATGTCAACGCCGGCTCCCTTGGCAATTCTGTGCTTTCTCTGCGGATTCAGAAGTTTCGGATTACTGCGTTCCTCTTTCGTCATCGACAATACGATTGCCTCTGTTCTGGCAAGCTGCTTCTCATCGATCTGTCCGTTCAGATCTCCCATCTTGGCGCCCATGCCCGGAAGCATCCCCACAATGCTGGCAAGACCGCCCATTTTCTTCATCTGACGCATACTTTCCAGATAGTCGTCGAAGTCAAACTTCCCTTTCTTCATATGGGAAGCCATCTTCTTCTCTTTTTCCTCGTCAAACTCAGCCTGTGCTTTCTCGATCAGGGTAAGAATATCTCCCATGCCGAGAATCCGGTTCGCCATACGATCCGGATAGAACTGCTCCAGATCGGACAACTTCTCTCCCATACCTACATACAGAATCGGTTTGCCGGTCACTGCCTTTACCGACAGTGCTGCACCGCCTCGGGTATCGCCGTCCATCTTCGTCAGAATCACTCCATCGATTCCAACCTTGGAATCGAATTCCTGCGCCACATTCACCGCATCCTGACCTGTCATGGCATCCACCACCAGCAAAGACTGATGGACATCCAGATTGGCCTTAATATCCTGTAATTCTGCCATCATGTCCTCATCGATATGAAGGCGTCCGGCAGTATCCAGAATCACTACGTTATGTCCGTTTTTCTCCGCATAGGCTACCGCAGCGCGGGCGATATCCGTTACCCGCTTCTGGTCTCCCATGGTGAAAACTTCCACTTCCTGCTTCTCACCGTTTACCTGCAACTGTTTGATTGCCGCAGGACGGTAGATATCACAGGCAACCAGCAAAGGTTTCTTGCCTTTCAGTTTGACTTTGCCGGCAATCTTGGCTGCCGTGGTCGTCTTACCGGCACCCTGAAGTCCGCACATCATGATGACGGTAATCGCCTTGCCGGGCTGAAACGTAATCTCTGTCGTCTCAGAACCCATCAACGAGATCATCTCTTCGTTCACGATCTTAATCACCGTCTGTCCGGGGTTCAAGCCCTCCAGAACATCGGTTCCGATCGCACGGTCTTCAATGGATTTGACAAACTGCTTCACAACCTTGAAGTTTACATCGGCTTCCAGCAAAGCCATCTTGACCTCGCGCATGGCACTCTTGACATCATCCTCCGTCAAACGGCCTTTCCCGCGCAGATTCCTGAATATATTCTGAAGTTTGTCTGTTAAACTCTCGAAAGCCACTATAAATCCTCCAGGATCTCATCCGCAAGTCCGCGGATCTGCTCATCCTCCGTCAAGGTCCGGATCCTGGTGACCGCCTCCTTGACTTTGGCAAATCTGGCAACAAGATGTAACTTCTCTTCATACGCATTGAGAATCCTGTCGCATCGCTTGATCATATCATGTACAGCCTGACGGCTGATCTCATATGTCATGGCAAGTTCCGTAAGAGACATGTCATTGTAAACTGCATCCTCATAGATTCTCTTCTGATGCTCTGTCAACAGATCTCCGTAGAAATCATAGAGCATTCCCTGCATTACAATCTTCTCCATCTTACCACCCCGACCTTCGGAAAAAGGGCATTCTGTTTCATCCTTCGTACCCTTTCCTTGTGTCACTTCATACACTATACCCCAAGCAAAAAGAGGTGTCAAGTATTTTTTCTTGACACCCCCAAAAATGATTGATATGGAATTCCTGCTCTGTTCCTTCGTAGGCACGCTCCGCAATTCTCACACAACGTGTGTATAGCTCTTATGCCCTTCTCCGTAGATTTCCCTTGCATCGGTTACAATCAGAAATGCATTCTCATCGGTTTCCCGCACAATGGCCATGGCTCTCGGTGCCAGACTTTTGCGTACAACGCACATAATTACCGGTCTTTCCCGTCCGGAATATGCTCCCCGGCCGGCCAGAAGCGTCGCGCCGGTATGCAGTTCCAGCAGAAACCGTTCCGCAATCTGCTCCGGTACCCCGCTGATCACATAGAGCAGACGTTCCTCGTCTCTTCCGTACAGAATCCGGTCCACGAGAAAAGAAGACGTCATGACAGCAAGAAACGCATAGGCAGCCGTTTCCACGCTGCGTAGCACCACACCGGAAATAAATACAATGGTCAAATCCAACAGCAGAAAACAGGTTCCCGTCCTCAGATGCCTGTATTTCAACCGCAGCAGCCGGACCAGAATATCAATTCCGCCGGTGGTTGCCCCCACCTGAAATGCGGTCCCGACTCCCAAAGCCAACAGGATACCGCCCAACAGTGCTGCCACCAGAGGATCCCCGGATGCCGGAACCAGCGAAAGGGAAAACACATCCGCGAAAAAACTGATCCAGAGAATCGTCCACACCGTAGACAGAAGAAGATTCCGTCCGAGCTTCCAGCCGCCGATCAGCAGAATCGGCACATTCAAGGCAAAGATCAGCGTTCCGGTCGGGATGGGGACATAACGGTTCAACAGAATCGCAATACCGGTTACGCCTCCCGGCGCAATCCCCAACGGATCCAGAAACAAACTGATTCCCGCTGCGTACACTGCAGCGCAGCCTATCAGCAGAATATATTTTAATACATATTTTTTGGTCTTTTCCACGCCTTGTCTCATACCAGTAGTATGCGCGGATGTGACGGATATATGTAATCCGTTGTCAAAGAGATCAAAAGAACAAAATCAGATATTCGTTCTCACAAGTTTCGGCTTGTAGCCTCCGTCCTCCAGTGCTTTGATGATCTGATTCTTATGCTCCGTTCCGAAAGCCTCCAGCGTAATACGAAGTTCCACCGCGGCTTTTCGATTGATGGATACGAACTGGTTGTGCTCCAGTTTGATAACATTTCCGTTTTCCCGTGCAATCACGGCAGAAACGGTGGACAGTTCGCCCGGGCGGTCCGGAAGCAATACCGACACAGTAAAGATTCTGTCCCGGAAAATCAGCCCCTGCTGAACCACGCTGGACATGGTGATAATATCCATGTTGCCGCCGCTTAAAACAGAAACGACCTTTTTATCCTTCACATTCAACTGTTTCAGTGCTGCAACGGTCAGCAGACCCGAATTCTCAACGATCATCTTATGGTTCTCCACCATATCCAGGAATGCTGTCACAAGATCCGCATCCTCTACCGTAATGATGTCATCCACATTTTGCTGAAGGTACGGGAACAGTCTGGATCCGGGAGTCTTCACCGCGGTACCGTCCGCAATGGTGTTGACAGTGGGCAGGGTTGTTACCTCACCCTTTTTCAAGGACTCCTGAAGACAGTTTGCACCCTGCGGTTCCACAGCAATCACCTGAATCTTGGGATTCAGCAGTTTCGCAAGCGTGGATACCCCCGTGGCCAATCCGCCTCCGCCCACCGGAACCAGAATATAATCCACCAGCGGCAGCTCCTTGAAGATCTCCATGGCAATGGTTCCCTGACCAGTCGCAACGGTCAGATCATCAAAGGGATGAATGAAGGTATACCCCTTTTCCTCCGTCAGCTTCAGGGCATATTCACAGGCTTCGTCATAGACATCTCCGTACAGCACCACTTCTGCGCCGTAGCTCTTGGTACGGTTCACCTTCATGAGAGGGGTTGTGGTAGGCATCACAATCGTCGCCTTCGCTCCGTAACACTTGGCAGCGTATGCAACGCCCTGGGCATGGTTCCCTGCGGATGCGGTAATCACGCCCTTGGCTCTGTCCTCGTCCGTCAGTGTACTCATCTTGTAATAGGCACCACGCACCTTATACGCACCCGTAAACTGCATATTTTCCGGTTTCAGATAGACCTTGTTGCCGGTCTGTTCCGAAAAATAACTACTGTAAATCAGTTTGGTTTCCAGTGTTACTCTTTTCACAACCTCGGAAGCCTCTTCAAACTTCTCCAATGTCAACATTTTCTCTTCCATCTTCATCAGCCTTCTTCATTCTCATTATCGTTCTCATTCTCGGTCACATCAAACAGTGCATTCACAAATGCATCCGCGTCAAACTTCTGCAGATCCTCTATCGTCTCACCGACTCCGATATATTTCACCGGAATGTTCAGTTCCGACTGAATGGCGATCGCAATTCCTCCCTTGGCAGTTCCGTCCATCTTGGTCAGAATGATTCCGGTAAGGTTTGTGACTTCTCCGAAATCCCTCGCCTGTTGCAGGGCGTTCTGTCCTGTGGTGGCATCCAGAACCACCAGATTCTCCCGATGGGCATCCGGAAATTCCCGGTCAATGATGCGATTCATCTTCTTTAACTCTTCCATCAGGTTTTTCTTGTTATGAAGACGACCTGCGGTATCGCACAGAAGCACATCTGCCTTTCTGGCTTTCGCGGCGTTTACCGCATCGAAAATCACACTGGCAGGGTCCGCGCCCTCGGCGCCGCCGATCATCTCCACGCCTGCTCTGCGGGACCACTCCTCCAATTGTTCCCCGGCCGCTGCCCGAAACGTATCCGCCGCGGCAAGAAGAACCTTTCTTCCCTGTGCCTTCAGCTTCCCGGCCAGTTTGCCGACGGTTGTTGTTTTCCCGACACCGTTCACGCCGATCACAAATACAACGGACTGTTTCTGCTCATATTCATAGGCCGCCTGAGTCACTCCCATCTGTTCCTTGATGGTATCGATCACAACCTGCCTGCACTCGGCGGGTTCTTTAATCCTCTGGGATTTCACTTCGGCTTTCAGACGTTCAATGATCTCCTCCGTTGCCTTTACCCCGATATCTCCCATAATCAGCGTCTCTTCCAGTTCTTCATAGAAGTCCTCATCGATTTTGGAGAATCCGCTGAAAATCGAATCGATACCGTGTACGATGTTTTTCCTTGTTTTGCTCAGACCGGCTTTCAACCGGCTGAAAAAACCCTTCTTTTCTTCACTCATGCTTCTTTCATGCCTTTCCGATACCCTGCTAATCCTCCAGATCTTCGTTGACAAAATCAATTCCGACCTGCGTAGATACACCCTTTTCCTGCATGGTAATGCCGTACAGACGGTCCGCCCGTTCCATGGTTCCACGCCTGTGGGTGATAACAATGAACTGGGTGTGTTTCGTCAACTTATGCAGATACTTCGCAAATCGGCCCACATTACTCTCATCCAGTGCCGCTTCAATCTCATCCAGCAGACAGAACGGAGACGGTTTCAGGTTCTGGATTGCAAACAAAAGAGCAATTGCGGTCAGTGCCTTCTCACCGCCGGACAGCTGCATCATATTCTGCAGTTTCTTGCCTGGAGGCTGGGCGATGATACCGATTCCCGCTTCCAGAATATCATCATCCTCCATCAATTCAAGGGTACCCTTTCCGCCACCGAACAATTCCTTGAATACCTTGTCAAATTCATGGCTGATCTCGGAAAACTTCTCCTTGAACTGCTTCCGCATCTGGGTCTCCAATTCTTCGATAATCTGGTTTAGGGTCTTCTCCGCCTCTATCAGATCATCGTACTGCACCTTCATGGCAGTATACCGCTCCATGAGATTCTTGTAATCCTCGATGGCGTTGACATTCACATCTCCCAGTTTGCGGATCTCATCCTTTAATCGGGAGATATCCCGCTTCATGGACGCAAGATCAGTCATTGCTTCATCCCGCAGATGGGTTGCATCCGTCAGCGTAATCTCATATTCCTCCCACATATAGTTGATAAAGGAGGAAATGGAATTCTCAATCTTTTCCTTCTGATCGTTCAGTCGGAAGACCTCCCGATCCATCTGCGTACTCATCTGTGCCAGTTCTTCCCGCGTTTCAAAGAATTTCTTCTGTTTCTCGCTGAAGGCTTCCTTTTTCTCGATATCCTCCTGCAGTTTCTGTTCCAGTTCCGACTTCACGCCCTGGGACGCATCGATGGTCTTGCGAATCTCCTCAATGTCCTGCTCTTTTTGAACAACGTCCCTGGCATTCTGTGTAAGCTGTCCCGTAATCTCTTCCAGTTCACTGACATACCGCCGGATCTCATTCTCAATCCGGTTCACATTCTGCTGTTGGAATTCCTGCTTCTGCAGACTCTTCTCTACTGCCAGATCCAGTTCGTTTACCGTACCGGTCTGTTCCGTTTCCCGGGTACGAAGAACATCCAGTTCTTCCTGATGCTTCGTGATTTTCTCACCCGCCTCCCGTTCAAACTGCTCCGACTCGGTCAGACTCTCCTGGGCATCCTTCTTATTCTGTGTGATCTCGGCGATTTTCCGCTCAATATCCATCTGCTCTGTCTGCAGATCTCCGAAATCCTTTTCCGTCTCGTCCTTACGCTCTTTGGCAGTCATCAGATTCACTCTGGCGGTATTCTGTTCGATGAATTTCGTCTGCAGTGCAAGCTTCAGTTCCTCGATGGACGTCCGAAGTTCGGTACGTTCCTTCTTGATCTTCTCGATCTCCTCCGTCCGCGCATCCATATCCTGCAGATATTTCCGGACTCTTCCTTCCAATTCCTCCATCTCACGACGGCGGCTTAACAGGTTGGAATTATTCTTGAAGGCGCCGCCGCTGATGGCGCCGCCGGGAACCAGTAGTTCTCCGTCAACGGTAACCATACGTACCTGATAATCGAATTTGCGGGCAATCTTCAATGCATTGTCCACATTGTCCACAACCACAATACGCCCCAGCATCGCCCGGGCAACGTTACGGTATTTATCCTCGATCCTCACCAGTTCATCCGCCATTCCGATGACGCCCTTTTCCCGCAGTGCCTCCGGATTCTTGAATTCCTGTGGATGTTCAATACTGGTAAGCGGCAGAAACGTCGCTCTACCGAACCGGTTCTCCTTCAGATACCGGATCATCTCCTTCGCCGTTTCCTCATCATCCGTAACAATGTTCTGGATATTACCGCCAAGCGCTGTCTCAATGGCAGTTTCATACTTCTTATCTACTTTAATGATGTCGGCAACCACACCGACAATGCCTTTGTTACGATCCTTCACCTCCATGACCTTGCGAATACTGTTCCCGTACCCCTCGTACCGCTCCGTCATATTGGTAATCGCTTCCAGTTTGGATTTCTCCTGATGATATTTCACCTGGAGTTCCCGGACCTCTTTATCCTTCGTTTCAATCTCATCATGGATTGCGCGGGATCGTTCCTCTTTCTGTTTTTGATCACGGTTCATGGTACCGATTTCTTCCGTGATCCGCTCAAAATTCTCCTCCAGTTTGGCAATCGCAGCGTTCTGCTCTTCTTCATTGGACTTCGTCTTCAGAAGTCTGGAGTTCAGTTCCGCCTTTCTGATATTGATCTGCTCGATCATAGTGTCAAACCGACCCAGACGGGCTTTGATGGTCGCACGCTCGTTCAACGTATCGATAATCTGATTCTTGCACACCTCAATGCGCATATTCAGATCTTCGATCCGGGACTGGGTTTCGACTAATTTGTCCTTCGCCTCGTCTCTGATTTTCTCTGCGTCCGCCAGTTGGTCGTCGAATACTTTTTTCCCTTCCAGGATATCCGTTTTCTCTTTTTCCCGAATATCAATCTCATTTTGCACGCTGGACATCCGGTTCCGAAGATGCTCCTCATTTCCTTGCGCGGAACGAATCTGTTCCCGCAGCACTTCAATCTGGTTCTCCAGCCGGCTCTTCATCACAGTGGATTCCGACAGCGTGGTTCTGGAATGCTCTATCTGCTCCTCCAGCTGTTCCATCTCATTCTGGATCCGCTCATATTCCAGCTTAATATTCTCAAACCGTTCATTGGTGGATGCCAGCTCCTCACTGGCAATCTTATGTTTCCCGGTTACCTCTGTCAGCTGATCGTTCAGTCTTCTGTTCTCCAGGAGGAACACATTCACATCCAGAGTCTTCATCTCTTCTTTTTTCTTCAGATAGATTTTCGCCTTCTCGGACTGACGTTCCAGTGGTCCGACCTGCTTCTCCAGTTCGGTCAGAATGTCCTTCACCCGGACCAGATTCTGCTGCTCCTCTTCCAGTTTCTTAACAGCCGCATACTTCCGGCGTTTGAACTTGACGATCCCCGCCGCTTCATCGAACAATTCCCGCCGCTCCTCCGGTTTTCCCGAGAGAATCCGGTCAATCTGTCCCTGACCGATGATGGAGTAGCCCTCTTTCCCGATACCGGTATCGTAGAACATCTCGTTGACATCCTTCAGACGGCACGGAAGACCATTCAGCAGATACTCGCTCTCGCCGGAACGGTATAATCGTCTGGCAACCGTCACTTCATCATATTCCACGGGAAGCTTATGGTCTGAGTTATCCATGGTTATGGCAACATACGCATAACTCAAGGGCTTCCGCATCTCTGTTCCTGCGAAAATCACATCCTGCATACTGGCACCACGCAGCTGTTTGATCCGCTGTTCTCCCAGAACCCATCTTACCGCATCAGCAACATTACTCTTACCGGAACCGTTCGGTCCTACGATGCCTGTTATTCCATTATGAAAAGAAAATACGATTTTGTTCGCAAAGGATTTGAATCCCTGAATCTCTATACTCTTCAGATACATTGTACACCTACTGTTTTTTCTCTGCTTTCCTGAGGGCTACGATTGCCTCATAGGCAGCTTTTTGTTCAGCCTGCTTTTTATTATGTCCGCTTCCGACTCCTCTTGGGATGTCATCAATCAACACTCTGGCCGTAAATGTTTTATCATGTTCCGGACCGGACTCATCAATCAGTTCGTACCGGAGGACACCGCCCGTACGCTGTATCATCTCCTGCAACGTTGATTTACTGTCGTAGAAGATCCCGGAGTTCTCCACATCATTCAGGATATGTCCCAGGATGAACGCTTTCGCCTGCTCCATCCCGCCATCCAGATAGATTGCTCCGGTAATCGCCTCCATCACATCTGCAATGATGGAATCCCGTTCCCGTCCTCCGCAGCGTTCCTCCCCTTTTCCGAGGTTCAGGAAACGACCGAGTTCCAGTTTTCTGGCGCAGTACGCCAACGCCGGTTCACACACGAGACTGGCCCGTAGTTTGGTCATATTTCCTTCCGACATGGAGGTGTGTTCCCGGAAAATAAATTCACTGGACACCGTTTCCAGCACCGCGTCTCCCAGAAACTCAATCCGTTCGTAATCCGGAATTCTCCGGATCGTCCGCTCATTGGCATAGGAACTGTGCGTCACCGCCTGCTCCAGCAATCCCACATCATGAAAAGAATACCCTATTCTGTTCTGCAATTCTTCCAAATCATACTTCATCTATTTTTCAGGCACTACACCGTTCCCTCAATCAGGGCAAGTGCTTCCTCCACCGTATTGATCTTCTCTACATGATCCATACAAAGCTCAATATCGAATTCGCTCTCGATATTCATGATGATCTCGTAAACATTCAGGGAATCCGCCCCGAGATCCTCCACAAACCGGGTCTCCTTCGTGATCTCCTCCGGATTCATCCCCATGACCCCGGCAATTATGTGTTTCAGTTTTTCCAGTTCCATCTCTTCCCTATTCGTCCTTTACACGGATGATTTCTTTGATCTGGTCACAGATTCTCTGTTCCTTGAAGGTCACACATTGCAGGCAGGCATTGTGAATCTCCTTCGCTTTAGAGGATCCGTGGGCTTTCACCACCAGACCGTTCAGTCCGAGCAGTGGCGCTCCGCCGTACTCGGAAGCATCAAACTTCCCAAGAGTATCCTTCAGTTTCTTCTTGATTAGCAGCGCGCCGATCTTGGTTTTCAGGGTACTCTTCATACAGGATTTTACCTCCCGAAGCAGGATTCCTGCGGTGGCTTCATAAGATTTCAGGAGAATATTACCGGCAAAGGCCTCACTGACAATCACATCCGCCTTCCCTGACAGAGCATCCTTGGGCTCCATATTTCCGATGAAATTGATATCCGGGCAATGCTCCAACAGAGGAAATACTTCTTTCACCAAAGCATTCCCCTTCTCCTCTTCTGCGCCGATATTCAGAAGACCTACTGTCGGTCTGTCAATCCCTAAGACGTTCTTCATATACACCGAGCCCATCTTCGCAAACTGCACCAGGTTGCTGGGTTTCGCATCCACATTGGCTCCGCAATCCAGCAGAAGGCTTGCCCCACTTGCTGTGGGAATCATCGGTGCCAGAGGCGGTCTCTCGACGCCCTTAATTCTTCCGACCAGTATCTGTCCGCCCACCAATGTGGCACCGGTACTTCCCGCCGATACATAGGCATCGCACCTGCCTTCCTTCACCATCATCAGTGCTTTCACCATGGAGGATTCCTTTTTCTTACGGATCGCCATAACAGGCGGTTCCCCCGTCTCTATAACCTCTGTGGCATTTACGATCTCCACCTGTTCCGGGTGATATGTATATTTCTCAAGCTCTGCCGCAATAGCTTCCTGTCTTCCGACGAAAAAAAGTTTGATCCTGCCATCCTCATTGGCAGCCTGAACGGCACCTTTCACAATCTCTCCGGGAGCATTATCTCCCCCCATTGCATCCAATGCAATCCTGACCATCTCTGACATTATTCCTTCTCCCTTCCTCTGCGCTCCATTGGCGCCATAAACAGCCTTGTGAAACGCAACGCACCGGCACTCTTTTCCACATTACTCTACTATACATAAGAACAGTCAAAAAATCAAGAATCACCCGCCAAAATACAGATTTGGAACAAAACACAAAAAAAACAGTGCCCTGATCACTCAAGGCACCGTACATTCCGTATCATTCCTCAGATTAGTCTACAGAAACGATCTCGCGCTTATTGTAAGAACCACATTTCTTACATACTCTGTGAGGCATCATCAAAGCACCACACTTGCTGCATTTTACCAACGTGGGAGCGCTCATTTTCCAGTTCGCTCTTCTCTTATCTCTTCTACCTTTGGAAGATTTATTTTTTGGGCAAATAGACATCGTTACACCTCCTTATTCGCATTCAAGATATCTCTCAGTTTCGCCATCCTGGGATCCGGAACGAATGTATCGCATCCGCAGTCTCCATCATTTCGATTCCTGCCACACACAGGACAGATTCCCTTGCATGACTCGTGGCACAGAACCTTCATCGGCCACAGAATTAAAATCTCATTGTCTAATAACAAGTCTGTATCCAAGCGGTAACCCTGTACATAGAATTGCTCTTCCTTATCATCCTCTGTCATCTCCGTCTCCGGGGAACAGATCTCATAAGTAAAGTCAACCGGTACCGTGACATCCACCTGCTTCAGGCATCTGTCACAGTGCAATGTCAGGATCGCCTCTCCGACTCCGTGCAGTTTCGCTTTCCCCCTTGCAAGGTTCTGCAGAGTAATCCGAAACGGCTGTTTCACTGCAATCGGGTAAACATTCCCGGAATAGAGAATCTCACTCTTCTCGTATGAAACAAACTCCTCCAGTGTCTCACCTTCCGATAAAAACACCTCTGTCAGATTGATTTGCATAACAGGCTCCTATCCACACTTAAACAAGTATACATATCCGCCGGGGCTTTGTCAACTATATTTTTTGAATCTTGGCGATTTATCCGGTACGGTCTATACCAGCTGAGCCTGTACGGCAGTTAACGCCACAACTCCGACGATATCCTCCCATTTACATCCGCGGGACAGATCATTCACCGGTCTTGCAATTCCCTGCAGCATGGGACCGTACGCGCTGGCACCGCCGAGACGTTCCACCAGCTTATAGCCGATATTACCGCAGTCCAGATTCGGGAAAATAAGCACATTGGCATGTCCCGCCACTTCACTGCCCGGAGCCTTTGCTTTTGCTACGTCCGGAACCAGCGCGGCGTCCAGCTGCAATTCTCCGTCCAGCGTCAACTGGGGATACTGTTCATGCGCAATTCTGGTTGCCTCCACCACCTTATCGACCAGAGGATGCTTAGCGCTTCCTTTGGTAGAATGGGATAACATGGCGATAATCGGTTTGCCGCCGATCAGTGTCTTAAAGCTCTTGGCACTGGTATCTGCAATAGCAGCCAGTTCCTCTGCGGTAGGATCCTGGTTCAGACCGCAATCCGCAAACAGAAATGTTCCGTTCTCTCCCATATCACAATTCGGCACATCCAGAATAAAGAATCCGGACACAAGTTTTACTCCAGGTGCGGTACGCAGAATCTGCAGGGAGGGTCTCAATACATCTGCAGTTGCATGACAGGCACCTGCTACCATACCGTCCGCATCATTGCATTTTACCATCATGACGCCAAAGGTCAACGGATCGTTCATCAGGATTGCCTGTGCCTTCTCCATTGTCATTCCCTTGGATTTTCTCAACTCATAGAATTTCTCAATATATTCTCCGGTTTTCTCGTAGGTATCCGGATCCACAACGGTAACCTTGGACAGATCCAGATCCAGCCAACCGGCGCCGTCCATGATCTTCTCCTCTTTACCGACCATGATAATATTCGCTATATTTTCTTTCATAATCGTTGCTGCCGCAATCAATGTCCGCTTATCGTTGGTTTCCGGCAAAACAATCGTCTTCCTGTCTGATTTCGCCTTCTCTTTGATAATATCAATAAATGCCATACCCGCCTCCACATATCATTGCTGATTCTTATCATATTATAGCGAACTTACCAACCGGGCACAAGTTGTATCCTCCTTTTTCTTGTGCAAAATTGCGTACAATTCTGATATCTGTTTTCGGCCATTCCCATACGGATGCATACTTGCCTACACCGGGTATTCATGTTACACTGTTTGCATCACGGATTCTCCGTGGATTACAGGGAATTCATACGGAGGGCTTTACATGGTCGTTACAGGCGTTATCGCAGAATACAATCCATTTCACAACGGACATCTTCATCAACTGGCCCATGCCAAAGATGCCACCGGTGCGGACTATATGATCGTGGTCATGAGCGGTGATTACACCCAGCGCGGAGAACCTGCTCTCATGAGTAAATATGACCGCGCCCGCATGGCGTTGGAGTCCGGGGCGGATCTGGTGATTGAACTACCGGTGGCCTTTGCGACTGGCAGTGCAGAATATTTCGCAAAAGGAGCCGTTTCCATTCTGAAGCACCTCGGCGTCGTCGACCATATTGCTTTCGGAAGTGAATGCGGAGATATCGAGGCATTAACAGCCCTCGCCGACATTCTGCTTCACGAGACGCCCCAGTATCAGAGCCTGCTTCGGTCATATCTGAAATCGGGACTGTCCTATCCCCAGGCACGCATGAATGCGTTGGAAACCCTGTATCCCGAATTTCCGAACCTGAATGAGATTCTCTCATCCCCGAACAATATTCTCGGCATCGAATATATTAAGGCGCTCCGTCTGTTCGACAGTGCGATCCGCCCCTATACGGAAGTCCGTGTAGGCAGCAGCTATCATGCAAAACGCTTGTCGGAATCCTACAGTTCGGCGCTCTCCATCCGACAGTCCATTGAGAATGACTGCACCCTGCTGATGATTCAGAATCAGGTACCGCCACAGGTATTCCGCATTTTGCAGCGGAAATCCGGAAGGACCTATCCGATCTCTCCGGATGATTATTCTGCCATGCTTCAGTACAAACTGATCACGGAACGCCGCCACGGCTACAGTCAATTCTATGATGTATCGGAGGAATTCGGCGACAGGGTATCGAACCTGCTGGATACCTATACCGGTTTCCAGGATTTCTCTTTTGCCTTGAAAACCAAGGATATGACCTATACCAGAGTGTGTCGTTCCCTACTGCACATTCTCCTGAATATCAGACAGTCTGACGTAAACGCATTCTGCGAAGCCGGTTACGCGCAGTATATCCGTATTCTCGGTTTCCGGGAGGATGCCGCTCCTCTGCTGGGGGAGATCGCTTCCAGGGCATCCATTCCCGTCATTACGCAGCCTGCCGATTATCTGAAACAGGAGGATTCTCTTCTGCGCCGCCAGCTGGAACAGGATATCGATGCAACCTGCCTGTATCAGTCCGTTGTCGCCAACAAATTCCATACGGAATATGAGAATGAATTAACGAGAAGAATGATGAAAATATAACTTCCTTCCGGGACAGCATACGAAAAGTCCTGCCTGCAGCCCACAGAACCCGGGGTTGCAGACAGGACTTTATTCCTTCTGTGCTCTGTATGATGCTTAATTCTTAAAGCTGTGTACCGGCGCCGGGATTCTTCCCGTCCGATTCACAAAAGCATCGCAGGAGAAGCTGTTCACCGGCATGATCGGTGCATATCCCAGCAGTCCGCCGAATTCTACGATCTCACCTACACCTTTGCCGATGACCGGAATCACACGAACCGCTGTAGTTTTCTGGTTAACCATACCGATGGCAGCC
>JAEDCX010000076.1 GCA_016293925.1 Lachnospiraceae bacterium | reverse complement strand
CAACAAAACCACTCCCTGCGGAGTGGTTTTTTGCATGTGCCCGTTGGTTCGTATCTGCCTCACTGCCCGTGGTAATTCTCCAGAAATCTTCCCAATGCCGCATAGTACAATATGAAAATTACCTCTTTGCTGTTTTCTTCGTCAAACCGGTCTGCTTTCCCGCAATCATCAATCAGCTTCTGTAACGCCTCTTCATCCAGATATTCTTTCAGATATGGATTCTTCAGGTTCTGCAGTACCTCCTGCTTATGCTCTGCCCACGATCGATTCACACGTTGCAGATAATCTGCCCCCTGTGCTCCCCGGTGTCTCACATCCAGCCGAACATGATCCGGTACAATTCCTTCCAGAAATCCCCGCACCATGTGCCGTTCCATCCCATGCGCCACAAAGCATGACACAGGGTATGATATGCATAATTCGATCATACGTCTGTCTCTGGTGGGATCTCTCTCTACAATACCATTCACGAGACTGTCCATGGTATTATACATTCCAAGCTGCTGCAATTCTGCCAGCTGATAGGGAAGTCTTCTTTTCTGGCGGTGGCTGTTCAGGCTTCCGGTACCGTGCCTCCTTACATCTGCATGACGTTGTCTGTCGATCTTACGTCGCTCTGCTGCATCCGTTCTGGCAAACCGAACCGGTTCTTCGGACACTTCTCGCCCCCACAGAGCAGCCCATTTCTCTGCCAGATTCTGTTTCAGCACCCGCTTAAAATTCTCTTTGGGAATATGATTGACCTGCAGAAATTCCCGAACCTCCCGTTTGGCACGCAGCAGCTTCAGATGCAGGACATCCTGATAGGCAAGAGTAAATATATCCCCATAGGAAATCGTAGCGTTGCCGTGCTGACCGGACAGCATAACGGTGCATCCTTCTCCTGCAGCCTGCTTGCTGACCCGGTCCAACCACAGAAGGTTGACAGACGATTTCAGTGGGAATCCATACGCATCCACCCATTCGTTCAGATGGGTCATGGGACTCTCACCCTCGCAGGCCACGAAATGCGGCTCCAGATTCCCCAAACACTCCGCTGTCTTTCGTACCAGCGGTGACTCATCCGCCATATGATAACCATCCGACTCCAATTCGAATTCCGGATCCGGAACCGATGTATAGGTGGGTAGCGCTTCCCCTCTTGCCTTGAGTATCGGTGCGGCAACACTTACCACGGATGTGGAATCCAATCCGCCACTCAACGTTGCTGCCACCTTCACTCCCGGCCGCAGAATATCTCTCACACAGTTTTCAAATACTTCGATATAATGTTCCCGGTATGCTTCTTCACTGTCGAATCGTGCCATTTTCGTTTTCCCGGGGTCATAATAACATCTTTCTCTGACCTTCCCTCCGCAAACTCTCACATAATGTCCGGCTCTTACCTGAAAAACGTTCTCATAAGGGGTCAGCCCCGGAAAGACGATCATACACGCAGATGGTTCCCGGACGCATCCCGTCATCCAGGTTTGGGACAATCTCAATCTCTTGTCCAATGCCACCCGGAACCAGTCATAGGTCGTGGAAAAGAGTATCTCCTGTCCCTCCACAGCATAATTGATACAGCGGCATCCCGTATGATCCGTATACAGCAGGAAAATATCCCGCTTCTCATCATAAATGGCAATGGAGAAAATGCCCAGAAGACGTGTTACAAACCGTTCGCCCCAGACAAGATATGCTTCGTACGCAATGGCCGCATCCGGCAGTTTCTCATACTCCCGAAGCCCCAGCTGCTCCGCCAGCCGGTCTCTGTTATCCAGAATACAGTCCGCGGTATAATAGATTCCCCGCTCCGCATCATGATACGGTAATCTCTCCCATTTGGACTGTGGTGTCACATACTGATGTGCACAAGCAAAATAAACCGAGGCATCCAATATCTCATCCACCCGGTCAACTGCATATTTGTCCCCAAAGAATGCCATCCCCGCCGGGAGAGTGGCTTCTATCGGCAAGTGATTTGTCCTGATCATTCCCCAGATTGCAGACATATCTTCTCCTTCCATGGGTTCTATTGGTTTCCGAAAATCCTGTCATCAACGATTTTCAACTGTTGCGCTGTACAATCCAGTCCTTCCGGCCGGATCATTCCGTATACGGGAACCCTCTGCACCACATCCAGACACCACTGCATATCCTGTGGTGTAAAGACCTGATTTGCCCGGAACATGGGAAAGAGGAACAGATTCTCCAGAAATGCCGTCAGTTTTCCCGCTCCCGCAATCTCTCCGAATACAAGTTCCTGCTCTTTATGAACGTTCAGGCAGATGATGCCGATCAATTCACAGGGGTCCTGACAAAAATGATCTTTTCTGGGAATTGCATACTTATCCCGATCCTCGTCAATGTAAATCAGTTCCCGGGTATCCATCCGGTTGCGTTCCACCGCATCCCGGCACAGCTTCTGCTGCGGAAATGCGGGATACACAATGATCTCGTCGTCTGTTGCTTTCAATATAGCCACATCATCCGTCATCAGACGATATCCGTTCTCCAACAGAACCGTGGTCAGCGTCGATTTGCCGGCCCCACTGTAACCGGATATCAGAAGTGCTTTTCCCTCCTTCTCCACGGCACTGCAATGGATTGCTGTGAGCCCTCTCTGCCAGAAAAGCATCGCAATACAGTACCCGAATACAAACGGAGTCATTGCCTCAATCTCCACCCCCGGATTCGGACAGATCTCGATTTGAGTCCCGCCCGTAATCAGGAAACATCCAACCTGATTGCAGAAGTATATCCTGTCCCTTGTGATGGTGTCCACAAAACAGCCCTTCGGATCCTTGATCCTCCGTTTCAGTTCACTGATCCGAATGGTCAGATCCTCCGTCCGGGAATCTGTATCCAACAGATGCGGATATTCCATTTCCGACCGCACCGTACACCCATATAACCGATACCAAAACCATGTCTGCTCCATACCTGCCCCTTACCTGTTCGTTCCCATTATCGTTAGCTTTTGTCAACATACGCTGTTGTGATCACCGTCTTTATCATCCGTACGATCATTGTGATCCGGTTTCCCCGGCGCAGAATCCTCTTCATCCTCACCGTTCATCTCTTTCAGACGCTCATTCATGGCTGCTGCCAGACGCCTTCCCCGTACCTCAGCCGCACCGTATACACCTGCAAAAATGGCTGCACATACCAGAATCGCGCCGACAATCATCCAGACATTGCTGACTTCAAACCATTCTCCCGTTATTCCCAGTGTCAGAACAATGACGCACACCAGAATAAAGTGCAGCGATGCCAGCAGGAGCTCTTTTCTCCTGGATATTGCCCGGTTCGGATAGATCAGGCTGCACAGTGTGGTCAGCAGGGCTATCATTAGAATTCTGGACAACGACTGACCGTAATAAGAAGTGCGGATATCCTGAAACAACAGAATATACACTACGTTACCGATTACCGTTCCTGTGGTAACGCATGCAAAAATAAACAAAAGGGATTTGATTCTTTCTCTCACGACGTTTTTCATATCATACCTCCTACAATCCCAGGCGTTCTTTCAGTGCGGGTACATACTGTCTGGAGATCACGACCCTCTCCCCATTCTTCAGATGTGCCTCAAATCTGCCGTTAAAGCCCGGACTCAGTTTTCTGATCTTCGTCATGTTTACGATCACAGATTTGGATATGCGAAGAAAGTCTGCGGTTCCGTACTGCTGCTCCAACTCATAGAGTTTCATCCGGCTCTCATAGACTTCCTGCTGTGTGTATATGTAGACCCTGTTATCCACCGCTTCGAAATAGTACGCTTCCTTCGGCTCCAGCATCACGATCTGACCGTCTCTCCATGCCGCCAGCTGATGTTTCCCTGCTTTCAGGGAATGCAACAGCTGCAGCATCCTCTCATCCAGTTCTTTACACCGGACAATAATGGAATCTTCCTCGTTGGCGGGACATTCTTCTATTACGATTTTCAAAAAGTGCTCCTATCTGTCACGAACTCCTTTTCGAGATATGATAATGGTCGCGACTATAAAAGCAATTATACCATACCCAATCATAAAAAGCACCTGAAAAAGAGAGGTTGTTGTTTTTCCAAACATCGTCAGGGTCACCCCCAGTTCCTCGTTAAACATCTCCGTCACTTCTGCAGACATCCCCGCAAAACTCTTCTCGGTAACACTGTTCATCAGGACGGCTCTCATCATTGCCGACTCATGCAGCACCGGGAACCCTTTCATCACGGTTACCACACCGTCCGGAAGAGATCCGACCGGAAGATAGATTCCTCCCAGGAACCCCACCAGTGTGCCCACAACCGTACCGAGACTGCTCCATGCGCTCTCGGTATTTACCAGTACAGCCAGGAGGAACATTAAACTGGAGGAGGTAAAAACGGATAACGCAATGATACCCAGAATCTGCAATGCCTGCACCGCGGTCAGCATATCATATCCTCTGACTGCCATATATCCCTCTGCCACAACAACCGTAAGCACACTCATCACGAAGCTGGTGATCACAGAGGCAATGATATACCCCATTGTGATGACTGCTCTGCTGACCGGTGCCGTATAGAAGCTGGTCAGTTTGCCTTTGATCTTGTCGTTGATCATGTTACTGATCAGTGTCATGGATACCATCACACTGTTTACGATTACGATACCTGCGATGGTCCACTGCAGAATCAGCTCTGTGGCATTGGCTTTATCTGCTGCAGGATCAGGGCGATCCCCACCATACTCGTTGATCACCTCTACAATACTCCTGACATTCATATCCCCAAGGAAAACAATCATGACGAGAATGACCATGATCATAGACAAGAGGGAGAAAAAAACAGCGGAGCGATCCTTGAAATAGATCATACAATTTCGTTTTACCAGTTTACCCAATGCGCTCATTATCTTCTTTTTCCTTTCTTACTGTTCTCTTCCTGATTCTGCTGCTGATCCTGTCCGTCCAAGGATTTCCCGGTGGCGTTCAGGAACACGTCATCCATAGAACCCTGGATGACCTCAAATCCGCCGATCTGCTCCCGAAGGGCATTCACAATCGGCAGTGCTTCCATGGTATCCCGAAGGTTCAGACAGATCTTCTCTTCCTTTTTCCGGTAAGTAAGTCCCGCCTGCTCCAGATATGCCGTCACAGCCTCCCGGTCCGTGGGAACCAGCAGTAACGTATCCCTTGCAAATCGTTCCTTCAGTTCAAAGGGCGTCCCGTATTCCATGATTTTCCCCTTCTCAAGGATAGCGATGTGACTTGCCTTTGCCGCCTCCTCCATATAGTGGGTGGTCAGGAAGATGGTCATCCCCGTTTCCTTACGCAGCGTTGTCAGTCTGTCCCACAGTTTCTTACGGGTTGCCGGATCCAGCCCCGTCGTCGGTTCATCCAGAAACAGAAGCTCCGGTGTGTTCATCAATGCCTTTGCAACCTCACATCTTCTCTTCTGCCCGCCGGAAAGCATTCCGTATTTTCTGTTCATCACATCGTCGAGTTCCAGAAGATCTGCCACTTCCTGCAACCGCTCATTCAGCTTTCTTTTTTCTTTCTCATACAATCCGCCCCGGATCATCAGATTCTCTCTCACGGTCAGTTTCTCATCCAGCATGTTTCCCTGGCTTACCACACCGATTTTCCGGCGAACCTCCCTGGCATCCTTACATACGTCACGTCCGCAGATGGTAATGGTTCCTTCTGTCGGTTCATAGATCGTACTCATCATGTTAATTGTGGTGGATTTGCCCGCACCGTTTACCCCGAGGAAGCCAAACAGTTCTCCTGCCTCCACATCGAAACTGATGTCATTCACCGCCACCACATCTCCGAATTGCTTTTTCAGATTCCTGACTTCAATCATTTTACTCATTTTGCCGACCATGCCTTTCTCATTCCTTGCGCTGATTCGCAAGCCGCAGTTTTTGTCTGCTTCGCAAGATTACCATATACGCAAAAAAACACCCCGGCAACACTTTCGCGCCAAGGTGTCATAATTCCTGATTAAGTTGCATTCCGGAATGGGTAAGTTGCATTCCCCTTACTGTCTGATCTCGTTATATACCGTCCTGGCAAAAAGGATTGCATCATTCCCAAACTCTTCTTTGTCAAACTCACGGCACGTAGTGGTGATAATCGGTACAATCTGTTGATCTCCCACCACATCCGTCAGATCAATTCCTCTTACCACATTCTCCAGACGGGTTTTGACCGCTTCCATGGATTTCCTGTCACAAATCATCAGAACCCCGTACACCCCTTCTCCATCCAGATCATAGACTCTGTCCTCCACCCTCACATCATCCACCAGAATAATACCGATCTTCTGTAGCACGGCACGATACTTCTCTCCTCCCAGCATCCTGCATGCATCCTGAGCCCACGCATACCGGACTGCCATCAGGGCCAGCGTCAGATTGTTCCGGTCACAATATGCCTGCTGCATTCTCAGATCATATTGCAGACAACGGATATTATACAACCCCGTAGTCTGGCTGATCATAACCAGATCCTTCTGTTCCTCAATCATAATGTCAAGCTGCTGATGTACCCTGATCTCTCCGTCCGAAAACAGGCAGAAAAAAACATGGAGAACCACCGGAAGCACCATCCATACGAAAAAAGCAGGACCAATCTCCCCCGAATAGCGAATGCTCAACAAAAGACGCTGAATGACATATCCGATCGGTAATGCCAACGCTACGATTCTGGACCACACCAGCTGTCCCGCCATGCCCAGCAGAAGAACCACCAGAATGCCGAGATCCATCACAATCGTCTCCGCCATCCGCTCCTGCCAATACAGCATCGTCAGAACCGTCTGTGTCACGATCACACCCCAGATGCCGATAAAACCGATTACTCTTTTCATATATGGATGTCTGCTATTCATACATTTCCCCCGTAGAATCACGTCCTGACAAATATTGTACAACATTTTCCTTTTTCTGAGTAGACAAAATCTGCATCTTTGTGGCAGATTCTCCATAATTTTTCTTGTACGCCCTGGCGAAGTTGGAATAACTGGTAAATCCGCTCTCAAAACAGGCATCCGTCACCGTCCGTCCTTCCTCAATCAGACGCCGTGCCCGAATCAGCCGTTTGTTCGTCACGTAATTACCGATCGTATCTCCCGTTTCCCGCTTGAACAGATGCATCACATGATAGCGGCTCATGAACATCTTCTCCGCAACATCATCAATCGAAATATCCTCCGTCAGATGCGTATTCAGATAAGTGATGATCTCCCGGATTCTGGTTCCGGACTGACTGTTGCCGAGGTATTGCACATCTCCATGCAGAACAGCCCGATTCATCTGAATCATCAGTTCCAGAAACAGAACCTTGCGATGCAGCTCCCCCGCAAACTCTTCCTGCGCAAAGGATTCCTCCAGCTCCTTGGTAATCCGGTACAGCCTGCTCTTTTCCAGAGATTCGGTACGAAACACACTGGTTTTCTCCTGCATTGCCCGATCAAAGCATTCCGACAGATCATATGTATCACTCCGGTACTGTTCCATAAACTGTCTGGAGATATAGATCACGATGCGTTCGTACACGCTGTCATCCCGCACCACCGGTCTGTGTACCTGACCGGAACGCACCAATACAATATCATATGGCTTCAGCTCATAATTCATACCTTCCACACAGTATGTCACATTTCCTTTCAGGAACAGCAGAACCTTATCGAAATCATGATAATGATAATCGAATTCCCGCCGTTCCCTTGTGACCAGATGAAAGATTCTGAAATCATCGGTCAGATAACCTCTTTTGGCGTAGGTAATCATTCTTCTCCTCCTCTGCACCAAGCTATTCCCCTATTATATCAAAAACAGCACTATTTGCAATGTCAGAAACATAATATGTATTGTTTTTACAGCATAATGTTAGATATAATGGTTCTAACAACGAAAAGCGTGATAACAGCAGGTCACCGGCTCAAGGAGGTCACAATAATGAAAAACTTTGAGAACTTCACTGATTATGACAGAAAAGAGAATCTTCACTTCGAATCCAAGGCAATTCACGGAGCACTCGGCAATGATCCGATCACCGGTGCGGTAAGCTTTCCGATCTATCAGACCGGCACTTTCCGCCATAAGGAATTATACAAGACAACGGGATACGCCTACTCCCGGCTTCAGAATCCCACCAGAGAGGAACTGGAGAGGACCATGGCAATCCTGGAGGAAGGACTGGAGGGATTCGCCATGTCTAGCGGTCAGGCTGCTAACATGTCTCTTTTCACCTGGCTGAATCCCGGCGACCATGTTCTGCTGACGGATGATATCTACGGAGGAACCTACCGGATCGGCAACGATATCTTCGGCAAATACGGATGTACCTTTTCCTATGTGGATATGTGCGATATTGAAAATGTCCGCGCCAATCTGACGGAGCATACACGTATGGTGTTCATTGAAACGCCCACCAACCCCATGATGAAGGTTGCGGATATTGCCGCAATCGCCGAGCTGGCACATTCTGTCGGTGCCCTGGTTGTAGTGGACAATACCTTCCTGACACCGTATTTCCAGAAACCGCTGACGCTGGGTGCGGATGTGGTGGTACACAGCGGCACCAAATATATCTGCGGTCACAACGATGTCATTGCCGGTCTTGTGGTGGTAAAGAGTCAGGAAATGGCAGATCACATGAGACTGCAGCTGAAATCCCACGGAAACGGTCTTGCACCCTTCGATTCCTGGTTGCTGCTCCGTGGGTTGAAGACACTGCAGATCCGTATGGACCGGCACAATTCCAACGCCATGAAGGTAGCAAACTGGCTTCGTACCCAGCCTAAGGTTCAGGATGTTTACTACGTCGGCTTTGAAGATCATCCCCAGTACGAGCTGACCAGACGTCAGACCACCGGTTTCGGCGGTATGATCTCTTTCCACGTTGACAGTTTTGAGACAGTACAGAAAATCTTACGGGACGTTGACATGATTATGTTCGCAGAGAGTCTTGGCGGCACAGAGACACTGATCACGTATCCGAGAACACAGACCCACGAGTCTCTTACGGAGGAAACCCGGCAGAAGCTGGGCATTACCGATACGTTCCTGCGATTGTCTGTGGGCCTGGAGCATCCGGACGATATCATCGCAGATCTTGACCAAGCCATGAATGGTTAGCCCATCATCAGAAAACGACTGCAGGGTTATAAGGAGAAAAACATGAGAATACAATTCACGAAAATGCAGGCATTCGGAAATGACTATGTCTATATCGATGCCATCCATCAGGAATTACCAAACCTGAACAAACTGGCGCAATATGTATCGGACAGACATTTTGCCATCGGCTCAGACGGGATGATTCTGATCTGTCCCTCCACTCCTCTGGCAGCGGGAAACGGGCAGACCGTTGCGGATTTCCGGATGCGGGTATTCAATCCGGACGGTACCGAAGGGGAGATGTGCGGCAACGCACTCCGCTCTGTTTCCAAATATGTATACGATCACAAACTTACCGATAAGACCGAATTTACCATCGAAACGTTGGGTGGTATCCAGCATGTGTGGCTCACGGTAAAGAATGGTCTCGCCGTCAATATTCGCGCCGACATCGGTACTCCGGTACTGGATACCGGAAAGATACCGGTTATAACCGAATTGCCGGAATTCATCCATCAGCCTGTAAAGGTACTTGACAGAACGTTCCATATTACCGCAGTTTCCTGGGGGAATCCTCACATTGTGGCCTTCGTGGAGAATACCTCAGATCTGGATGTTGCCCTGTACGGCCCTGCGTTAGAAAACATGACTTCCCTGTTCCCCAACCGTACCAATGTAACCTTTGCCCAGATTGTAAACCGAAACTATATCAAGATCCGGGAATGGGAACGGGGCACCGGAGAGACCATCGGCTGCGGAACCGGCTGCTGCACCGCAGTGGTGGGATCGATCTTACAGAACTATGTGGATCGCGACGTAACCGTGGAACAGATCGGTGGTCCTCTGCATGTCATCTGGTCCGAAGAGACCGGCCATGTGACCATGGAAGGACCATCCCATACCATGTTTGAAGCATCCATTGAAGTAACCGAGGAAATCTTACAGGAATATCTTACCAGGAAAGAGAGAATGGCATGAAACTGAATCTGATCGTGGAAGAACTTGACACAACACCGGTTGCGGGATCACAGGATCCTGACACCGTTGAGATTACCGAATTGATCTACGATACCCGGAAAATCGTTCCCGGTTGTCTTTTTATCTGTATCCGCGGAACCACAAGGGACTCCCATGATCTGATTCCGGAGATCATGGAGAAGGGAGCCGCTGCCATCCTGATTGACCGAGATATTCCTGATGATCAGATTGCCACCGCCCAAGCCCGGGGCATTACGATTCTGCGTGCGCAGGATAACCGCCGGAGTCTGGCCTGCTGCTCCGCTGCTTATTTCGATCATCCCGCCCGGAAGCTGATTACCATCGGTATCACGGGAACCAAAGGGAAAACCACCACGTCCTATATGGTACAGTCCATTCTGGAACAAAGCGGTGCCAAGGTTGGCGTAATCGGCACCATCGGTGCAGTCATCGACGGCCAGAAGCAGAAAACTGCCAATACAACGCCCGAAAGTTATGAATTACAGCGTCTTTTCTCCCTGATGGTGGAGGCCGGCTGTCAATATTGCGTGATGGAGGTTTCCAGCCAGGGCTTGAAGCTTCACCGGGTGGCAGGATTCACGTTCGATATCGGCGTATTTACCAACTTCAGCGCAGATCACATCGGTCCAAACGAGCATGCCGACATGGAAGAATATCTGTATTGCAAGAGTCTTCTGTTCCGGCAATGCAAACACGGTATCATTAACATCGACGATCCGGC
>JAEDCX010000009.1 GCA_016293925.1 Lachnospiraceae bacterium | reverse complement strand
TATTCCAGGAAAAGTCAGAAGATATGAGATTTCGATGTTCGGTTTTGAGGGTACATGACCCAGAGACGAAATGTAGTTGGACTATATTTCGTCTTTTTGCTTTTTTGGGGGAAACCAAGTTATGCCTGCGACTGCAGATGCAAAGACAGAAAAGGGGATTGTGATGGAATTTATTATTGTGAGACACGGGCAGACGGATTGGAATGTAGCTGCCAAGATTCAGGGGGTAACGGATATTCCTTTGAATGCGGAGGGAATTGCACAGGCAGAGCGGTTTGCGGTGCGATATGATCTGACTAGGATTTTGGCGGTCTATTCCAGTCCCTTGCAACGTGCACTGAAAACGGCACAGATCATTGCAGATAAGGCAGGCGTGGAAGCAATACCCATGGCGGGACTGGAAGAGATGAATCTTGGGATTTTCGAAGGTCATTCCTGGGAGGAAGTAAGCAGGCTCTATAAAGCAGAATATGAACGTTGGGAGCAAAGCGATCGCATGGATCCGATAGAAAGCGGAGAGGGGTATCGGCAGGTGGCGGACAGGGCTGTTGCTGCCATGAGGCGAATCTATGAGAAACATCGGGGGCAGGAGAATGAAAAAGCCATCATGATTGTCACACACAGTGCAACCATGAAGGCTTTGTTATGTCGTCTCTATCAGATTCCTTATTCTGTGGTTACCAAGCGGTATCATATCCACAATCTGACAGCAATATCACTTCGTGTCAAGTGGGAGGGAGATGCTGTAGTCTGCATTGCGGAGTAAGCCGGCTGCTTCCTGCATATCGCTTTCCTCACGAAATTCTATCCGCAGGGCACCGTTTTCAAATTCACGATTATGAATGATGCCGATGTTCTGTATGTTAATACCGTGAAGCGCCAGAAGAGAAGCGATTTTGGCGATAATTCCAGGAACATCGGGAATATCAACATAGAGGCGGTGAAGCTTACGGATCGGTCCGTGGGAAAGATCCGAGAAGGATGCCCGGTATTCCCGTGCGTTACTGAAAAAATCATAGATGTACTCTTTGTCGTAGTGTTCCAAATGATCCCGCAGATCACACAACGACCGGATGTATTGATCCAACAGCGGAAGAATACTTCCGGTATTCATGGCACAGATCTGTTCCCACATTCTGGGGGAAGAGGAAGAGATTCTCGTAATATCCTTGAAGCCTCCTGCAGCAACCTTATGCATGTACTCGTTTTCTACATCATTATCGTGAATCAGATTCACCAGAGAGGCACTGATCAAATGCGGCAAATGGCTGATGCCGGCCACAACCTGATCGTGTTCACTGCAGCCCATGACAAGGGGAAGTGCACCGGTGGCTTTCACCATACGAAGCATTTCGTCCAGAAACGTACGGGGTATATTTTCTGTTGGTGTCAGAATATAGTATGCATTGCGCATGAGAAGCGCGGAAGAGGCAATGTAGCCGTTCTTCTCGCTTCCCGTCATAGGATGACCGCCGATGAAACGATCGGTAAGTCCCAGTTCGTCAACACATTTTACAATGTCAGATTTGACACTTCCCACGTCTGTCACAATACAATCTGCCGGAATTCTGTCACGGATACTGCGAAGATTGGCAGAGTTGACCATAACCGGAGCACAGAGAATAATGATATCTGCCTGCTCCAGAGGAACATCGTCTATATGATGATAAGATGCCTGAAGAACATGATCTCTGACAGCCTGTTCCAGAGACCGGGTATCCGGATCATAAGCGGACAGGGAGCATGGATAGTCTTTGGCGTCGATCAGACTTTTGGCGATGGAACCGCCGATCAGTCCGAACCCGAGAAAACAAATTGATTTCATATGGAAACCTCGTATTGTAGGATTACCCGTGCATTGTAGCACTTCAACGCGTAAAAGTCAATAGAATCGACAATACAGAATGGGATAAACGTGAAATACCTATTGAATGAATGTGCATTTTGCATATATAATAAGAACTGTGTAAATACATATTTTGAGGAGGAAATTATGAGTCCGAAAGTAAAACATAATTTGGGAATAGCTCTCCGTGTCGTGATTATCCTTGCAGTGGCTTTTTTATATTATTACAATACATTGCCCGCATTGAATATTCATAGCAAAGGATTATGGGGCTTTTTGATTTTCATGATTGTTGTATGCGATATCTGGTGGATTATCCGTCGTTACAGAACGATGGGATATCATTTCTCAAAAGGGAAATTCCGTCTTGAGATCACTGTGCTGCAACAGGTCAAAATCGGCTTGATTGCACTGGGATCGGTATTGGTGGTATTTATAGTTGCCAATCTGGCATCGTCCACATTGTTTAACGCCAAAAGATACCAGCAGCTGATAAAGGTGGAGACAAGAGATTTCGTGTCAGATATCAAACAGGTGGATTATTCCACAATTCCTCTGTTGGACAGGGATTCCGCATCTCTTCTCGGTGATAAGAAGATGGGAAGCATGGTGGACATCGTGTCCCAGTTTGAGGTGTCCGATGAGTATACGCAGATCAATTATAACGGGAAACCGGTTCGTGTTACACCGCTGAAATATGCGAGTATCATCAAATGGTTTACCAATCATTCGGAAGGCGTTCCGGCGTATATCCTGATTGATATGGCAAGTCAGGAGACCCAGTGCGTGAAACTGGAACAGCCGATCCGATACTCCGAATCGGAGCATTTCGGTAGGTATATTAAGCGGCATTTACGGTTCCGTTTCCCTACCTATATCTTTGATGATGAGATCTTCTTTGAGATTGATGATAACGGAACGCCATACTGGGTATGTCCGGTGGTCAAATATAACATCGGTCTGTTTGGCGGTAAGACCATCGGCAGGGTTGTGTTATGCAATGCATCCACGGGAGAATGCTATGATTATGCGGTGGATGAGGTGCCGACCTGGGTTGATAAGGTGTACTCTGCAGAACTGCTGATTCAGCTATATGATTATTACGGTAAGTTCCAGAATGGATATTGGAATTCCAAATTCAGTCAGAAAGGCTGCCTGCAGACAACCAACGGATATAACTATATTGCAATGGACGATGATGTGTGGGTATACACGGGCGTTACCAGTGTGGCCAGTGACGAGTCCAATGTAGGATTTGTTCTGATGAACCAGAGAACCATGGAGACAAGATTCTATATTGTGGAAGGAGCCATAGAAGATTCGGCCATGTCATCCGCGCAGGGGCAGGTACAACACCTGGGATACGCGGCAACCTTCCCGCTGTTGCTGAATATTGCCGATGAACCAACATACTTCATGGCATTGAAGGATGAGGCGGGACTGGTTAAGAAATATGCCATGGTAAATATTCATAATTACCAGTGGGTTGCAACGGGAGATACGGTAAAGGAATGTGAAACGAATTATGTTTCTCTACTGAATATCAACGGAATCTCCGGAGAGGTACAGGGCAATGAACAGGAGATCCGGGGGAAGATTACCGCATTGGCGTCTCTGGTTCTGAACGGAAATACGCATTATTACCTGATGTTAAACGATCAGGAAACCGTATACGATATCGATATGAGCAATCCAGCATTTGCAACGGCCATCACGCTGCAGATCGGGGATACCGTGACGCTTACTTATGTGGAAGGAGAAACGGTACGAACCGTTGTCGGGTTGACAAAATAAGTTTGTATAGTACAATATGTTCGTGTGCTGTGCAGAAGAATATATTCCGCGAGAAGCGGTTTGGAGGATAACAATGGCAGAAGTTTACAATCACAAAGAAGTAGAACGAAAGTGGCAGGATATCTGGGATGCAGAAAAAGCCTTTGCAGCCCAGGATGACTATTCCAAGCCCAAATATTATGCACTTGTGGAGTTCCCGTATCCCTCCGGGCAGGGACTGCACGTAGGACATCCGAGACCCTATACGGCAATGGATATTGTTGCAAGAAAGCGCAGAATGCAGGGGTATAATGTATTGTTTCCGATGGGATGGGATGCGTTCGGTCTTCCGACAGAGAATTATGCAATCAAGAATCAGATTCATCCCAGAATCGTAACGAAGAACAATGTGAATCGTTTCAAAGAGCAGCTGCATTCCATCGGATATTCTTTTGACTGGGACAGAGAGATCAATACGACTGATCCGGAGTATTATCATTGGACCCAGTGGATTTTCTTACAGTTGTTCAAAAAGGGACTGGCCTATAAGACGTCCATGCCGATCAACTGGTGTACCTCCTGTAAAGTCGGTCTTGCCAATGAGGAGGTTGTGAACGGCGTTTGTGAGCGATGCGGTGCACCTGTGGTACGGAAAGCCCAGAGTCAGTGGATGCTGAAGATCACAGAGTATGCAGAACAGCTTCTGCAGGGACTGGAGGATGTGGACTATATTGAGAAAGTAAAGGTGTCCCAGAAAAACTGGATTGGTAAATCCACCGGCGCGGAGGTTGATTTCTCCATCCAAGGAAAAGAAGACAAACTTCGGATCTACACCACCAGATGTGATACACTGTTCGGAGTAACCTATATGGTAGTGTCTCCCGAACATCCGATCATTGACAAATACAAAGAGGAACTGAAAAACTGGGATGAGATCGCTGCATACCGGGAAGCTGCTTCCAAAAAATCTGATTTCGAGAGAGCTGAGCTTGTAAAGGAGAAGACAGGCGTTCCGATTGACGGACTGACAGCGGTTAATCCGGTGAACGGAAAGGAGATTCCGATCTGGATCTCGGATTATGTACTGATGAGTTACGGAACGGGTGCCATCATGGCCGTTCCCGCCCATGATGAGAGAGACTGGGAGTTTGCCAAGAAATTCCACCTTCCGATTATCGAAGTAGTTGCCGGCGGCGAGAATGTGCAGGAGAAGGTATACACAGATGTGGCTACCGGAAAACTTGTGAATTCCGATTTCCTGGACGGGCTGGAAGTTGCGGAAGCAAAAGAAAAGATGATTGCTTATCTGGAACGGGAAGGGATCGGCAATGCAAAGGTAAATTACAAGCTGCGTGACTGGGTATTCAGCCGCCAGAGATACTGGGGAGAGCCGATTCCGATTGTGCATTGTGAGAAATGCGGATATGTTCCGCTGGAAGAGAAGGATCTGCCACTGTTACTCCCGGATGTAGACAGTTATATGCCGACGGATACCGGAGAGTCACCTCTCGCAGCAATGACTGATTGGGTCAATACCACATGTCCGTGCTGTGGAGGTCCTGCAAAACGGGAGACGGATACCATGCCTCAGTGGGCCGGTTCCTCATGGTATTTCATTCGTTATACGGATCCGAAGAATACAGAAGCGCTGGCAAGTCCGGAGGCCATGAAATACTGGCTGCCTGTGGACTGGTATAATGGTGGTATGGAGCATACCACACTGCATCTTCTGTATTCCAGATTCTGGCATAAGTTCTTATACGATCAGTCCGTCGTTCCCTGTCCGGAGCCCTACAGGAAGAGAACCTCTCACGGTATGATTCTGGGTGAGAACGGGGAGAAGATGAGTAAGTCCAGAGGTAATGTGGTGAATCCGGACGATATCATCAACGAGTACGGTGCCGATACCTTAAGAACCTACGAGATGTTTATCGGCGCATTCGAATTGAGTGCTTGTTGGTCGGAAGACGGTGTGAAGGGCTGTCGCAGGTTCCTGGAGAGAATCTGGAAACTGCAGGACCTTGTTACGCAGGAGAATGAGTATTCCGCAGATATGGTTACGAAGATGCACCAGACCATCAAAAAGGTTAGCAATGATTTTGAATGCCTGAAATACAATACCGCTATTGCAGCAATGATGTCTTTGATCAATGATTTCTACAAGAAGAACTCCATTACCAGAAAAGAGTTCTCCACCCTGTTGCAGCTTCTGAATCCTGTTGCACCGCATATCACGGAAGAGTTGTGGCAGAATCTCGGCAATGAAGGCAGGATTTACCAGAGTACATGGCCGGAATATGAGGAAGAAAAGACGGTGGAGGCTTCTGTTGAGATCGCAGTACAGATCAACGGCAAGACAAAGGTGACACTGAATATCGGCAAAGACGATCCGAAAGACAGTGTAATTGCGGCGGCCAAAGAAGCCCTTGGAGACAAGCTGACGGGAACCATCGTAAAGGAAATCTATGTTCCGGGCAGAATTGTTAACATTGTTGTAAAACCATAATGTATTCCGGCAATTCCGCCTGACGCACCGCACTTTGGAACGGATACGGCGGATACGCAGGTAAGTACAGAATTGTGAAAGGACCCGATCAATTGGATCGGGTCCTTTTTTCGGCTATTTTTTGCCGGACATTTTCTTGAATACACCGAGTATGTATTCCATATTCTTCAAATCCCTGGAAGAACTGTTCTTTTGAAGTACCTGAATAATGGCATCTGTTTCCTCCGGGCTGAAATCAATGTGATTGGCTTTGCTGAATTGCACAAGGTTGAGAAAAAAAGGAAGCAGTTCAGACTGACTCTTTGTTTTCGCTTCAAACAGCATTTTCTCCAGAAATACGATCTTCTCATGGGGAATGCCGGATAAACTTGGATCATTGAGTACAGAATAGGATGTTTCAGCTTTGTCATTATTCATGTTTATCGCCCTTTTCATTGTTAAATAAATTCTGGAAGGACATCATATCACTGCCGGCTGTGAACATTTTGAGCATATCCTCCGGAGAGGATTGGTTGTTCATGAGCTGGGATAGTGAGATCCCCGTTTTCTGCTCAAAGTCTGCCAGGGTGTCCTTTAATTGGTCAAATGTCTTTAGCATATGATACATTTCACTGATCCTGGATACCTGACTCCATTCCGAATCATTCATATATGGACGCATGCGGAGAAGAAGATCACCGATATCAGGCTCTTTATTCTCCGCATCGTCACACATAGAAGGAAAACCTTTGCGGGTCAGTTCAATCGTATAGCATAATTCCCGGTACTTGATCATCGGAGCCAGAAGCCTCTGTGTGGAGACGGGAACCATCCCATAGATGACTTTCATAAGCTGGATATGCTCGTTTGTGTATAGGGAATCAAATATTTCGACCGGTTCCTGAGATTGACATTCTACATTCATGGAAAATGTTTTTTATCTAATATATGCAGTGCTTTGGAAAAACATGTGGGGTGGCAGCATCAGTCAAAAAGACCGGTGCTGCCCTACAGGAAATACCTATCTAGAAGATAGAATTGCATCCGCCACAGCAGGAAAGCAGTAAGAGCAATAAGATGCACTGGCATCCGTCGTTGTCACCGTGTCCTCCGCCGCATAATGAGAAGCCGTTATCCTGATTGCACATGCAAAGGATCAGAATGATCCAGATAAGGCTGCTTCCGTTGCAACCGGAAGAGCCGCCTCTGGTACATCCGCACTGTGTTGCTGTCAGATCACTCATGTGAAACTCCTAAGAAGTTGTTTAGTCTATCTTATGCGGCCGGATGAATGGTGTGACAAAAAAAAAGAAATGAAATATGTGTCACAATATCTTGTAAAACACTTGAAATTCCAACAAGATATTGTAAAATGAAAGTATCTGTATGGTTAAATTGGAAGAGTATGTGATTGGGCTTGAAGATAGATGGAACGTGAGAGAATAGTGATTCAGGATCTGAAGAGACAGTACGATCTTCGCAAAGAGGAGGATGTCCTTAAGGTTGCGGATCTCATTGTGCAGAAGGGATATCGCTTTGAAACCAGAGAGGGCATGGATTTCGATGACGAGATCTATGAGAGAGCAAAGCAGATCCGTGAGAGAAGGAAGTCACAGGCTGGCGGGAGTAAGGCAAGACCTGTGGATATCAGAGATTTTGATACAGATATGCAGCGTGCCATCCGGAAACAGATGAAAGTGCGGGATGTGAGACGTATGGTTGTGTTGTCTCTGTGCTTTATTGTGGCGTTTGCCTGTATAGGTTTTTTTGTTTTGTACTATTACAAGGCAGATCAGAGCAGTCAGAGCAATCTGGATCTGGCAGGGAAAGTAAAGGACACGGCAAAGGGGCAGAAGTCCCAGACAATCAAAGAAGAAATCTATGTGGACGAACATACCGGCGAGGAGAAAACCGTCATTCTGCAGGTGCTGGAAAAATATGAAGAATTATATAATATGAATCCAAACCTTATCGGATGGCTGAAAATAGCCGATAATCATTCAGAGAAGCCGTTTATTGACTATCCCGTCATGCAGAGTGAGGATGGAGAACACTATCTGCATTATAATTTTGAAGAAAAGAAGGATGCAAACGGATGCATTTTTCTGGACAAGGATTGCAGTATTGTTCAGAAAAATGACAATATGATCCTATACGGTCATCATATGAAATCCGGCAATATGTTCGGCAATCTGGACAAATACAGCAGTTATGATTTCTACGAGAAGCACAAATACATACAGTTCGACACCCTGTACGAAGAGGGAATCTATGAAGTGATGTTTGTATTCCGCTCCAGAATATATACGGAAGACAGTCTGGCATTCAAGTATTACCAGTTTATCGATGTCAATTCCGGAGAGGAATTCGATGCATGCATGGAAGAGATGCGGGCAATGTCTTTGTACGATACCGGAGTGAACGCAGGATACGGGGATGAATTATTGACGTTGTCGACCTGCGACTATCGGGAGAAGAATGGAAGATTTGTGGTTGTTGCAAAACGTATCCAATAGATGAAGTGATGAGGAGAACAGGATGAGCAGGAAGAATTCCAAGAAATTGAATCGAAAGACCCGGAAGATCATTCGTCGTACCGTCGGGGCATTGTGCCTGGTGATGGCGTTGATCGTGGCGGCAATTCCCACCGGACAATCAGCCGCGGCAGGAGGAACCTCTACGGATACCTCTGTGGCAGAGCCTACCTACAGCGCGTCGGATTTTACATCGGCATCATGGAATTTCCTGAAGGAATCCACGTTTTCGGGGGCAACGAAATACAAAGGATATACGATCCGGGAATTGTCCACAGGTTCCTATTATCTGGACTGGGCCTATGAGTTTTACAAGTCTCCCAGCGGAAATGTTATCACGCAGTTCAATACAGGGTATTCTACCATTGACAGTGCCCTTACCGTGGACGTGGAGGTGGTCACCGATTATCCGCAGATTACGATTGATCAGTTTAATACCTACATCACCACGCATATTGACACTCCGCTTACGGCAGATGATCTGAAGATGTATTTCCCGCTGGAATACAATCTGTATCTGCAGATGCTGGAGGAAGATCCGTCGACTCCGCTGCCTTCCCATACGGTCAGTGATCTGACAGAGGAGCAACGCAAGAGTTACTATTGCGAGCACAATTATTATGCGGGAACATCCAATGCCTATAAAAACTGTATTCTGACTCCCGTGTACGATATTACCAACACCGATGAGGTTTCCAATGTCGTGTACATTCCCTACAATCCTTCGTCCCGGACATTCTATGAGACGGACAATACGAAGGCTATGGTGAATTATATCGGAGAGGGTGCATTCCGGAATGTTACGAACATTTCCAACCTGATTATTCCGGCGGATATCTATGCGATCGGAGACAGTGCATTTGAAGGCGTGACCGGTATCAAGGCACTGGACTTGTCTGCGCGGTATATCGGTAACCATGCCTTTGAAGGCTGTACCGGTCTGAATACGGTAGCGTTCAGCGGTATTACGGAACGGCTTGGTACGGAAGCCTTCCGCGGATGCAACAGTTTGTCCACGGTTCGGATCAATGACAAGATGGAATATATCGGAGAGGGCGCATTTGCTTTCTGCCGGAATCTGAAGACGCTTGATATGAGCCGCAGCACCACGAACTTTATCATTGAGAAATATGCGTTCTACGACTGCTATTCCCTGAACACGGTGTCCTTTGCCGCGAATACGGAGGAGATCCACGAGGGAGCTTTTGCGGTAACCAGCAGTGCAACGGGAACCTGGAATCAGATTGAATTCCCGCCGGGAATTACTCTGTTCGGTGACTATATTCTGTCGGGAAGAGCCAATGCAACCAATGTGGTAATGTCTGCAAGCTACGGTTCTTCCAATGCAGCTACCCTCGGGGCTGGATTTTTCCGGGGATGTGTCAACCTGGAAACGGTGGAATTCCCCGACACGGGAACCGGCTCCTGCCAGTCCCTTTCTTTCCCGACCAATGCGTTTATTGATGTATTGACGGAGAATTTTTATTTGATCGGTCCCGGCTATAAGCAGAGTCAGGCAATTGCAAGCCCTCGTGAATCAGCGAGAAAGGCGGGGATTACCTATCGGTTTAAGGGCTCCGACGGAAATACATATTATGAGGCCAGCAACGGTTCCTATATGTATCTCGTGAATGACAGAGGGTCTCTGGAAGACTGCACGCTTCTGCCGGGGGCTGTGTTCGATGGAGAGATTACTGTTCCCAGTGTGGTTGGTGAGATTAAGATCAATAACATCGGCGCAAGCTGCTTTGATGATGAAGAGATCCGGAATGCCCTGAAGATTCTTACCATTGAGGACGATTCGGTGTCAACCATTGCGCCGGAAGCATTCAAAGGATACACGAACCTGGAAAAGGTGTATATCGGGAACACCGTTACGAATATCGGCAATTCTGCATTTGAAGGCTGTATCGCACTGAAGGATGTTTATTTTGCCACCCCGAAGAATGGTTATAGCAGCCTTGTAATCGGCAATCAGGCATTCCAGACCGGTGGGTCCAGTCTGATTTTTCATGGGGATATCAATACGGCATATGCGCCTTTCCAATGGGCTATGGCAGAAGATAATTACATGGACAGAACACTGAAAATCCGTGTCTGCTACATATCCAATGAGCCGTCCGGACTGATGGTTATGCGGGATGAGGAGACAGGACTTATCACGTTGCTGGACTATCCGCATTATGAACTGCTGGAGGATGGAATCCGAACCGCATACGAGGATATCTATGTGAATCACAATGACGAGAGCCCGTATGTATTGACTGCTGCCCAGCTGGATCTGGTGGAACACACCATGAAGATCAAAATACCGGCAGGAGTGGAATCCATCGATGTAAAGGGATATATTGAAGGCAACGGCAACCGGAACAACGTAACCACATACCTTCAGGCGCTTCCCTACTATAAGACCTATAAGGAACATGGTCTGTTCAACGGATATTACGGTAATGCAGACGGCGGACATGCACCCGGTGCCTCTGCCGGCGTGGGACGGGAGTTTGCCGCAGGAGACGAACAGGAACTGGTGGATCAGGGAAATGACCGCATTACCAGCATCCAGATGACCAGTGTAAAATCTCTGCCAGATGAAGCATTTTACAGTTGTGAGAATCTGCAGGAACTGAGCCTCGGACCCGCCATGCAGGATATTGGCCGGGCACCTGTGGGCGGCTGTACGGATTTGTCCAGCATATCGGGAAATGACAAATACGTATGCGAAAACGGTATTATCTACAGTACCAATTCCGACGGCACACTGCGGATTGAGGAGGTTCTCAGCGGCAGAGGAGATATTGTCGGAGAAAAATATGTGACCAGCAAAACGGATAGTAACCTGACCAAGGTTTCCCAGATTGCAGACGGAGCGTTCCGGTATTGCGGCAAGATTGCCGGAATAGATTTCGGAGATTGCGATCAGTTGAAGGTAATTCCTGCGTATTGCTTTGATAACTGTACGAGTCTGCGCTCCGCAAACCTGCCTCAGACGTTGGGGGAGATCAAGGAATATGCGTTTACCAATACAACGGATGCACTGACGGCAACGATACGCGGCTATGAAACCCAGATTGACAATGACGCGTTTGACAGAGGCAATGCGGTGATCCGGACCTATAAAGATACCGCAGCGGCCAAATATGCCATTTCGTTCGGTCAGGAACTGGAATACATCAATGATTGTTTTTCGGTACAGTTCCTGGATTATGACGGTACACCGCTTTGTGATACACAGATGATTGAACCGGGCATGAATGCAAAACCGCCGGCAAATCCGTCACGTGAGGGATATGTATTCACGGGTTGGAGCGGTGAGTATATCAGTGTGACGGAGGATCGCATTCTGATCGCGCAGTATTCACTTCCGGAACCGGAGAATAAACCGGGTGAAGATATTCCGACACCTCCGGGCGCAGGCGGTAACAATGGAAACGGCAACGGCAACGGAAACGGTCAGAATACAGGTAATATTGACGGAAGCTTTAAGCTGACTGTGGAGAACGGAACCGGATCGGGAACCTACAAAGCAGGTACCGTGGTTACCATCAAAGCCAATGAACCGGAATCCGGGAAGGTATTCTCCAAATGGACCTGCAAGAATATCGCGGCAACCATCAAAGAACCGAACAAGACGGAAACTACGGTTACGATGCCGGCTGCCGATGTAACGGTTACCGCGTCCTATGTGAATGCAAGCTCCAACAATTCCGGATCTGGCAACGGCAGTAACAGTGGGAACAGTGGCAACAGCGGAAACAGTAGCAGCGGTGGTTCTGGCAGCGGAAGCGGCGGAAGCAGCAGTGGCTCCGGCAGTACCATTGTGGATGTGGATGATGTGGATTTCTCCAATCCGGATAAAGCAGGCGCCGTGGTAGACGGCTCCAAGGATAATTTTGTGGTTCGCATTACCTACAAGGATTCTGCGAAAAAAGCAGTGGAAGCTGCATTGATGGATGAATATGATTCTCTTGCCAATATAGAGTATTGTGCTTTTGACATTACCCTGTATGATGAAACCGGAACGAAGAAGATTGAGGATACGGCAGATATCAAGATCAGAATTACGATTCCGATTCCGGATGATTTGATTATGTATGCAGGGAATAACAAAGCGGCAGCGGTGGACAATGCAGGTGATCTGGAGATTCTGAAAGCGAAATTCATCACCATTGACGGCGTTCCGTGTATCAGTTTCAAAGCGACACACTTCTCACCCTATACGATTTATGTGGATAAATCCAATTTGACGAGCGGTGTGACGGACAAGACACCCCAGACGGGAGATTTCTCAATGCATCCCAAGTGGTTTCTGTGCATCGGACTGGTATGTCTTGCAGTCTTCCTGTTCCTGAAAAAGGATAAAAGGACCAAAGTGACTGCGAATGCAGTGTAGAAACGATGAATCATGCATAGGCAGGGGTAGAGAATGCTTCGAAAATTCATGCGTCCGGCGGGGATTGTGTTGATACTGACGGCAGTTATCTTAATGCAGATTCCCACGCCGAAAACGGAGGCTGCGTCCTCTGATTTCAAACGAAACGGCAATACATTGGCTCAGTATACAGGCACGGCGGAAACCGTGTCTGTTTCCGGTACACTGGATACCATTGGGGAGGAAGCGTTTGCGGGGAATTCCGATGTGCGGGAGGTCATCATTGAGGATGGCGTGAAGCACATCCGGCCCAAAGCATTTGAGGGCTGTAGTGGGCTGGAAAAGGTTGTGATTCCGGATTCTGTGGAGAGTATCGGAAATGCCGCCTTCAGCAGTTGCCCGAACCTGAAAGAGATAACAATTGGTTCCGGGCTGAAAGAGTTCGGAACCGCCGTGTTTGCCGGGAGCAATCAATTACAGCAGGTGACAATCACCTCGCCGGAGTTCTGCTTTGCGGACGGTGTGCTCTATGATGATAAGCAGGAAACGGTTTACGAGATGCTGCCGGGAAGAGAAGGAAGTTCCTATACGATGCCGGATTCGGTTCAGGAGATCTGTGCCTATGCGTTTTGGGGGTGTGATCACCTCAGAACGATCCGGATTTCATCGCATGTAAAGGATATTTCGGCGTATTCTTTTGCCAATTGTCAGAATCTTCAGGCGATGGAGTTCCCGTATTCCGTGAACCGGATTCAGATGAAAGCCTTTGAGAATTGTGTCAGTCTGGAGGCATTGTCTGTTCCGCTGTCGGTTCAATTTATCCACAGTACAGCCTTCGATGGCTGTAACAGGCTGCGGGTATTGGCTGACGAGGAATCTTATGCGGATCGTTTTTTCAAGCAACTGGAAAAAGATCATGTGTCTGTAGCAGAATATGAGGATATTGTGAATCGGGTCTGGACGGAAGCGGCGGAAAATGCCGGGACTGCAGAGGCTCCTGAGGAGGATAACAATCCGGATGAGGAGCCCGGCAACGCCGGGGATGGGTCCGATTCTACGGATCAGACGGATACGGTTTGGGAACCTGAACCGGAGGATTATTGGGGCAGCACTACCATCGTGGGACGAAATGCAGTGGTGTTTATCGATCATACCATGCAGACGGTATACGAAGGTGAGGAATATGTTCCGCCGGTGGTGGAAGAGGATCATTCCGGATCCGGGCAGGACAGTGAGAAAAGTGATATGGGGGAAATGATTGAAAATATATTTCCCACAGAGGATGGGAAAGGGTTCTCTTTCCCGAAATATACGGTCTGTGGCAGCACGATTGCTGCACAGGCGTATTATCTGAGTCCGCTGACAACATACCGGATACCGGATGGAATTACAACGATCAGTGACTTTGCTTTTGCAAGAAGCGCTCTTACGGAACTGGTTATCCCGGAGGGGGTTACCACAATCGGATACGGGGCGTTTTATCACTGTGATTACCTGAAAGACATTCAGATCCCGTCCACCGTAACAGAGATTGCGCCGTATGCATTGCAGGATACAAAATGGCTTAATACATTTCTGAATTACGGACCGGAGGATTTTCTGATCGTTGGGGATGGCATCCTGGTGGCTTACCGGGGGACTGCGCAGAATGTTCGGATTCCGGAGACAGTGAAAAAAATCGGACCGCAGGCGTTCCGGGATCATAAAGAGATGATTGCGGTGGAACTGGGCTCCGGGGTGACAGAGATCGGGGAGGAAGCGTTTGCAGGTTGTTCGTCACTGACTACGGTGAAGGGTGGAAGCGGACTGCAGGTCATTCACGACCGAGCATTTTACGGTTGCCCCCTGAAGGTGATCCGGATTCCCCAGAATGTAACCGGGGTTGGACTGCAGGCGTATACGGCTTCAAATTCCCCCGGAGAAGCGATGGTGATTTTCCAGGGAACCATACTTCCGGCGGTTGGATATGATGAAGAGGCGATGCGTTTCAGCAATGAGCAGCTGCGGGATGATGCAGTGGCGAATGCGGATATTGCAGTGATCAGCAATGCGGTATCCGATACGTTTGACAATACCATATTGGATCCGAGACGCTATGGTTTTCATGGAATTGTACTGAGTATTCGGAAAGAAGCAGACAGCAATCTGGCAGGAACGGTGGAACTGCGACTGTGTACCCTGCAACCGGATGCTGCCGGGAATATTGTGATTCCGGATACCTTTACTATCTATGGACTGGAATACAAACTGGATCAGATCCGGGAGGATGCATTCCGGTATTATGAAGACACACGATGGCTCACGGGGACGATCCGGGAGTTCGTGCTTCCTCAAATGGCGGGGAGCGACATTACGCAGTATCTGAATGAACAGGTTCTGCTGTCAGAAGGAGTTTCGGCGGAAAACGAAGTGACGGTTTCCTGCAGTTCCAACGCATTCAAGAATGAAGAAGTCATATCGGCGTCCGTGATCGGAACGAAGCAGGCGTATCATCTGTCGATCCGGGAATCAGACACTGTTTCGGACCGGATTCGGGAAGCATTCAGACGATTGTATCCGGATGTGGAATTCGCCAATCTGATTGGAATGGATATTGTGTTTCAGGACAAGGCTGCGGTTCCGATTCAGAAGCTCGGTCAGAACGGACTGACGATTACCCTCCCGGTGCCGATCTCAACCAATTACGACAGAATTCATGTCTGTGGAATGGACCCGGATGGTCAGCTGGAGAGCCTGGATCATGAGATCGTGGAAGTGGAAGACCAGAAGTGTATCCGGTTTACGGTATATCATTGCTCCGAATACGGTATCTATGAATACCGGCAAACAGAGAATGCGTCTGACTCAGGGGCACTGGATGAATCTCCGGACACGGGAGACAGGATGAATCCGAAACTGATTCTGGAGATTGGACTGTTGATTCTGGGGCTTGGCCTGGTGCTGGCAGGATTCTGGAAGAAACAAAACAGGAAGCCTGCATATCGTAAATAAAAAAGCATTTCATGAATCATGTCAGAGAATTAGTGCATTATCCCGAGCTTCTTCCTGCTGGAAAAAGAGGGAGGGGAATCAGGATTGCATTACTGGATAGCGGAGTGTATCCCCATCCGGACTTCGGCGACCGAATTGCAGCGTTTCAGGATTTCGTAAACGGCAGACAGAGTCCTTATGATGATAGCGGTCACGGAACACATGTGTGTGGTATTGCGGCAGGAAACGGCGGCGTGATGCGGGGGAAATATGCGGGAATCGCACCGGAAGCCGAACTTATCGTGGCGAAAATACTGGATCAGAGCGGTGAGGGAACCTGCACGAATCTGGTGCGGGCATTGGAATGGATCCGGAATCTGAATCGGGCGCGTCCGGTGCATGTACTGAATATTTCCGTGGGGATGACAAACGATGTGGATGCGGATATGACGAATCGCATTCTGCGTCTGATTGATGAACTGTGGTCGGAAGGTGTGTCGGTGATCTGTGCCGCAGGCAATAATGGACCGGCACCCATGACGATCAGTTCCATTGCATCTTACCGGCATGTGATTGCCGTAGGATGCCATGACGGACGCAGATCGGGCAGGTATGCCAGAAATTGTAACGATTATTCCTCCAGAGGACCGGGGCAGTATGAGATTCTGAAGCCGGATATTGTGGCACCGGGAACAGGGATTATATCCTGTGCGTGTCCTGTGAGAGGCAGAAGTTCTTCCAAAATGTATACAATGAAAAGCGGAACATCCATGGCTACGCCGATTGTTTCCGGTGCCATGGCGCTGTTGCTCTGTCATACGTCCGAGCGTGATCCGGATACGTTAAAACGAAGATTGTTACAGTCCTCGGTGGATTTGAAGGAAAACAGGATGAAACAGGGCTGGGGAATGCTGCACATCGAAAATCTAATTACAAAGTTTTATTGACAACATCGGTATTATTGTATACAATGATACCGATGTTTTATGTGAGGAGGTAATGATATGCAAAATGATGAGGATATGTTTCAGAATCGTAAAGTAACCCTGAACGAAAAAAACAATCTTCTACAGATAGAAGAGCATATGTATATTCTGGATGATGTGGTCAAACCAAATGTATTCCGGAATATGTTTCCGTATTCAGAGATTCCAAAGATTCCTTTTAATGACAGGATTGTACCGCATGACATGCCGAAAGATATCTGGATTACGGATACGACGTTTCGGGACGGTCAGCAGTCCAGAGCGCCCTATACCACAGAGCAGATTGTGACCATATATGATTATTTACATAGATTGGGCGGGCCAAACGGTATGATTCGCGCCAGCGAGTTTTTCCTGTACAGCAAGAAGGACCGGGATGCGGTGTACAAATGTATGGAGCGCGGGTACGAATTCCCTGAGGTAACCAGCTGGATTCGTGCCAGCAAGGAAGATTTCAAACTGGTGAAGGAAATCGGTATGAAAGAAACCGGAATTCTTGTTTCTGCATCCGATTATCATATTTTCCTGAAATTGAAAATGACAAGACGTCAGGCGATGGATCATTATCTGAGTATTGTCAGGGAATGTCTGGAAACGGGAATCAGCCCGAGATGTCATCTGGAGGATATCACCAGGGCGGATATCTATGGCTTCGTAGTTCCGTTCTGTATGGAACTGATGAAATTGATGAATGAGTACAAGATTCCGATTAAGATCCGGGCCTGCGATACCATGGGATATGGAGTGAATTTCTCCGGCGCCGTGATTCCCCGTTCCGTACAGGGAATTATCTATGCCCTGCATACGCATGCGGGTGTTCCGTCGGAACTTCTGGAGTGGCATGGACACAATGACTTCTACAAAGCGGTTGTGAATTCCACTACAGCATGGCTCTATGGCTGTTCCGGCATCAATACTTCCCTGTTTGGTATCGGTGAGAGAACCGGTAATACCCCACTGGAGGCAATGGTGTTCGAATACGCACAGTTAAAGGGTGATCTGAATGGCATGGATACCACTGTGATTACGGAACTTGCGGAATATTACGAGAAAGAGATCGGGTATGAGATTCCGCCCAGAACGCCTTTTGTGGGACGGAACTTCAATGTGACCCGTGCAGGTATTCATGCAGACGGACTTCTGAAAAACGAGGAGATCTACAATATTTTCGATACGGAGAAATTCCTGAACAGACCGGTCTTGTGTGCGGTTTCCAATACGTCCGGTCTTGCTGGAATTGCGCATTGGATCAATTCTTACTTCAAACTGAAGGAAGGCAGGAAGGTGGACAAGAATTCCGAACTTGTAAAATGTGTAAAAGAGTGGGTGGATGAAGAGTATGAAGGCGGACGGGTAACCGTTCTGACGGATACCGAACTTGTTGCCAAGATTCAGGAAGTCTGCAACAGCAGGAACATCAAACTCGGCTAGTAATGAAGAGGAGAATGGAATGTCAGAATCAGATGTTAAGAATGAAGTGACGGATAAGTATTCCCTGCGGGGACGCGTGTTCCAGAAACTGCGGGATGATATTCTGGATGGAAAGTATGCTGAATACGAGGAACTTCGGGAGATTACCATCGGTGAAGAGATGGGTGTGAGCCGTACGCCTGTCCGGGAAGCGTTCCGTCAGCTGGAGCTGGAGGGACTGATCCAGATTATTCCGAACAAAGGCGCATATGTGACGGGGATCACAGCAGAGGATGTAAAGGACATCTATATGATGCGCTCCAAACTGGAGGGACTGTGTGCCAGATGGGCTGTGGAACATATTACAAAAGAACAGATCGATGAAATGGAAGAGAATGTCTATCTGTCTAAGTTTCATGCTTCCAGGGGACATTTTGAACAGATGGCCGAACTGGACAGCAGATTTCACGAGATTCTGTATGAAGCCTGTGATTCCAAGATGCTGAAACATCAGCTGATCAATCTGCATCAGTATGTTATGCGTGTCAGAAGAAAAACCTTGTCCAATGTATCCAGAAGTGCCGCTTCCACCAACGAGCATGAACAGATCATGGAAGCGATTATCGCCCGCGATGCGGATAAGGCGGAACAACTGGCCAATCTGCATATCGTAAATGCGTTCCGGAACATTGAGGCGAACGGATTGTATAATGTTTATTTCACCAAGAAAAAAGAAGACAGACAGGAGTAAACAAGATGGCAAAAATAATGATGAAGACCCCTCTCGTAGAGATGGACGGCGATGAAATGACAAGAATTCTCTGGAAGATGATCAAGGAGGAACTGATCTTGCCGTTTGTAGATCTGAAAACAGAGTATTATGATCTTGGGCTGGAGAACAGAAACGCTACGGATGATCAGGTTACGGTTGACAGTGCCAATGCAACCCTGAAATACGGTGTTGCGGTAAAATGTGCAACCATCACTCCCAATGCGGCAAGAATGGATGAATATCACTTGAAGGAGATGTGGAAATCACCAAACGGAACCATCCGGGCGATTCTCGACGGTACCGTATTCAGAACGCCGATTATCGTCAAGGGAATCGAACCGAACGTGAAAACATGGGAGAAACCCATCACACTGGCCCGTCATGCCTATGGTGACGTCTACAAGAACGTTGAGATGAAGATTCCGGGCCCCGGAAAGGCAGAAATTGTCTTTACGGCTGAGGACGGAACCGTTACGAGAGATACGATTTTCGAATTCAAGGGTCCTGGCGTGATCCAGGGAATGCACAACACGGAGCAGTCCATCCGCAGCTTTGCACAGTCCTGCTTCAAGTTTGCAGTGGATACCAGACAGGATCTGTGGTTTGCAACCAAAGATACCATTTCCAAGAAATATGACCACACCTTCAAGGATATTTTCCAGGAGATCTATGAAACGGAGTATGCCGATAAATTCAAGGAACTTGGCATTGAGTATTTCTACACGCTGATTGACGATGCGGTGGCACGCGTGATGCGGGCAAAAGGCGGGTTCATCTGGGCTTGTAAGAATTACGACGGTGACGTGATGAGCGATATGGTCTCCACTGCGTTCGGATCCCTTGCCATGATGACTTCTGTGCTGGTAAGTCCGAAGGGTGTATACGAATACGAGGCTGCTCACGGAACGGTTCAGAGACATTATTACAAGCATCTGCGGGGAGAGGAAACATCGACCAACTCCGTTGCAACGATCTTCGCATGGACAGGTGCGCTGAAGAAACGTGGTGAGCTGGATGAACTGCCTGCATTATCTGCATTTGCGGAGAAATTGGAGAAAGCAACCATTGATACCATTGAATCCGGTTACATGACCAAGGAGCTGGCGGCAATGACGACCCTGCCGGATGTCCATGTGCTGAATACGGAAGAATTCATCCGTGCAGTTCGTAAGAATCTGGAACAATAGAAAATAGATCGGAAAACCCCGGATGCCGGTGCATCCGGGGTGATTTATTGTAACTGGTTTGTTATTGCAGTTGCTCCCATTTCTCATACAATGCATTCAGTTCTGCTTCGTTTCGTTCATGCAGGGCGGCAAGTTTCTGCAGCTCCACCGAATTGGTGGCAATCTCAGGTCTCGACATCTCTGCCAGCAGCGATTTGTTTTCCGCTTCCAGTTCTTCGATGCGCGCCTCCGTTTTCTTCACTTCATTCTCCAGCTTCCGCAGTCTTGCCTGTTCCTCTTTGCTGGCTTTCCAGTCTCTGGCACCTTCAGACATCGGGGCGTGTTCAGACGCGGAGACGGAGTTTTTTTTGCCGGCACCTGCGGATCCCTCTGTCGGATTCCCAGCAAGGGCGTTCAGGCGTTCCTGCTTTTTCTCCAGATAGTAGTCATAATTCCCCAGATATTCCCGAAAGGTGCCGTCGGATAACTCCAGGATTCTGGAGGCGGTACGATTCACAAAATATCGGTCGTGGGAGATATAAAAGCAGGTTCCCCTATATTGATTCAGGGCATGTTCCAGAATCTCCTTGGAATCCATATCCAGATGGTTGGTGGGTTCGTCCAGCATCAGGAAATTACATTCCGACAACATGAGTTTCGCAAGACACAAACGTCCCTGTTCTCCGCCGGACAGTTCGGAAACCCGTTTGAACACATCATCGTTGGTAAACAGAAAAGCAGCCAGTATATTCCGGATCTCGGTATTGGAAAGATCCGGATATGCATCGGAAATCTCCTCAAACAGTGTGTTGTCCTCCGTCAGGACCTGGTGCTCCTGATCGTAGTAACCGATTACAACATTGGTGCCGAGGCGGATGGTTCCGGCGTCAGCAGTTACCAGCTCGTTGATGATCTTGAACAGGGTTGTTTTCCCGGTTCCGTTGTCTCCGATCAGTGCCACATGTTCCCCGCGTTTGATCTCAATATCGGCATCTTGGAACAGAGAATGCGAGCCATATGATTTCGTGAGACCACGGACGGAGAGTACATCATTGCCGCTGAGAATATGGGGCGTCAGGTTCAGCTTCATCTGATGGCTGATCTCTACCGGTTTCTCCAGCACTTCCATCTTGGCAAGCATTTTCTCGCGGCTCTCGGCGCGCCGGATGGATTTTTCCCGGTGAAAGGACCGGAGTTTTTCAATCACTTCCTCCTGATGACGGATGACTCTCTGCTGATTGGCATAGGCATTCCATCTGGCGATGCGCACCTGCTCGCGTTTGGCTGCATACTCGGTATAGTTACCGGTATAGACCGTGACCTCATGATTGTCGATCTCAATGATTTTCGTCATGGTGCGGTCCAGAAAATAACGGTCATGGGAGATCAGCAGAACAGCCCCCTTGAAATTGCGGATGAAATTCTCCAGGAACTGGATGGAAGGAATGTCCAGATGGTTGGTGGGTTCGTCCAGCAGAATCAGGTCTGGCTTCTGAAGGAGAATCTTGGCGAGGGCAATTCTTGTTTTCTGTCCGCCGGAGAACTGGGCAACCGGTTTGTGAAAATCCGCCTCGGAAAAGGACAGGCCGCACAGAACACCCGTAATCTCACTTTCACAGGCGTAGCCGTTGCACAACTCATACCGGTGGGTCAGGGTGTGATATTGTTCCATGAGACGGGACAATTCCTGACCGGATACGAGGGGCATACGGTCTTCCATGGACCGCAGCTGGTCCCGCATATCGAAAATGTCCTGTTTTACCGTGGCGACCTCCTCCCACAACGTGCGGGTACCGTTAACGGTATGCTGCTGGGACAGATAGCCGTAGGTGGCATCATGGGAAAAAACAACGGTACCCTCATCCGGGGAGATTTCCCCGATGATCATGCGTAAGAGCGTGGATTTCCCGGCTCCGTTGATCCCGGTAATGGCGGCTTTGTCTGTTTCATTTATGTGGAAAGAAGCATTTTTCAGAACCACTTTTTCGGAAAATGCTTTGGATAGATTGCTGACGGATAATAACATAAATCGGACTTCCTTCTTCTCATTTGCTCATGCAATTATAACAGAGATTTCGGGAAAGATAAATAGGGCATATCATTGACATTTTTTTAACGGATTACTATAATACAATTACGAGTGGTTCGGAGGAAAAGATGTGGAAGAAAAAGAGATTTCCCAGGCGGTGATCGGTCGCCTTCCAAGATATTACAGATACCTAGGAGATCTGAAAGCAGCCCATGTGGAGCGGATCTCATCCCAGGAATTAAGTGAGCTGATGAACGTTACAGCGTCGCAGATCCGTCAGGATTTCAACAATTTCGGCGGATTCGGACAGCAGGGCTACGGATATAATGTGGATTATCTGCATGAAGAGATCGGGAAACTGCTGGGGCTGAACACCGATCATCACCTGATCATTATCGGAGCAGGCAATCTGGGGCAGGCGTTGGCCAATTATGTGAATTTTGAGAAACGAGGATTCATCGTCAAAGGAATCTTCGACATTAATCCGGCGCTGTACGGAAAACAGCTTCGGGGGATCCAGGTGAAACCCATGGAGGAAGTGATTGACTTCGTGGATCAGAATGACATTGACATTGTGGTGTTGACGATACCGAAGAACGGTGCAGTGGATGTGACCGGACAACTGGTCAAGCACGGAGTCAAGGCAATCTGGAATTTTGCCCATGTAGATCTGGACGTGCCGGAGGATGTCATCGTAGAGAATGTACATCTGTCGGACAGTCTGATGAAATTGTCCTACAAGATCAACAGAAGAAAACGTGAGGAAAACGGTGGAAAAAACAAATCAGTTCGTTGAAGCCCTTCAGGGCAAGCAGATTCCGATTCTGATTCTGGATAATAAATGGCATCAGTTATTTACCCGCGTGGAAAAAAGCAAATCACTGGCTGCCAAGGAAGCGCAGATGAACGAACTTCTGAAGCGGCAGGGAAAACTGAACCAGGATCTGAAAGAGATCAAGAAACTCAAAAACCGTATGATGCAGGAGATCATTCCGCTGTCCGAGGAACTGCGTGTCAATGAGAATGAGAAAACTGTCAAAAAGCTGGATGAGAAGAAACGTCTGATTGAGGAATGCAATGAAAAGACAGATGCCTATGCAGACGAATTGATAGAACTTCCCAGGCAGATTGATCAGTTGAATCACAGCATGATGCTGGAGACCATGGAACTGTGCTACAGTAAGATTGGCAGGAACCAGAAGGATATTGCTGAGATAGCCAAGTGGATTGCCATGGTCAGGGTGGAACTGAAGAAAAACATTGTCCGGAAACAGGAACGGGAAGAGAGCAATCAGGAGCTCTATCACTATATGCATGATGTGTTCGGTGCGGACGTCATCGAACTGTTTGATATGCAGTATAAGCCGGGAGAACCCGGCACACCTTCGGGAGAAACGCAATGAGATATGTGGTTTCCGCTTCCCAGATGAAGCAGGCAGACAGGAATACAACAACACAATACGGCATTCCGGCCATCGTGCTCATGGAACGTGCAGCACTGGAGACGGTCCGGATTATGACAGAACGCTTCGCGAAAGACGCCGGCGTTCTTGTTGTATGCGGAAGAGGCAATAATGGCGGAGACGGTCTGGCGATTGCGCGCCTGCTGCATACGGCGGGCTATCGGGTGGATGTATTTCAGGAGGAGAGTGACCGATATTCCGAACTGTGTCTGCTTCAGAGAAACATTGCACAGGCGCATGGGCTTGCGGTGCATAACATTTTTCCGGATCGGGAATATGATATCATAGTGGATGCTCTTTTCGGAATCGGTCTTTCACGGGATCTGGATGAAACACAGCTGGAACTGATCCGCCGGATGAATGCACTAACCGGGTATCATATTGCCGTGGATATTGCCAGCGGGCTCAACGCAGATACCGGGGGGCTGATGCCGGAGGCGTTCCGGGCGGATCTGACGGTAACCTATGGGTATCTGAAACGGGGACTTCTGACCGGATGCGGCAGGGAATACTCGGGCAGAATCCGGGTCTGCGAGATCGGGATTCCGGCCGGTGCATTGGAAGATACCCCGCTGGTAAAAGCCTACGATGCAGAGGATCTTATTATGCCGGAGCGCGGGGTGAATGACAATAAGGGTACCCGGGGCAAACTGGTGGTGATTGCCGGCAGTGAAGAGATGCCGGGAACCCCGATTCTGGTGGGTAACGCTGCTTATCGTGTCGGAGCGGGAATGGTGAAGGTAATCACACAGGAACGGGTGGTGAATAACGTGGTGTGTACACTGCCGGAACTGTTAGTCTACGGCGTGAAGGATACGACAACCGATGAGGAACTGCTCCGGGCGATTCAATGGGGAGACTGCGTGGTGATCGGTCCCGGCATCGGTACCGGGGATTATGGGAAACGACTGCTTCGGATTGTATTGTCCCGGACAATGCTGCCGGTGGTTCTGGATGCGGATGCCCTGACACTGCTGGCGCGGGACGGGGAGATCGGAGATCTGTTTGCCCGTTGTGATGCAGAACGGTTTATCCTGACTCCTCATATGAAGGAATGTGAGCGCATCAGCGGGATGGATCTGCAACGGATGCGGGAGCAGCCATATGAGACACTGCAGGAACTGGGCAGGCGTACAGATCTGGTGATTGTCCGCAAGGATTCCAGAACAATGATCTGGGATGGTTCCGGGGAGATTGTGATACCGATGACGGGGAATGATTGTCTTGCAAAAGCAGGTTCCGGGGATGTGCTGTGTGGTATGATCGGCGGTATTCTGGCGGCGGAACTTCGGAGGACAACGCAGATCAGGACTGCATGCGTCCGGGCTGCGGTAAACGGAACGCTGCTCCACGGTATGCTGGCGGACCGGGCGGTCGCAGCGGGGCGTGGACCGAATACGGTTATGCCGGGAGAACTGTGGAAATATCTGTAAATGACGGGACGAAAAGAGAGGATTGTATGAACCAATTTAGCAGAGGATATGCGTTGATCCATTTGGATGCGATTGAGAATAACCTGAACCTGATCCGATCGAAAATCGGTCCGGATACCCGGGTGGTTGGTGTGATTAAGGCCGACGGATACGGACACGGTGCCGTTATGATTGCCGGGATGATGGAGCGTAGGGAAGAAATCTGGGGATATGCGGTGGCAACCCCGGAAGAGGCCCTTGAACTGCGTCGCAATGATTGTCATAAGCCGATTCTGATACTGGGATATGTGTTTCCGGATGCGTATGCGCAGATGATTGCGGAGGAAATCCGAATGACAGTCTTCACAGTGGAAGAAGCTGCCGCCTTGTCTGAGATCGCCCATCGTACGGGACATAAGGCATATGTACATATCAAGGTGGATACCGGGATGTCGAGAATCGGCATCCGGCCTGATCCGGGCTCCGTTGATCTTGTGAGATCCATTGCAGCCCTGCCGGGGATTGCAGTGGAGGGGATATTTACTCATTTTGCCTGTGCGGATGAATCCGATCAGAGCAGGGTTCGGGAACAGTTCGGACGATATCGTGCATTTCTGAAGGAACTGGAGGAGGCCGGCGTCCGGATTCCCATGAAGCATTGTGCCAACAGCGCGGCGATCATGCTGCTGCCTGAGGCGGGGATGGATCTGGTCCGGGCGGGGATTACCGTATACGGGCTGCAACCCTCTGAGGAGATTGCAGATGCATGTGAAGGACTGATTCCGGCTCTGGAATTCAAAAGTCATGTGGCGTATGTCAAAACGGTACCGGCAGGGACTGCCGTCAGTTACGGCGGAACTTACGTGACCGGGCATGAGACACGGATTGCCACCATACCCATCGGCTATGCGGACGGGTATGCAAGGGGATTATCCAATCGGGGTTCCGTGCTGATCCGGGGTATGCGGCATCCTGTGATCGGCAGGATATGCATGGATCAGTTCATGGTGGATGTATCCGCCGATCCTGCTGTAGCAATCGGGGATGAGGTGACGCTGATCGGTGCGGACGGTGCGGAGAGAATCACGCTGGAAGAAGTAGGAGCATTGTCGGGAAGATTTCATTATGAATTCGCCTGTGAGATATCCAAGCGGATTCCGAGAATATATCAGAAGGACGGGAAGATTGTCGCGGTGAAAGATTACAGCGGTCTGACCGGCCTTGACAGAATGTAGGAGCGACAGAAATGCTCTTTTCAATTCACGTATAAGATGTTTTTATATGGCAATAATATTTCCAAGAGCTTGGAAAGGAAATTGTGTGAATGAAAAGAGGAGATATCTTCTACGCAGATTTAAGACCGGTAATCGGCTCCGAACAGGGCGGCGTAAGACCGGTACTCATCATACAAAACGATATCGGTAACCGGCACAGCCCGACGATTATCTGTGCGGCAATCACGTCCAAACTGAACAAGGCGAAGCTTCCGACCCATATTGAACTGTCCATGGAGAAGTATGATATGGAGAAGGATTCAGTGATTTTGCTGGAACAGTTGCGGACCATTGATAAGAAACGTTTGAAAGATAAGGTATGTCATCTGGATTCCAATATCATGAAAAAAGTAGATCATGCTCTGTTGATCAGTCTTGATCTGGTTACATAGACCATTTCTTGACGAATACAGGATAAAATGATATATTGAAATGTAAATATTTTCAGAGAAGGAGTACTTATTTTCCTATGGATTATGCGGAACCCTGGGCGGTTGCCATTGCTTTTCTGATACTGATGATTATGGAATTTATCTTCTATGGCTTCGGTGCAGCGATCCAGAATATGACAGAGAAGGACATTGAACGGGAAATTGGAGACCATTCCGAGCGTACGATCGCGAAGGTTCGGAAGATTATGAACGATTCTTCCCAGTATGTAAATACTGTTCAGCTGGTAACCACATCCATTATACTGATTTCCGGATGTGTATATGTCAGATACCTGAGACGATGCCTGCAGTGGAATCTGCAATACCCCATTCCGGCTTATGTGATTGCGTTTCTGCTGATGCTGTATATGATCCTGACGTTCGGGGTATATATCCCCAAACGGCTTGGCAGACGATACCCATGTAAATGGGCCTTTGCCTGTATCCATATTACATACGGTATTATGATGCTGTGTACCCCTCTCACCTGGATCTACAGCAGGACAGGAAATCTGATTCTGCGGCTCTTCGGCGTGCGCCGAACCGACCGGGAAACGGATGTGACGGAGGATGAGATTATCTCAATGGTCAATGAGGGACATGAACAGGGTGTGCTGGAAGACAGTGAAGCCGCCATGATTCATAACATCATTGAATTTGGCGATACGGAAGTACATGACATTATGACCAATCGTCAGAATGTTATAGCACTTCCCATACATATCACGCTGGATGATGCGATTCGTACTGCGATGGAGAAGAATAACAGCCGGTATCCGGTGTATGATGAGAATATAGATCATATCATCGGGATTGTTCATTTCAGAGATATGCTTCGGTTCCGGGCGCAGCTTGAGAAAGAGAAGAAATCGAACACCGACAAGATTACCCTGAACGAGATGCGGGATGTGATCCGGGAGGCTATTTTCGTACCGGAGACGAAGAAGATTGATGATCTTTTCAAGCAGATGCAGCGGGAGAAGCAGCAGATGGCCATCATCATGGACGAATACGGACAGACAGCCGGAATCGTAGCCATGGAGGATATTCTGGAAGAGATTGTCGGCAATATCGAAGACGAGTATGATGAGGAAGAGCAGCATATCGAGGAAAAAGGTCAGAACCAGTATGTGATTGAGGGAATGACCACGCTGGAGGAACTGGAGGAGAAGTTTGGTATTGATTTCGGGGAACAGGAATTCACCACACTGAACGGATTCCTGATTGCCAAACTGGACCGGATTCCGGAGGAGGATGAGGAGTTCAGTGTTACGGTGGGAGACTACCAGTTTACGTCTTTGTCCGTAAAGGACAATGTGATTCAGGAAGTACTGGTTATCAAGAATGAAACCAAAGAAATATAAAGGAGACAGATTCGTATGTCAGGACATTCAAAGTTTGCAAACATTAAGCACAAAAAAGAGAAAAATGACGCAGCAAAGGGGAAGATCTTTACCATCATCGGCCGTGAGATTGCAGTAGCCGTGAAAGAGGGCGGACCGGATCCGAACAATAACTTCAAGCTGGCGACCGTTATCCAGAAGGCAAAAGCCAATAATATGCCCAACGATACCATCGAGAGAGGAATCAAAAAAGCAGCCGGGGAAGTTGGCAATGTGAATTATGAATATGCAACCTATGAGGGATACGGACCGAACGGAATTGCCATTATCGTGGATACACTGACCGATAACAAGAACCGGACCGCAGCCAATGTGCGGAATGCGTTTACCAAAGGACATGGCAATATCGGTACCCAGGGATGTGTGTCATTCATGTTCGATAAGAAGGGACAGATTATCATCGGCAAAGAGGATTGCGATATGGAGCCGGATGATATTATGATGCTGGCACTGGATGCGGGGGCAGAGGATTTCAGCGAGGAAGAGGATTGCTATGAGATTCTTACCGCTCCGGATGATTTTGATGCGGTGCTGAAGGCGATTCAGGAGGCTAAGATTGCCGTGACGGAGGCAGAGGTAACTATGATACCGCAGAATTATGTTTCTCTGACGGATGAGGCCGCCGTAGCGAATCTGCAGAAAACATTGGATATGCTGGATGAGGATGATGACGTGCAGGCAGTATATACCAACTGGGAAGAAGAATAATACGAATCGGTTCGATTCGAGGGAAGAAGGATAAGAGAATGGATAATACATTACAGCAGGGTACGTTGTGTCTGCACGCGGGATGGTCACCGAAGAACGGGGAACCGAGATCCCTTCCGATCTATCAGAGTACGACTTTTAAGTATGATACAAGCGATGCGATGGGCAGGTTGTTCGATCTTGTGGATACGGGTTATTTTTACACGAGATTGCAGAATCCGACCAATGATTCCGTGGCGATGAAACTCTGTGCACTGGAAGGTGGAGAGGCTGCGATGCTGACCTCTTCGGGGCAGGCTGCGAATTTTTTTGCAATTTTCAATATCTGTGAGGCAGGAGGACATGTAATCCTGTCGTCCAAGGTATACGGAGGTACATTCAATCTGATTACCGTTACCATGGCAAAAATGGGTATCGAATGTACCGTAATTGATCCGGACTGTACGGAGGAGGAACTGAACGCTGCATTCCGGGAGAATACCAAATGTGTATTCGGAGAGTCCGTTGCGAATCCTGCGGTATGCGTGCTGGATTTTGAAAAATTTGCGAAAGCGGCTCATGCACATGGGGTTCCGCTGATTGTGGACAATACGTTTCCGACGCCGATCAACTGTCGGCCGTTTCAGTTTGGGGCGGATATTGTAACCCATTCCACCACCAAATACATAGATGGACATGCCTCCTCTGTGGGCGGTGCAATTGTTGACAGCGGTAATTTTGACTGGATGGCGCATGCGGACAAGTTTCCTGGATTATGTACTCCGGATCCCTCTTACCACGGGATAACCTATGCAGAGAGTTTCGGAAGATCCGCCTATATTGTAAAAGCAACGGTACAACTGATGCGGGATTTGGGATGTATCCAGGCACCCCAGAATGCGTTCTATGTGAATCTGGGGCTGGAATCCCTTGCTGTCCGTATGGAGAGACACTGCCGGAATGCGCAGAAGGTTGCGGAATATCTGAAAGCAAATGATAAGGTTGCATGGGTGAACTATGCAGGTCTGCCGGATGATCCGTACCATGCCCTGGCGGAGAAATACATGCCGAAGGGAACCTGCGGCGTACTGTCCTTTGCAATTAAGGGAGGACGGGACGACAGTATTCGTTTCATGGATCATCTGAAGCTGATCTCCATTGTGACGCATGTTGCAGACGCCAAATCCTGTGTTCTGCACCCCGCAAGTCATACCCATCGTCAGATGACGGAGGAACAGCTTGCGGAAGCCGGAGTGGATCCGGGGCTGATTCGTTTGTCCGTCGGTCTTGAGGACGTGGATGATATCATTGCGGATATCGAGCAGGCATTACAGTATGTGTAGGAGCAGGATTGACGAGGGGGAGTGGATATGACAGACAACGTGCAGAGAAGAACTGTGGCAGATAGTATTCTGTGGGGGCTGTTTGCGGTCCCGATCCTGGGATTCATCGGGTATTTGTCCTTCCTGTTTGTGGAGTATCATGAGATGAGTACCGGACCGGCAATCGGTCTTGCAGCAGGTGCTGCAGTGGTGACCCTGGGCATTAGCGCCCTTATGTCCCTTCTGGCACGAAAGATACTCGGCCGTCCCTTTCGTTTGCTGGGGATGATTGCTCCTTTTGTTGCAATGATGGTGATTATCGGATTGCGGGTGTGGTATCTGATGGATGGGGAAGGTGTATTGAGCGGAAACCATGCGCTGTACACTGACACTCTGATCACGGAACAGGTGTTTGTTCCTGCAGACTGGCTCACCGATCCCTTTGCCAGGATCGTTCAGAATCTTCTGCGGTTATCCTTCCGGCTGTTCGGCAATACCGGAGAGGCAGCGGCGTTTTCCCTGCTGATCCTGCAGACCGGAAGTGCACTGGTGTTTTATATTGCGGTCAGAAATCTGTCCGGACATCTGGGCGCCTTTCTCGCTACATTGCTGGTGTTTGCAAATCCGGATTCAATCAGAAGTATTTATGAGATTTCCGCAGTGCATGGTCTGATGGCGGTGCTCTGTGGGATGCTTCTCTTATACAGTGTGCTGATCCGTCTGATTCGCAAAGGCGGAAAAAGTGCCTATATGGGCGTCCTTCTGCTGTTTGGCATGGTCAATGGATTCCTGTTTTTCCGGGAACCGTTGTTCGCTGCCATATTCCTGCTGTTGCTGTTGTATTACATAACCTATCGAACCGCAGAAGAACAGAAAATATACAAATCCTTCCTGATTGTCATTCAGATTCTGGGGTTCACGGCAGGCTTTTTCCTGCATTGTCTTGCGACATACCTGAATACGGATATGGACTTCATACAGGTACTGACAACCTGGGGGGATGACACCGCCCGGATCTGGAATCCGGATGCTGGAATCGTCATTGCGGGAGAGCATCTGCTGTATCTGTTGATTCCTGCCGTACTTGCGGCCGTGTATATCCTGTATTACTGGATGGTGGGAACGAGACCTTATGTGGCATTTTACGGAACCGCAGTTTTTGTATTTGCGGTCTGGTTGTGTACGGATGCGGAATATGCCGGATTATTCTTTTTCGTGAGCATCTGTATTCTGGCCGGTGTGATGTATCAGAATGGGATATCGGGGAAGGAACCATGCGCATCGGAGGCGGTGCCCGAAAGGGAAGACGAGCCGGTGCAGGATGGAGAGGATATTGTGGTTACACCGATGGAGGATCTGGCGACTCCGCTTTCTGCCGGGACAGATTCTGCCGCCGGGAAGAAGCCATATAAACCGCTGCCGGGACAACCGTTACCCAATCCGCTCGCGGGACCGAAAAAGCATGTGAAACGGGAGCAGGATTATGCATTCCCGGTTTCGGAAGAGAAAATGATGTTTGACATTGATATTGAGGATCAGGATGATTACGATATTTAGTCCGGGAGAATAGATCAGGATTGACCGGGTATACTAGTTTCATACAGGCTGTGATAAAAGAGAACTTCTTGCTGGAGGTTCTCTTTTTTGAAAGTATGGAAAAGGAGAACGGAAAATGGATGATCGGGTAAAAGAATATGGGGAAATCATTCAACGAAAGGATGAGAAGCGAAATCTGCACGGAATTGCCATTATGACCATTATTGGCGAGATAGAGGGACATGAAATGTGCGGAAACAGTACCAAAGCAACCAAATACGAACACCTGATTCCGAGGATCGCGGAGGTGGAGCTGGATCCGGAGGTGGAGGGACTGCTGCTTGTGCTGAACACCTGCGGCGGGGATGTGGATGCGGGACTCGCCATTGCGGAATTAATTGCATCCATCCGGAAACCAACTGTTTCGCTTGTGCTGGGAGGAAGTCATTCCATCGGAGTTCCGATTGCAGTGAGTACGGATTATTCCTATATTGTGCCTACGGGAACCATGGTTATTCATCCGGTACGGATGAACGGAACCGTGATCGGTGCCAAACAGACATATGATTACATCGAACAGATTCAGAACCGGATTGTGTCTTTTGTGACGGATCACAGCAGTGTGACGGAGGACTGCTTTCTGCACTATATGATGGCGACCCAGAACATGTCCAAGGATATCGGCACCATTCTGACCGGGACAGAGGCTGTGAATGCCGGAATTATCGATGAATTGGGGGGACTTTCCGATGCGTTGGCAAAATTGATTTCATTCATTGAAAAAGAACGGGTTTGATGATATAATATTACGAGTTATAACGTGAGAAAGTATGTCCGGGGGTGAAATCGCAGGATGGCAAACACGAGAAAACAGAATCAGTCGGGAAGCAGCAAAACAAGCCGGCAGTCATCCGGTGGTCGCAATACAGGTACGCAGAACAGATCCAACAGCCGCAGGATGCAGGAGCAAAAGAAGAAAGAACGGATGGAGATCATCGCAATTCTTCTGATGGCACTGGCGGTTTTTCTGACGCTGTGCAATATCGGTGTTGCAGGCAGCCTCGGGAGCACTGTAAAGGGCATTATGTTTGGTATATTCGGGGTGATGGCGTATGTGTTGCCGTTTCTGCTGGCGCTGGGATTCCTGGTTTATCTGGCCAACAAAGGGAACCGGAGAGTGACGAAGAAAGTCATCCTGATCGGTCTTTTCCTATATGCCTTGTCCATGCTGATTGAACTGTTCGGCGTGGAACTGAAGGAGATACCGAAAAACTGGTTCCTGGGTCTGTATAATGCGTCTGCCGATGGATACCGGGGCGGCGGATTGCTGGCAGGAATGCCGACGCTTCTGCTGTATCGTTACATGAATACGGCAGGAACCGTGCTGGTGATTGTTGTGATCATGCTGATCTGTATTGTTTTCCTGACAGAGAAATCCATCGTGAATCTGTTGAAGCGGGGCAGTGAGAAGGCGTACAACGGTGCTGTATTGAGCGCGGAGAAACACCGTAATCGCGCGGAATTCCGTCCGGAGGAGATACAGGAAGAGAGCGTACCGCAGAACACGGATTCGGAGCGGTCTGAGAAGAGGAAACGGAGAATCGGGAATTCCGGTTCGGAGAATACGGTCGGTGCTGCTACCTTCCGGGAAACCGGTGCCGGTATGGAGGCGGATGTTCCGGATGAGAAGCCCGCAAGACGTATGGACCGTAAAGTGTCGGGGGTATCCCGTGATACGCTGCTCGTGAATCAGGAGAGTAAGAGGACTACGGTATACGGAGATAATCTGCACGAGATTACCCTGGAGGATGTGGCGGATGTGGATACCGCTACCGACAATGGGGTAGAACGGATGACGGACTCAGCGCAGGGGCAGGTGCACCGGAGCGTGGAATCTGTGGCTGAGGATGTATCCTTTTCGTATGATACCTCCTTTATTCCGGAACCAAAAGGAATGGTTGCTCCGGAGGCACGAAAACCCTCCGAAGTGGAATCTTTACCGGATCCATTCCGGTCCGACTTACATAATCAGGATTCTGCAAGAGAGGAACGCAGGAATGCAATTCTATCCGGACAGGAGAAGAGTGGGAATACATCCCATGAATCCGCTTCATACGCCGGGAAAACGGAGGCGGCACCGGTTGTGGCGCAGAGTGTGGGGAAACGTCCTGCGGACAGATACAAACTGCCGACACTGAATCTCTTAAAGCCTGCGGAGAACGGCAATCGGGGAGATTCTGCGGCGGAATTGAAAGAAACAGCGGCAAAACTGCTGCAGACACTGGAAATTTTCGGAGTCAGGGCAAAAATTACCGATATCAGTAAAGGACCTTCGGTTACCCGATATGAGTTACAACCGGAGCTGGGGGTGAAGGTCAGCAAGATTGTATCCCTGGCTGATGATCTGAAATTACAGCTTGCGGCAACGGATATCCGCATAGAGGCCCCGATTCCGGGGAAATCTGCGGTCGGAATTGAGGTGCCGAATAAAGTGAATACCATGGTACGGTTCCGGGAACTGGTGGAGGCTCCGGAATTCAGGAACAGTTCCTCTCTGCTGTCATTTGCGGTGGGAAAGGATCTGTCCGGTCAGGTTGTGGTATGGGATATTGCCAAAATGCCCCATGTATTGATTGCGGGTACTACCGGTTCCGGCAAATCTGTATGTATGAATACACTGATTATGTCGATTCTGTATAAGGCCAATCCGGAGGATGTGAAGTTTATCATGGTGGATCCCAAACAGGTGGAATTCAGCATTTACAATGGAATTCCCCATCTGCTCCTTCCGGTGGTGACGGATCCGAAACAGGCGGCAGGCGCGTTAAACTGGGGCGTCGAGGAGATGACGAGACGATATAAACTGTTTGCAGATCTGAATGTGAAGGATATCGGCCATTACAATGCGAAAGTTGCAGAGATGAAGCAGCGCGGAGAACAGCCTCCGGCAAAACTGCCGCAGATCGTGATTGTCGTAGATGAGCTTGCGGACCTTATGATGGTCGCCCAGGCGTCCGTAGAGCAGTCCATCTGTCGTCTGGCACAGCTGGCGCGTGCGGCTGGAATTCATCTGGTCATTGCAACACAGCGACCTTCCGTGGATGTGGTAACCGGCCTGATTAAGGCAAACATGCCGAGCCGTATTGCATGTAAGCTGGCCAGCGGAACGGATTCCAGAACCATTCTGGATATGAGCGGCGCGGAGAAACTGCTTGGAAACGGGGATATGCTCTTTTTCCCGAACGGTGCTGCAAAACCGGTCCGTGTGCAGGGAGCATTCCTGTCGGACAAAGAAGTCGGCGCTGTAGTGGATTATATTAAGAGTCAGGATATTATGGTGACCGCCCAGGAGGAGCTGACGGCGAAAGTAAACTCCTTTGGTGAGAGCGGAGGCTCGGGAGGCGGCGGTACGTCTGCAGCCGAGGAGGAGTACGATGCTTTTTTCGTAGATGCAGGTCGGGTGATTATCAAAAAGGACAAGGCCTCCATCGGAATGCTCCAGAGGGAGTTTCGGATCGGCTTTAACAGAGCGGCCAGAATCATGGATCAGTTGTGTGAAGCCGGTGTGGTCGGAGAAGAAGAGGGGACGAAGCCGAGAAATGTTCTGATGTCTATGGAAGAATTTGATCAGTATGTGGAACAGAATCTATAGTATCGTTAAATTGGATATTGCAAATGAGGAGAACGAGTATGACAGACATTGAAATTGCACAGAATTGTACCATGAAACCGATTACCGAGGTGGCAGAGAGTATCGGGATCGCGGCAGATGATCTGGAACTGTACGGCAGATACAAGGCAAAACTGTCCGACGAGTATATGCAGAAGATTCAGGACCGTCCCAACGGCAAACTGATTCTGGTGACCGCAATTAATCCGACACCGGCGGGGGAAGGTAAGACTACAACAACCGTTGGTCTGGGACAGGCGTTCGGCAAGCTTGGGAAAAAAGCAGTGATTGCATTACGAGAGCCGTCTCTCGGTCCATGCTTCGGCGTGAAGGGCGGTGCGGCCGGCGGAGGATATGCCCAGGTCGTTCCGATGGAGGATCTGAATCTGCATTTTACCGGTGATTTTCACGCGATCACTTCCGCGAACAATCTGTTGGCGGCAATGATTGATAATCATATCCAGCAGGGAAACGAACTGGAAATCGATACCAGGCAGATTGTGTGGAAAAGGTGTCTCGATATGAATGACCGGGTTCTCCGCAATGTTGTGGTCGGACTCGGTGCCAAGGCAGATGGTTATGTCAGGGAAGATCATTTCGTCATTACGGTTGCATCTGAGATCATGGCGATCCTGTGCCTTGCGGATGACATGAGTGATCTGAAAATAAGACTCGGTAAAATTGTGGTGGCGTATGATGTGCACAATCAGCCTGTTACCTGTGCTCAGATCGGTGCCGTGGGAGCCATGGCAGCATTACTGAAGGACGCCCTGAAGCCTAATCTGATCCAGACACTGGAACATACGCCGGCCATCGTCCATGGTGGTCCTTTTGCCAATATTGCGCACGGATGCAACAGTGTCCGTGCAACCAAAACAGCGCTTAAGATTGCGGATTATGTGATTACAGAGGCGGGATTCGGGGCGGATCTCGGCGCAGAGAAATTTTTCGATATCAAATGCCGCATGGCGGATCTGAAACCGGATGCAGTTGTTCTGGTTGCAACAATCCGTGCTTTGAAATATAATGGTGGCGTTGCCAAAGCGGAACTGAACGCGGAGAATCTGGATGCACTTCGTTCCGGTATCGCCAATCTGGAGAAGCATATTGAGAATCTGCAGAAGTATGGGGTTCCCATTGTGGTGACATTGAATTCCTTTGTTACGGATACACCGGCTGAAATCGCATTCGTAGAGCAATTCTGCCGGGAGCGTGGTTGTGAATTTGCCCTGAGTGAAGTGTGGGAAAAGGGTGGCGAAGGCGGTATCGCGCTGGCAAACAAGGTGCTGGAAACGCTTCAGAACAAGGAGAGTCATTTCCATGTACTGTATGATGAGCACCTTCCGATCCGGGAGAAAATCGAGATCATCGCGAAGGAAATCTACGGCGCGTCAACCGTCAGTTTTAGTGCTGCCTGTGAGAAACAGATGCAGAGACTGGAACAACTGGGATTCGGAGATCTTCCGATCTGTATGGCGAAAAACCAGTATTCTCTGTCCGATGATCCGACGAAACTGGGGTGCCCGAAGAATTTCGACATCAGCATCCGGGAGATGTATGTATCGGCAGGCGCCGGATTTATCGTGGCAATTACCGGTACCATCATGACAATGCCGGGACTGCCGAAAACGCCGGCAGCATTGTCCATTGATGTGAATGATGCAGGGGTTATTACAGGATTGTTCTAAGGATGGAAGAGAGGATATTATGACTAAGATTATCGATGGAAAACAGATCTCTTCGCAGATCAAAGAGGAATTACGCGACAGAGTTTCCGCACTGCGCAGCCGGGGAGTGGAGATCACACTTGCGGTAATTATCGTAGGGGAAGATCCGGCCAGCAAAGTATATGTGAACAATAAGAAAAAAGCATGCGAGTTCATCGGCATTCGTTCCCTGAGCTATGAATTGCCGGAGACAACCACCGAAGAAGAACTGCTGCAGCTGATTCAGGATCTGAACGGCAGAACGGATGTGAACGGGATTCTCGTGCAGCTGCCGGTACCGAAGCACATTGATGAGCAGAAGATTATTCATGCCATTGATCCAAAGAAGGACGTGGATGGGTTCCATACACAGAATGTGGGAAGTCTTTGTGTCGGTCAGAAGGGGTTTGTATCCTGTACGCCGGCAGGAATCATCCAGTTGCTGAGACGCTCCGATATTTCCATTGCAGGGAAGGAATGTGTTGTGATCGGAAGAAGTAATATTGTGGGAAAACCGATGGCACTGCTGATGCTGCAGGAAAACGCCACGGTTACCGTGTGTCATTCCAGAACCGAAAATCTGAAAGAGGTGTGCAAAAGAGCAGATATTCTGATTGTTGCCATCGGGAAACCCAGGATGATCACTGCCGAATATGTCAAAGAAGGCGCAGTTGTCATTGATGTGGGAATTCACAGGGATGAAAACAATAAACTGTGCGGGGATGTGAATTACGAGGATGTTGCACCCCACTGTTCGGCAATCACGCCTGTTCCGGGCGGTGTTGGTCCGATGACCATTGCCATGCTGATGAACAATTGTGTTTCCAGCGTGGAAGCATAGAAAGAATGGGGAAATACCATGATATGTCCGAAGTGTAAGGCACTGATTGAAGAAGATAAGCTGTATTGCGATCATTGCGGCTATGAGGTGAATATTGTTCCGGTATTTGAACCGGAGGTATACGAGAATGTTCAGAAAACCCTCCAGGATATCGGGGAGGATATTGAGGAGACGCCCGAGCTGCCCCCGAATTTCCGAATGGATGATGTGGAGATTGAGGATGATGACAGAGGGGATCGCCCGTCTCTTCTGGATCTGTTTTTCCGAAAAGGGAGAAGCAGGAATGGAACGTTTGTCCGGAAGCTGATTGCGGTATTGATTTTTCTGTTGATGATCGGCGGGGTTGCTTTCCTGGTGCGTTATCTTTTCAAACCAGAAAAGAAACAATCCTTTGACTCTCACTATCAGATGGCAATGAGCTATGCAGAGCAGGGCCGGTATGAGCAGGCGATTGTGGAATTGGAGCAGGCGATTGCAGCAGATTCCTCCAGAACGGACGCCAGAATCAAGTGTGCCGATTACTATATGATGATCGGCAAGGAGGATTCGGCTGTCAACCTGTATCTGGAACTGGTGGATGATCCGGAGAAGGGGGAGGCCATTTCTCTACGGATCGCAGAATACTACCTGAAGCAGAAAGACTATGCGAAACTGAACCGTTTCCTACTGGGTTCGCAATATGAAGGGCTCCGTATGGATTACAATGAATACATTGCGCTAGCGCCGCAATTCAATCTTCCGGAGGGAACCTATGAGAAATATCTGGAGATTTCCCTGACTGCCAACAGCAACGGACGGATTTTCTATACACTGGACGGTTCCGTGCCGTCCTATGACAGCTACGAATACACAGATGCCGAGAAGATTCAGCTTCGTATCGGCATACATACCGTAACAGCGGTCTTTGTGAATGAATATGGTCAGGTGAGTGAACCGGCTGTGGCCAGATATGTGGTGGATGCCAGAAACATGGATGCACCGGGAGTGAACGTAACCGGAGGCGATTATTCTTCTCCGGAATATCTGTTCGTCACCCATCAGGCGGGAAGCACCGTTTACTATACAACGGACGGAACGGATCCGAGTCTGGAGAACGGAGAACAGTACACCGGGGTAATTCCCATGCGTCTGGGAAAAACAACCTACAAATTCATTGCATATAATACGCAGGGCGACCCCAGTATGATTGTTGAGATTGAAACCAATCTGAACATTCATTACGTGGTAAGCGTGGAGGATTCGGTGAATTCCCTGATCCGTAATCTGGTGGCATTGGGTGTGATACTGGATACGGACGGTCACGCAGAGGGGAAGCGCGGCAGATATACCTATGCCTGCGATAAAGCGTTCTGCAACCAGAACATGATTCTATACCTTGTGGAGGAGTGTTATCTGGATACGGATGGGACGGAAATTCCGACAGGTAAAAAATATGCAATTGACAGCGGTTCCGGATATCTGTATTCTGTATCTACAGATTCTTATGGATATCTGATTGTTTCACCGCTCAGATAAAAGTATTTTAAGGATTCTTAAAATAGATAATCAGGAGGAGTAAGATGTACAAGATTTTAGAAGCGAAGGAATTGGCAGCGAACATTTTTGAAATGGTAGTCAGTGCGGAACGCGTTGCCAAATCCTGTCAACCGGGACAATTTATTATTGTCAGAACAAGTGAAGATAGTGAGCGTATCCCGCTGACGATCTGTGATTATGACAGAGAGGCAGGAACGATTACAATCGTGTTCCAGATTGTCGGAGCAGGTACGCAGATGATGGCTCAGATGAAGGCAGGAGATGCGTTCCACGATTTCGTAGGACCTCTGGGACGTCCTTCCGAGATGATTACGGACCCGATTGAGGAAGTAAAGAAAAGAAAATATCTGTTTGTTGCCGGTGGCGTTGGAACCGCACCTGTGTATCCGCAGGTAAAATGGCTGCATGAGCAGGGAATTGATGCGGATGTGATCGTGGGTGCCAAGACCAAGGATCTGATCTTACTGGAGGAGGAGATGAAATCGGTTGCCGGTAATCTCTATATTACCACCGATGACGGTTCTTATGGCAGAAGCGGTTTGGTGACCAAGGTGATTGAGGATCTTGTCGCAGAGGGCAAACACTATGATGTCTGTGTTGCAATCGGACCGATGATCATGATGAAATTTGCCTGTCTGACAACCAAGAAGTTTGAGATTCCTACCATTGTTTCCATGAACCCGATTATGGTAGACGGTACCGGTATGTGTGGTGCCTGTCGGCTTACGGTTGGCGGTGAAGTGAAATTTGCCTGCGTGGACGGACCGGAGTTCGACGGTCATCTTGTAGACTTTGATCAGGCGATGAAACGTCAGCAGATCTATAAAACACAGGAAGGAAGAGCATATCTTGCAGCCAAAGAGGGAGCTACCCATCACGGCGGCTGCGGACAGTGCGGAGGTGATCAATAATGGACGTATTAAAGAAAGTGCCTGTACGCGAGCAGGAGGCGGCTGTCAGAGCCTGCAATTTCGACGAAGTATGTCTCGGATATAACGAAGAGGAAGCCAAAGAGGAAGCTTCCAGATGTATCAATTGCAAAAATGCACAATGTATCAAAGGATGTCCGGTATCCATCAATATTCCCGGATTTATTGAGAAAGTAAAGGACGGAGATTTTAAGGCCGCTTATGACGTGATCTCTGAGTCAAGTGCCCTTCCCGCAGTCTGCGGACGTGTATGTCCACAGGAGAGTCAGTGTGAGGGAAAATGTATCCGCGGGATTAAGGGAGAACCGATTTCCATCGGCAAACTGGAGCGTTTCACGGCAGACTGGGCGAGAGAGCACGGTGTGAAGCCGCAGGGAGCCACAGAGAAGAAGGGCAAGAAGGTTGCAGTCATCGGCTCCGGTCCGGCAGGACTTACCTGTGCCGGAGATCTGGCGAAAATGGGCTATGACGTAACCATTTTCGAAGCACTGCATGAGGCAGGCGGTGTGCTGGTATACGGCATTCCGGAGTTCCGTCTTCCCAAACAGGCAGTGGTTGCCAAGGAGATCGAGAACGTGAAGTCTCTCGGCGTGAAGATTGAAACCAACTGTATTATCGGTAAGTCAGTGACCATCGACCAGCTGATGCAGGAAGAGGGCTTTGATGCAGTATTTATCGGATCCGGTGCCGGTCTTCCGAAATTCATGAATATTCCCGGAGAACAGGCCAACGGCGTATTCTCTGCCAACGAATACCTGACCAGAAGTAATCTGATGAAGGCGTTCAAGGAGGATTCCACCACACCGATCATGCGCGGTAATGTTGTCTGCGTTGTCGGTGGCGGTAACGTTGCCATGGATGCAGCCAGAACAGCACTGCGTCTGGGGGCAGAGGTTCATATTGTTTACAGAAGAAGTGAAGAAGAACTTCCCGCCCGTGTGGAGGAAGTACATCATGCCAAGGAGGAAGGTATCATTTTCGATCTTTTGACCAACCCGGTTGAGATTCTGGAGGATGAGAATAACTGGGTGAAAGGAATGAAATGTGTCCGTATGGAGCTTGGTGAGCCGGATGCGTCGGGAAGAAGACGTCCGGTTGAGGTTCCGGGCAGTGAGTTTGTTATTGACTGTGATACGGTTATCATGTCGCTCGGTACCTCTCCGAATCCGTTGATTTCTTCCACAACCGAAGGACTTGACATCAACAAGCACAGATGTATTATCGCAGAGGAAGAAAACGGACAAACCACCAAAGAGGGTGTATTTGCAGGTGGTGACGCCGTTACGGGTGCTGCAACGGTGATTCTTGCCATGGGTGCCGGTAAGGCAGCTGCCAGAGGAATCGACGAGTATTTGAGCAACAAATAGAGGTATATTTTGAAGATCAGGCAATTTGGTTTTTCCCCGATTGCCTGATCCTACATATGGAGGAAGCGTATGCCCTGGTGTCCGAAATGTAAAAATGAATACAGAGAAGGATTTACTGTATGCACAGACTGTGGAACCCCCCTGGTTTCCACTTACGAAGAAGCGGATGAAACTCTGTTTGCAACCGGATCCGCAGAGAATATGAAGGATCTGAAGAAGTTTCTGGAGGTTGCAGACATTCACTGTGAGATTCGGGAAAACAGAGGCTCTGGCAATGCAGAGGGCCTGTATGATATTGTTATACGGAGCAAGGATGAGCAGAAGGCGGTTCAGGCGCTGCGTGTGCTTGCATCACAGGCTGCCCTGAAAGCAAGAGAAAAGGCACCGGATCAGACTGCGGATGAGTCCGATGTCATTGAACTGCCCAAAGAACCCATATATACGGAGCAGGAGGAAACTGTCGGGTTGGCTTCGGATGGTAAGATGGCGGATTCAGAGGAAACAGAGGAACCGGTTGCTCCGGTCTGTCTGCCGAATACTGCCGGGGTATATCATACCAAGACGGACAAGGCGAAGGACTTCAGAAGCTCGGCCTGGGTCATGTTGATTGTGGGCATTGCCGGACTGATTCTGGTGGGATTGATACAATTCGGTGTGGTGGATATTGATCTTGGAAATCTGACCATGCTGAAAATTGTGACATCCATCATGTTCCTTATCTTCATAATCGTCGGAATTAAGTCGTTTGGTTCCGCAAGGAAGTATGACCGGGAAGCCGAGGAGGAGCAGGAACTAACAGATACCCTCTGTAAATGGTGTGATGAGAATCTGACCGCAGAAAAGATCGATGAGGGAATTGATACGGATCGTGTGTCTGAGGAGATGCTGTATTTCCCGCGTACGGCGAAGATGAAGATGATGATCACCAGAGTATATCTGAACGTGAACCCGACTCTGTTGGATCATATTGTGGAACAGTATTACAAGAAAATCTACGAAGGAGAAGAGTAGCTTCCTGTATGAATATTTCGATCCTTTGTGTGGGCAAACTGAAAGAATCATATTGGAGAGACGCTGTTGCAGAATATGCAAAGCGTCTTTCTAAATATTGCAAACTGGAGATCATTGAGGTTGAGGATGAGAAGAATCCTGACAAATCTACCGCCGGAACAGACAAACAGTGCATGGAAAAGGAGATGGAACGGCTGAAACGATACATCAGGGGAAATACCTATCTGATATCCATGGCGATAGAGGGCAGGAAAACAGATTCCGTCGGATTCGCAAACCATATCAGTGAACTTCAGGTTCGGGGAGAGAGTGACATTACGTTCCTGATTGGCGGCTCTCTTGGAATTGCTTCGGAATTAAAACAACAATCCCGGGAGCTCATCAGCTTCTCGGATATGACATTTCCGCATCAGGTCATGCGCGTTCTTCTATTGGAACAGATTTACAGAGCGTATCGGATTCTGAACCACGAACCGTATCACAAATAATGGATTTCAAAAATCCAACATATTGAAAAACAAGGAAAGGATGGTGAGTTTACCATCCTTTTAATGATTGTAGTGGACATAGCAAGGCGATACTGGCTATGTAACCTATAGATTGAAAAAATAATGAAGCATACACAATGATATTACAGGTAGTATAGGACATAAAATCTTCAGAATATGATACGCCTTTTTGGCTGGGAGATTGCCATTGACTGAATACAAAGTGTGTGATATAATTGGTAGTA
>JAEDCX010000075.1 GCA_016293925.1 Lachnospiraceae bacterium | reverse complement strand
GGTAAAATGAGTGTTATCATTACGAGCGCTGTGGCGGTTATTGCGGCAATCGGTATAGCTTTGTTGTATATCCTTGCCAATCGTAACCTGACATCAGCCATGAAAGACGGCGCGATTAACAACATGAAGACGTCCCTGGAAGCACAGACGAGAATCATTGAGCAGTATGCGGAACAGGGTGAGGCACTGATGCATAGTTTCACAACGGCACCGGTGGTAAGAGACTTATTAAAAGATGAGAACAATGTGGAACTGCAGGAGAGGGCGGAAGCATATACACTTGCGTATTACGGACAGCTGGACAACTGGGAAGGTGTCTATGTGGCAAACTGGGATTCTAAGGTATTGACCCATCCGGCACCTCCTGTGATCGGTCGTGTTATGAGAGAGGGAGACCGACTGAAAGAATTGCAGAATGCAATGCTTGCAGGGGATGTTTACAATGCCGGAATTATCGTGTCCCCGGCATCCGGCGTACTGATTATGTCGATGTATGCAACCGTGTATGATACAGACGGTAAGACTCCGATCGGATATGTAGGTGGCGGACCTTTCGCAAGCGGTCTGAATGAGACGCTTTCTTCTCTGGATACATACGGACTTGATAACGCCAAATCTTACATGATCAATACCGCCACCGGATTCCATATCTTCAACGAAGACGAGACATTGATGGCGACAGAGATTGCAGACCCGATGTTGTTAGACGTGATTGCCAAGATTGAAGCGAATCCGGGACAGATCTACGGAACCCTTGAATATGAGGACGAGAACGGGGAAGCATGCATCGGCATGTATGCCAATCTTGCAGACCGTGGATGGGCAGTGATTCTTGCGGATACGGAGGATGAGATTTATTCGGTTGCCAATAAGAGTAAGATGATTCTGGGCATTGTATGTATTGCTGCTTACCTGGTGATTGTTGCTTTGACATGGCTGATTGTCATCCTGAATGCAAGACCGCTGAAAAAGGTTGAGAAGGCTATCCAGAACCTCCAGAAACTGGATCTGAAGGAATCTGTGGAACTGAAGTCCTACATCGGTGGTAAGAGTGAGGTGGGTATCATTTCCACGGCAGTTGATTCCCTGCGGAAAACATTCACGGATATCGTGGATGTATTGAAACAGTGTGCGACTTCACTGGATGTTTCTTCCGGTACCATGAATCAGGAGTCTTCGAACCTGATCGGATATGTGACGGATAATGCGGCCACAACAGAAGAGCTTGCAGCCAGCATTACAACGACCAATGATGCGATCGCAGCGATGGAGACGAAGATGAAAGAGATCGTCGCTATGGTTTCTTCCGTAGAGCGTAAGGTGGAAGAGGGTCGTGAGAAGAGTGCACAGTTGATGAAGAGTGCACAGCATATGCAGACCATGGCCAACGATTCCCTTCAGAATTCTATGGATAATATCGCGGATAACCAGAAGAGTATTGAGTCTGCAATGCAGGATCTGCAGTCACTGGCCCAGATCAATCAGATGGCTACCGAGATTCTGAATATTACCAGTCAGACCAATCTGCTGTCCCTGAATGCTTCGATCGAGGCTGCAAGAGCAGGAGAAGCAGGACGTGGATTTGCCGTTGTTGCGAATGAGATCGGAAGTCTTGCCGATAGCTCTTCCAAGACAGCCACCAATATCCAGAAGATCTGTAATGAGACCAACGCCAACATTGCGGCGGTTCAGAACTGTTTCGACAGTATTGTCGGCTTCCTGGAGAGAGATGTTGCAAAACAGTTTCAGGAGTTTGCAGACACTGCGGAAGATTACAACCAGTCGGTTGACAGTATTCAGAGAACCATGGAAGAGATCAATGAAGTGACGAGAGAGTTTGTGGTGGAACTGGATTCCATCCGTGAGCAGGTGGATTCGATCAAGTCTGCATCCGGTGATAATGAAGCCGGCGTCGAGGACATTATCGTGAAGAATGAGAACACGAACTCAACCGCTGAGGTTCTTGCAGGTATTCTGCAGAATAATCAGGAGAATACAGAGAAGATCGTTACTCTGGTACAGAATTTCAAGTGTTAGGATTTGCGTCAGAGTGATAAGACAAAACAGATACACCCCGGATATTCGAATCGGATATCCGGGGTGTTTTACGTTTGCTGGTAAAGGAATGAGGATATGCAGCCGGATGCCCGGATGCAGGAAGGGCAACTCGTAGCCCAATCGCTTTGTTTCGGTCGATTATCGCTGGATGCCGGAGGGAGATTCTGCCAGCAGAATCAGTAATTGTACGATCTGCTCCATTTCCTCCACACATGCATATTCATAGCGACCGTGGTAATTCATGCCTCCGGTGCAGAGATTCGGACAGGGAAGTCCCGCAAAGGATAATCTGGCACCATCGGTACCCCCGCGAATGGGGGCGGTCTGAAAAGGAATCTGAAGGGCATCCATGGCAGCACGCACATTGTCAATCAGATCCATGTGTTGTAGCATAACCTCTTTCATGTTGTAGTAGGAATCCGTAACCGTGACATGAACCAGATCCCTGCCGTACGCCTGATTCATTCCGGACGCAATTCGAAAAAGATTTTCTTTTCGCTTCTCAAATGCTGCCCGGTCATGATCCCGGATGATGTAATGCAGTTCCGCATGTTCTACGGTACCGGACAGATCGGTCAGGTGATAAAATCCTTCGTATCCCTCTGTTTCGGCAGGCGTTTCAGAGACCGGGAGTCCGGAATGGAATTCCATGGCAAGCAGGGATGCATGGATCATTTTTCCCTTGGCGCTTCCCGGATGAACCGAACGTCCGTTAATGTGTACAACGGCACTTGCGGCGTTAAAATTCTCGTATTCCACAAGCCCCAGCGGTCCCCCGTCCACGGTGTAGGCAGCGTCTGCATCGAATCGGTCCAGGTCGAAGAAGTCGGTTCCTTCGCCGATTTCTTCATCCGGCGTAAATGCAATGCGCAGTTCACCATGCGGTCGTTCCGGATGTTCGTGGAAATACCGTACCATGGACATGATCTCAGCGATGCCCGCCTTATCATCAGCACCCAGGAGCGTGGTTCCGTCGGTGACAATGAGACTCTTGCCGATATAATTGCGCAATTCCGGGAAATCTGCAGGGGACAGGGTGATTCCAAGGCCGGCGTTCAGGATAATATCGGTTCCGTCATAATGCCGGACGATAGAGGGCTGCACATGGCATCCGGATACCTCCGGAGAAGTATCCATGTGCGCAATAAAACCCAGCCGGCGATCCGAAGGAACTCCCACCGCGGCCAATTTGGCATATACATAACAGTGTTCTCTGTCATAGGATACCTCTGTGGCTCCGTACTCCCGTAACTGTTGATACAGCAGTTCGGCGAGCACATGCTGCCTGGCAGTGGAGGGATGGGTTCCGGTGGTTTCCGAAGACTGGGTATCTATGGCGGCATATTGTAAGAAAAGATCAATCACATCTGACATAATCGGACTCCTTGTGATAGCGGGAATAACTGGTTAGAAAATGCCATCTGACGGCAGATGGAACAGCTTCCGCAGTCTTCTGCGTGTGCGAAGCAGCGTTAAGCGGACTGGTCGGAGAAGAAGCCAGAGCCTGGAAAGAAGAATATAGTGGAATTCGTGGATGGTGTGATCTTTTCCCTTGCGGCGATATGCGATCATACGTCCGCGCATCTGATCCGGGCGAAGCGGTCCTTCCGGTTTCGTCTGACCGTCACCGAGCATATAGATCTCATTCCCGTGGCGGTGATGAACCCGGTGGAGTACCAGAATGCTCTCGTCACGTCGGTATAGAATCACCTCTCCCCGTTTGCAGGAATGATCCCCAATGGGTTCAATGGTGACATCGTCACGACCGGGGCAGAGAAAAGGATACATACTGGTTCCCTGCGGTTGTATGGTTAACAGATTTCCGGACCGTAATATATCTTCGGGATTCAATCGGATAGGTGTTTCCTCCGGCATGGGCCTCCTCCTTACGGGTTCGTTGCTATGGATTACATTGTTGTTATCTGTTAATATCATAATCCATAGGGGCGGAAATAACAAATAAATTCTGTATGGGTTTCTATCAAAAGTGTAAGAACTATTGACGATGTGACTTCTTTCCCATATGATATGGCTATGGGGACGTTAGTTATTTATACGGGAGGCATATTATGAAAGAATTCGTGAAACCGATTATTGCAGAGTGTGAAGATCTGACGGAAGGAATCTACGCAGCAAGTGGTTATGATCCGATCGTGCCGCCGGAAGTACCTCCGCCAACTCCGGTCAACGAATGGAATATTCGCTGTGAATATCGTAATCACAATAGCGGAAGTCATTCCGAGGTGGCAATCATTGGCAACAACTATTCCTCTTCTTCGGGAGAAGGACTGCTGATGACATTCCAGATCAGAGGTTTCCGCCTGGATACGATCAAGGATTCCGGCGGATATGATGTGTCGAATGTATCGGAAACCGGATTTACCATTTTCCGTAGAGGACATTTTAATCCGGGGGAGCGGGTTGAGTTCAATATCCAGATTACATGTAAGGATAGCCCGTATCATGGTTCTGTGGGCAAAACGGGTGAGTACATTCCGTGTAATATTACATGTATCAGCTGTATCCCTTGCTAACAGGTATGAGAAATAGTATAATATTCTTAAGAATGCACCACGTTGCGTGGTGCATTTTTTTGAGGGATGTATGGGTAAAATACGACATTATTGGAATCAAATCAAAAAGGGACGGTTACGGGAACTACGCAGCGAAGTGAAATGGATCTACGGGTATGCCAGAGAGCATCTTGCTGCGATTGTTCTGTTTACTCTGCTGGGATTGTCCGGCATTGCGGTTTCCCTGATCAGCAGTCTTGTATCAAGAGATCTGGTAGATATTATTACCGGTCACAAGGTTGCGGAATTGTTGACGACCTTTCTGCTGATGATCGCGGTTACACTTGGCAGTTCGTTGATCGGTCAGCTGTCAAGCTATCTTTCTACCAAGATTACGTTACGGGTGGACAATAACATAAAGGCGAAAGTCTTTGATGAGATTATGAGCACCGAGTGGGAATCACTGACCAGATATCATTCGGGCGATCTTCTGACCCGGTGGAGCGGAGATGTCTCCGTGATTTCCTCCGGTATTCTGAATCTGATTCCCAATCTGATTATTTATACGGTCCGGTTTCTTTCCGCACTGGCGATGGTACTGTATTATGATGCTTCTTTTGCGGTATTTGCCCTGGCCAGTATTCCGGTCAGTATGCTGATCTCCAGAGAGTCGATGCGTAGAATGCGGAAGAGTAATGCCGGAAGCCTGGCCATCGGGGCGAAATTGTCCGGTTTCAATCAGGAGACGTTCGCCAATGTACAGACCGTTAAGGCGTTTGATATGATGGCGATGTATTCGAAGCGGCTGAAGGAACTGCAAAAAGAGTATACCGGAGTCCGGCTGCATTATCAGAGAGTAACCATCGTAAACTCGATAATCCTGACCATTGTATCCATGCTGGTTACCTATTCTGCCCAGGGATGGGGGATCTATAAGGTATGGAACGAAGATATTACATACGGCACCATGGTGATGTTTCTGGGGCTGTCCTCCACGCTGACTGCTTCCGTGAACAGTCTCATTACCCTGGTTCCGAGTACCATCACCCTGTCGGTGGCCTCCAGAAGGATTCGTGAGGTGATCAACATGCCGAAGGAGGATTACAGCCAGCGAGATGCAGTGCGGGAATTCTATGAGCAGCATCGGGGAGTCGGCGTGGGAATCTGCGCAAGGGATGTGACATATGCCTATGCCACCGGCGATCCGGTATTTGAACATGTTTCTTTTGAAGCGCATCCCCATGAGATCGTGTCTTTTGTGGGTCCGTCCGGAGAAGGGAAAACGACAATGATGCGGTTTTTGCTGGCTCTGGTGCAGGCGCAGGAAGGCAGGGGGTATCTGTGTGCGGGAGATACAACGCCGGAGAATGGTGACGAGAATATGCCACTGACAGCGGCGGTGAGACAATTGTGTGCATATGTTCCGCAGGGTAATACCATGTTGTCAGGAACCATTGCACAAAACATGCGCAATGTGAAAGAGGATGCGACGGATGAGGAAATCATAGAGGCGTTGAAAATCGCCTGTGCATGGGAATTTGTGGAGAAGCTGCCGGAGGGAATCCATACGGAACTGAAGGAGCGGGGCGGCGGGTTGTCGGAAGGACAGGCACAGCGGTTGTCCATTGCAAGGGCAGTGCTGCGCAAGTCACCGATTCTGCTGTTGGATGAAGCCACCAGTGCGCTGGATATTGCCACAGAGCGGCAGGTGTTAGAGAATATTATGCGGGATGAATATCCGAGAACAAGCATCGTAACGACCCACAGACCGTCTGTACTGCGGCAGTGCAACCGGGTTTATGCTGTTAGAAACAAAGGGTGCGATCTGCTTACGGAGGAAGAGGTAGACCGTATGATCAGCGATTTCTAGCACAGATCCATTGCACTCCGTGCCGTGGTAACGGCATGGACGGTTGGTGTACACTGAAGTTCCGCCAGAAATGTCTGCCGGGCAATTCCGGCAGCGAAACGACAGTTGTGCTCCAACTGTTCCCGGGTCCAGACGGGAGAGATCAGCCGGCTTTGGAAGGACAGAATCCGCTTTTCAACGGACAGATGTACAATGTTGTCCGCAGAACTCTGTTTTAGAAACAGGATTCCGCCCAGGGGATATGAAAAGGCGGTGTACAGATCGGAAGTACCGCACCAGGGAAGCCCGAAGACAATGGGACCGGATGGTCCATCGGCAATCAGGTTCAGATCACCGTTCAGGATCGGAGTATGCATCGTTTCGTTCCACAGGGCGGCCTGTGTGGATTTGCCGACTCCGGATGGAGCGGAAAAGAGCCATGCCCGGTCGCGGTAGAGAATAGATGCGGAATGGATCGCCACCATATTGTGACATTGGGCGAGACAGAGGAAGGCATGACGGAAGACATGGAAGATTTCTTCACGCATCAGACTTTCCCCGGCCGGATGACAGTAGATCTGAACACAGGTAGCGTTCTGCAGCAGATGAACCTCCCGAATGGTGGTCAAATTGGGGAATAGGAGAATGTACCGATCGTCGGTACACATGACCCAGAGATTCTCATGACGCAGTATAACGGTGCCGTTTACAGCGGATGGTGCATCGGTCAGAATCTCCACATATTGATCCGGATTCGGGTGGGGAGGACAGACAAAAGCGTCCAAGTTGGGATGAAACAGTCCTGCATCACCGTACAGACTGCACACCAGCCCCCCGATGGAGATGCTTTTCACATAGGGTTTCCGAATACTGAAATGCATCTCGTCCTTACGGACAATTCCGCGAAGCAGCAGTTTCTCCAGAAAATCATGAATGATCGCATGAAAATCATAATCCCACTCATTCCTGCCGTAATGAGCACAACACTCATGGATAATCACATCTTCCGGCAGATCATTTTCCAACAGATTCCACAAGAAAACCCCGGTTTCATTCAATTGAACATAACGGTGCATATCTGCCGCGCATTGTCCGATGGGAAGCAGATAAAAGTGGTCTTCGATTGTGGTCAGTACATATTGATTGTTGCGCCTCATGTGGCTTCCCTCTCTTCCGTTTCGTGGTTCTTTTCCTGCATTATACCATCCGCATGCACGAAAATCCATAGAATACCGGACTGCAGATGAATCAATTCCGGACCGCAGGGAAAATCAATACCGGACTGCAGGGTAGGCATGACCCGAAAGTATAAAAGGTCTATAAATTTGCAGTCCAGCCGTTTGACATTCCACAAAATAAGGGTAGAATAAGAATAAGCTATATGCAGGAGGAAGAAACTGTGGCAGATAGAAAAGTAATACGACAGGAATTCTTAACGGGCGAGCGTGCTCTTTTTCAGGGACAGAGTCTGGATATATATGACACGATCTTTGATGCGGGGGAATCACCGTTGAAGGAAAGCCGTGACGTCCGTCTATACGGATCCATGTTCAAATGGAAATATCCGTTGTGGTATGCGAAGCAAATTGAATGTCATGATTGCACCTGGTTCGATATGGCAAGGGCAGGAGTGTGGTACACGGAGGATATTACCGTAGACCGTGCAATGATTGAGGCACCGAAGAATTTCAGGCGCTGCAGGAATCTGGTGTTGCGGGATGTGAATCTTCCGAATGCGGCAGAGACATTGTGGAACTGTGACGGCGTTGTCATGGAGAAGGTTTCCGCGCGCGGGGATTATTTTGCGATGAACACAGATCATATCAGGGCGGATCATTTTGATCTGGTGGGCAATTATTCCTTTGACGGATGCAGGGATGTGGAGATCCGCAATGCCAGGATGTTGTCCAAGGATGCGTTCTGGAATACGGAGAATGTTACCGTATATGATTCGTTTATTACAGGGGAATATCTCGGCTGGAATGCGAAAAATCTGACCCTGATCAACTGTACGATTGAGAGTCTGCAGGGAATGTGCTACATCGAGAACCTGGTGATGCAGAATTGCAAGCTGATCAATACTACACTGGCCTTTGAATATTCAACCGTGGATGCGATGATCACCAACCGGGTGGACAGTGTGATGAATCCCACATCCGGTACGATCCGGGCGCAGAGCATCGGCCACCTGATTCTGGAAAAAGATAAGATCGATCCGGACAAAACCAGAATCATCTGCAGGGAATAGAGAATGGTAAGGGAGTGCATATGACATATTCTTTTGACGAGGTAATTGACAGACGAGGGCAGAATTCCTACAAATGGAACGTGGGAGAGCAGGAACTGCCCATGTGGGTTGCGGACATGGATTTCAGTACGGCACCTGCAATTCGGGAGGTGTTGGAGCGCAAAGTAAGACACGGCGTTTACGGATATATGGACATACCGGACGCCTGGGGAGAGGCGTATGCCGGCTGGTGGAAAACGCGGCATGGGTTTGAAACGAAACCGGAATGGTATACCTTCTGTACCGGCGTGATACCAGCGCTCTCGGCGGCAGTCAGAAAGCTGACGACACCGGGAGAGAAGGTTCTGATCCAGACTCCGGTTTACAACCATTTCTATACCTCCATTCGGAACAACGGAAGAGTCGTGGCAGAGAACCGGCTGATCTATGAAGACGGCACCTATCATATGGATCTTGCGGATCTGGAACACCAATTGCAGGATCCACAGGTAACGCTGATGTTTCTGTGCAATCCGCAGAATCCGGGTGGGAAGATCTGGAGCAGGGAGATTCTCCGGCAGGTCGGTGAGATGTGCTGCCGCAATCATGTGGTGGTAGTCGCCGATGAGATTCACTGTGATCTGACAGAGCCGGGATTGGGATATGTGCCCTTTGCTTCCGTATCGGAGGAGTGCAGGAGGAATAGTATCACCTGTGTGGCTCCGACGAAAACTTTCAATATTGCAGGAATACAGACTGCGGCCGTGATGGCAGCGGATGAGAATCTGCGTCACAAAATGTGGCGGGAATTGAATACGAGTGAAGTGGCAGAGCCCAATGTGTTTGCCATAGAGGCAGCCATCGCCGCGTATACCGGCGGAGCACAATGGCTGGATGATCTGAGAGAATACCTGTCTCAGAACAAGACGTATCTGAGAGAGAAGCTGGCGCAGGCATTACCGGAGATAGCGGTTACGAAGAACGAGGCAACCTATCTGATGTGGCTGGATTGTGGGAGAATCACAAAGCAGACGGATGAACTGACTGCCTATATCCGCGAGTCCACAGGTCTGTATCTGTCAAAGGGGAGTCAGTTCGGATCCGGCGGTGAACGGTTCATCCGTTGGAATGTTGCTTGCCCGAGGGCGACTCTGGTGGATGGAATCGGAAGATTTATTCAGGGCGTGGAACGGTTTCGGAAACAGGATGCCGAATCAATTAGGGGAAAATAGACATTGACATTTTGCAGGATATCACATAAGATAGATGCAGAGATAAACTGGTGATTGAGAAGAGTACTCCGGGTCAAACGAAGCACAGAGAGTCAGGCAGGGTGGAAACTGACAGACGCGACAGGGAGGAATGGGCTCATAAGGGCGGGAAGAAAGGCTTCGGCTCAGTAATACCCGACGGGATCTCCCGTTACAGAGAGAGGATGTGTCTGCATCCATGAGAGACGTCTGAGACGTGAAACAAGGTGGTACCGCGGTATACGAAGAGATATTCGCCCTTGGCAATGGATAATACCATTGTCAGGGGTTTTTTGATGCATGTAATTGGCAATGATAAGAGCAGGAACAGCCTGTAAGCAGGTGTGATCTTCAGACAGGAGGTAACGGAATGGACAAAAAAGGAAGATTCGGTATTCACGGCGGGCAGTATATCCCGGAGACATTGATGAATGCCATGGCAGAGCTGGAGGAGGCGTACAATACATACAAGGAGGATCCGGAATTCAACCGGGAACTGACTGAGATGTTGAATGAATATGCCGGCCGTCCCAGCAGATTATACTATGCGAAACGCATGACAGAGGATCTTGGAGGCGCGAAGATTTATCTGAAACGGGAGGATCTGAATCATACCGGAGCGCACAAGATCAACAATGTAATCGGGCAGATGCTGTTGGCAAAGAGGATGGGCAAGACGAGGGTCATCGCGGAAACCGGAGCAGGTCAGCATGGTGTGGCAACCGCAACCGTAGCTGCCATGATGGGAATGGAATGCGAGATTTTCATGGGGCGCGAGGACTGTGAACGTCAGAAACTGAATGTATACAGAATGAAGCTGCTGGGGGCGAAGGTGCATCCTGTGGATTCCGGCACTGCAACACTGAAAGATGCCGTGTCAGAGACGTTCCGGGAGTGGACATCCAGAATCTCCGATACCCATTATGTATTGGGGTCTGTTATGGGGCCCTATCCGTTTCCGGATATTGTCCGTGATTTCCAGGCTGTGATCAGCAAAGAGATTAAAGAACAGATTCTGGAGCGGGAAGGAAAGCTTCCGGATGCGGTACTTGCCTGTGTCGGCGGAGGTTCCAACGCAATCGGTGCATTCTACCACTTCATTGAGAATCCGGAGGTTTCGCTGATCGGTTGTGAGGCAGCAGGAAGAGGGATTGACACTTATGAGACTGCGGCAACCATCAACACAGGGAA
>JAEDCX010000008.1 GCA_016293925.1 Lachnospiraceae bacterium | reverse complement strand
TTGCCGCAGCGATCGTACTTCCATTGAACCTGAATGGCAAGGCATCCAGCAAACGTGTTCTGAAGGAATACATTTCAGCGGTTGAACAACGTGATTATTCCCGTATGGTCAGTGTTTATCTGCCGGAAGACAGAGAATGGTATGATGATTATGTGAATGAGTATTTTGGCGGTAATGGGACAAGATACATAGAATATAATTACGGAAGAATTAGGAATGTCGATTGGTCGGTCCGGGAAGTCAGTGAATTGTCTGACCGTGAATTGGATGAACTCAATGAAGATATCGCCGGATCCTATGACGAGGATTATACGGCAACCCGTGCGTTCCGTTATACGCTGGAGATGAATATTACATATGAGGATGGAGAGACCGATACAGATGATGAGGATGATATCTATGTGATCAAGGTTGGATCCCGGTGGTATCTGCTTGATTAGAGAATATTTACCGTCTGCAATTGCTTTGCGTACCCATAACTGCAGGGAGGCAAGCATCTCCAGAGTGATCTGAGACGGTTCTATTTTGCCAAAAGAGTAAATAAGAGATATTTATTTCGCGGAATAATCATTTACAGTATCATGTGTTTATTTTACAATAGAATCGTACAAAAACTAAGCGCAAAAGTTATGCAAAAGAACACACAAACATACGATATACGATAGGAGGATTTGGGTATGAATGGAGTTTACATTGGGGTAGGTATTGCATGCGTGGTAGTTTTCATTATCCTGTTGATGATCATCGGCTATGTAAAGGCGTCTCCGGATAAGGCATACATTATCTCAGGTCTTCGTAAGACCCCGAAGGTACTGATTGGTAAAGCCGGAGTGAAGATTCCTTTTCTGGAGAAGAAGGATGAACTGTCCCTGCAGTTGATCCCGATTGACGTGAAAACGAGTTCTTCCGTGCCGACAGCGGATTACATCAACATCAATGTGGATGCGGCCGTCAATGTGAAGGTTTCCGATGACAGAGAGAAACTGAAACTGGCAGCACAGAACTTCCTGAACAGACAACCGGATTACATTGCAATGGTAGCCAGAGAGGTTCTGGAAGGCAACATGCGTGAGATTGTCGGTCAGATGAAACTGGAAGAGATGGTTTCCGACCGGCAGAAGTTTGCAGAGATGGTCAAAGATAATGCCGCTCCCGATCTGGCAAGAATGGGTCTTGATATCGTTGCATTCAACGTACAGAATTTCATTGACAATGAGCATGTGATTGAGAATCTCGGTGTGGATAACGTGGTGAAGATCTCCAAGAACGCTGCGATTTCCAGAGCGAATTCCGAGAAGGAGATCAAGATTGCACAGGCGCAGGCTGCCAAGGAAGCTAACGATGCGGAAGTTCTGGCAGAAGCAGAGATTGCCAAGAAGAAAAACGAACTGGATATCCAGAAAGCAGAACTGAAGAAGGCGTCCGATATTAAGAAAGCCGAGGCAGACGCTGCCTACACCATTCAGGAGGAGGAACAGAGAAAGACTGTCGAGACAACACGTGCGGAAGCAAATATCGCGAAACAGGAGAAGGAGAACGAGTTAAAGGCCAAAGAGGTTGAGGCTCAGGAACAGATCCTGAATGCGGAGATTCGTAAAAAAGCAGAAGCCGATAAATATGCAAAACAGCAGGAGGCAGATGCCATCCGATATTCCGAAGAGCAGAAGGCTCTGGCAGATCTGGCAGTCCGCAAGGCGAAGGCAGATGCCGAGAAGTATGAGATGGAGAAGGCTGCCGAGGCCAAAGAGCGTAATGCACAGGCCATCAAGGCACAGGGAGAAGCCGAAGCTGCTGCAATCTCTGCCAAGGGTATTGCGGAGGCAGAAGCAATTCTGAAGAAAGCGGAAGCGATGAAACAGTATGGTCAGGCTGCGATGATGGAGATGATCGTGAAAGCACTTCCGGATATGGCAAGGGCGATTGCAGAGCCGCTGTCAACTATCGATAAGGTTACGATCATTGATTCCGGCAACGGTACAGGCGGCGTGGACAGCATGGGTTCCTATGTGCCGGGGGTACTGAAGAAGACAATTGAGTCGATCAAGGAGACTACCGGTGTGGATATTACGGAGATCATGAAGGCGAATACCTATGACGCTGCCGTCAATAAGAATATCAACATTTCGGGAATTCCCAATGTGACACAGCAGATGGTTACCCCGGCTGCGGAGAAGTCTTCCGTGGAGAAAAGGGATGCGGAATAGTTCATTCCGGGATGGCTGTTGTCTGCCACACAGGGGAGTATTATTATGATTCACGTATTTATCATTAATCATTTTGCGGGAAGTAAATATTGGGCGAAGGATCTGCGGAAACATCTGGCGGAGAAAAAGGATCTGCGGTATTTTGTATTCAATACGGTGCAGCCGGGGTTTGAAGGGAATCTCGTGAAAAAGATGCAGAAGTATTTTGAGGATGAGAAACTGCGCTTCTATTGCTGCGGCGGTTCCGGAACGATGCGGAATATGCTCAACGGTATGGAGAATCTGTCCGATGTGGAGGTTGCTTTTTTCCCGTGCGGTCTGACCAACGACTTTCTGAAGTGCTTTGCGGGAGGCGAGGATGCCTTCCGGGATATTGATCAATTGATTGATGGTAAGGTGGTTTCTGTAGATTACATCCGGACCAATCACGGAATCGGTCTGAATACGGTTTCGCTTGGCCTGGATGCGAAATATGCATCCTACATGGAATCTATGCGTTTATACAGCTTTTTCGGAAGCCAGGTGCCCTATGTACTGTCTCTGATCTGTGCGACCCTGTCTACGGATTATCGGGAATATTGTGTGACTGTTGATGGAGTGGACGCCAGCGGGCAGTACTCGGAGATGATCATCGGAAACGGCGGGGTTCTGGGCGGCAATCTGTTTATCGGAGAAAAACCGCCGGATGTGACGGACGGCATTGCGTCCTATATGATCGTACGGAAGATCAAAGGCGTATCTGCAATCCGATTCCTGATTGATCTCATGAAAAAGAAGTATACCCGGCTGAAGAAGAGGGCCAGGATCGGGGACTGCCGGAGATTTACGGTACAATCGACGGACGGCAGGCCGATACAGATGAATCTGGACGGGGAGTTGATCGACGGCTGGGATCGCTGGGAGATCGAAATCGTACAAAAAGGATTACAATTTGTGGTGCCGCAGAATATGGAACTGTAGAAACGGGCTGGGAGGAAACAATGCTATGGTGAGCGATAATTACAGATTGGGAAGATTATCCACCCGGTTCGTATTCTGTCTGGAAGGGTTCCTGACGATTCTGATTATGCTGATTACCGGGCGGTATTCGTTGATCACGATTGCAGGCACGACTGTGGGCTGGATTCTGGGAGTGACACTGTTACTGGCGGTGTACAGAACAACGGTTGCGGCAAAATATCTGTATCTTTCGCTGCAGCAGATTCTGTCCTCGGTGCTGGGATTCTGGATTATCTATGTGTTTGACAAACCCCACATGCTTTTCTTGCCGTTTCTGCTCCAATGGATGAGCAATCTGCTGTTTCAGAGAAAACTGGTATGCCGGCTGCTGTTTCTAACGCAGGTTATTTCCGTCAGCATATTTGCTTTTGGCTTCCGCGAATATACGCTTGTGGAGTACACATGTGCGATTATTGTGCTGGGCTGCTGCTGTTGGTTTGGGGAGAAACTGGTGGAGATCGTGCAACGGCAGGGAGAACATAACGCAGAACATGAGCAGAGTCTGGACGATATGCTGGCACTGGTGGAAGTGAAATTTGAGGAAGCAAGGAACGCCAATCGGGCGAAGAGTGCCTTTCTGGCCAATATGTCCCACGAGATCCGAACGCCGATTAACACGGTTCTGGGTCTGGATACCATGATCTTAAGAGAGAGCGGGGAGGAAGAGATCCGCAAGTATGCGTTTGATATCTACAGCGCCGGGCAGAGTCTGTTATCGATTATCAACGATATTCTGGATTTCTCCAAGATTGAATCCGGCAGAATGGAGATCATTCCGGTGGATTATGACCTTGCCAGTCTGATCAACGACGTCACCAATATGATTCAAGAGAAGGCTCAGAGTAAGGGGCTGGAATTCCAACTCTGTGTTGACAGTAAAATGCCAAGCCGTCTGTACGGAGATGACGTCAGAATTCGTCAGGTACTGGTCAATCTGCTGACCAACGCCGTAAAATACACGCATCAGGGTTCGGTAACGCTGATGGTGGGCGGCATAGAGAACGACGGACACTACGATCTGTTCTGTTCCGTGAAGGATACCGGAATCGGAATCAGACCGGAGGATATTGATAAATTGTACTGGGAGTTTACCAGAATTGATGAGAAGAGAAACCGGAACATTGAAGGAACCGGTCTTGGAATCAATATTGTAACGCAGCTCCTGAAACTGATGGGAAGCAAACTGGAAGTGAACAGTGTGTATGGGGAGGGCTCCAATTTCTTCTTTTCCGTGTCCCAGGGAATTACGAACAGGGAACCGATCGGAGATCTGGAGCGGCGTATCCGGGAACAGGCGACGGAGTATTCCTATTCCGCTCTCGGCACATACCCCGATGCGCGCCTGCTGGTGGTCGATGACAATGCCATGAACCGGTTGGTTTTCACAAAGCTGTTAAAGGATCTGCAATGTGTGATTGAGGAAGCCGACAGCGGAAGAAAGTGTCTGGAAATGGTAGAAGATACGCGCTATGATATCATTTTCATGGATCATATGATGCCGGAACTGGATGGCGTGGAGACGCTTCATGAGATGCAGAACATGAACAATTATCCCAATAAAAACACTCCGGTCGTGGCATTGACGGCAAACGCCATCGCCGGCTCCAGAGAGTTCTATCTGGCCCAGGGATTCCGGGATTATCTGACGAAACCCATTATTCCGGAGAAGCTGGAAAAAATGATCGAGACGTTGCTGAACGAAGCAAAATATCCGGAGATTGAAGGGATCGACTGGGATGCTGCCATAGATCAGCTGCAGGACATCAAGCTGGTGCAGTCGGTTATGACGGAGTTTGCGATGACGGCGGATGAAGAGTGGAAGGAATTGCAGGATATATATCTGGCGTTACGGGACAGAGGAACGGATGAAGAGACCGATTCTCTGATTCGGACGTTCCGCGCCAAGCTACACGTCATGAAGAATGCGACGGGCAAAATCGGGGCAACGAAGCTCTCGGAGGAGGCGCGGGCTCTGGAATATGCGGCAATGAATCATCAGATGTATGTGATCAATGACAGAATGAAATCCTTTGAGGAGAACTGGAAGCGGCAGAAGGCGGCAATTGATCGATGCGGCAGACTGCTGCGGTAATATTTTCTGTCAGGAATATTTTTAGTATATCTGTCAATATAATGGTGATTCCGTCCGATAATAGATATGGACACGGAGATAGCAGAGGTAATCTGTGTCAAAGCGGGGTATCGGATGGTCGTTTCACATAATCTTGCGGCGATGAACGCCCAGAGACAGTACAAATTGAATACTGCTGCTGCACGGAAAAGTACGGAAAAGCTCTCGTCCGGCTACAAGGTTAACCGGGCGGCAGACGATGCGGCGGGACTGACGATTTCCGAGAAAATGCGTTCCATGATCCGGGGGTTGAATCAGGGCGCGGAAAACATAGAGGATGGTATTTCTCTGTGTCAGATTGCGGACGGGGCACTGGCGGAAGTACATGATATTCTGCAACGGATGAATGAGTTATCCGTTCAGGCGGCCAATGATACCAACACTGCCATAGACAGGCAGGCAATCCAGAATGAGATGAACGAATTGGCTGTGGAGATTACCCGGATAGGGAAATCTACCACATATAATACCATGCATATTTTTGATGATGCGGGTAACATGGAGGAACAAGGCGCGGTAACGGCGCTTATTACAAGCCCGTCTGCGGAGAAAGGGTATCTGTCGGAACCCGTGCAGATCGGGGGCTTGTGGCATCCGGCATCAACGTTGGACTTTAGCCGGATTGACAGCAGTAATATTGAGAAGTTGAATGGACAGGGGTTCTCATTTAATTGCAGTGAGAGTTGTGCAGAAGTATTTGACTTCACTTTTACTACAGATGGAACCCCCAGCAGTGCATCCAATCTTTCCGGCAAGGTTCATCACTATTACAATGTTGACATCAGCGGATGTACCGACGGAAGTCAGGTAGTAGACAGATTGTTCCAATATGTCAGCGATAATCCGCCCAATGGTCTTTCATTGGTGGGGGATGTACTTGGGGTCAGTCATTCCAACAGTATGAAAAAGGGACCGGACGGAAAGAGCCTGATCGTATATGCCAATCAGGGAATGGCCATGGAGTCCGCTGCCAGAACCAGATATGCAGGAGACGGTGGTCCATATGGATCGGGTAAGATTGATTGTACCCGGATTATGGGGCATTCGGGTGAGATGGTAAATACATTTCAGATCCAATGTAGTTCGGTTCAGGATGATTGTGAAGCGATTCAGACATACAGAATGAATGCGGAAGTATTAGGGGTTGACCGTCTCAGTGTGATGTCTCACCTGGATGCAAGAGGATGTATTGACAGAGTAAATCAAGCATTGGATAAGGTCTCAGGGTATCGAACTGACCTGGGGGCGTCCCAGAATCGTCTGGAGCATTCCTATAACAATGTGAACAATACTTCGGAGAATCTACAGGCAGCGGAAACCCAGATCCGGGATGCGGATATGGCAAAAGAGATGGTGGAGCATGCCAAACAGAATATTCTCATGCAGGCCGGGCAGTCTATGATGGCGCAGGCGAACCAGAGTACGCAGGGAATTTTATCATTGTTGCAGTAATTTTTTGAGCAGATATATTGTCTGCTCATTTTTTGTGGTAAAATGAGGAGTATCGAATATTCGGAACAGTATGCTGATTCATGGTAAGGAGGAACAAATTGAAGTAGTGCTCCTGCAGAAATGCCGGATGAAGCGGCACCGATTGACATTTGTTACCGAGGGAATATAATTGAGGAAAAAGAATCATATTGGAGGACGGTATGAAATATTGTAAGCGTTGTTTGCAGCCGGATACGAGACCGGGTATTATATTTAGCAAGGATCAGGTTTGTTTTGCCTGTCTCTATGAGGAGAGCAAGAAGCTGATCGACTGGAATAAGCGTGAGCAGGAACTTCATGATATTGCGGAGGATGCAAAACGCAAGGCAAGAGAACGTGGGAATTCATACGATTGTGTTATTGGAGTTTCCGGTGGGAAAGACAGTACCTTTCAGGCTGTATACGCCAGGGAGAAATTAGGCCTGCACCCGTTGCTGGTGAACTGCGCGCCGGATGTCATCACCAGAGTCGGGCAACATAATATTGATAACCTGTATAACCTGGGATTTGACATTATCACATTGCGGCCGGATCCGAAGATTGCCAGAAAACTGGCGAGACGCGGATTCTTCGAGTATGGCAATATTGTCAAGGCCAGTGAATACTGCCTGTGGGCGTCCTCGTACATTATCGCGGATAAGTTTGATATTCCGCTGATCATCCAGGGAGAGAACGCAGCGCTGACACTGGGAGCCGCTGCCACTCAGGAGCAGAACGGGGATGCATATTCCGTCGTCAATCTGAATACATTACAAGGGTGTAAGGCAAGCGACTGGGTAGATGAGGAAACGCCGATCGAACAGTTATTCCTCTACCAGTTCCCGGATATTGAGAATCTGAAGAAAAAGGGTATTCAGGCGATCTTCCTTCAGTACTACGCCAAAGAGTGGTCACAGGTCTATAATGCAGATTTTGCAATTGCCAGAGGAATCTGGGGCAGAAGCGAGGAGGATCTGCATGACATCGGAAGATACCGCCGTTATACCGCGTTGGACAGTGATATTCAGATTGTGAATCAGATGATCAAATACCTGAAGTTCGGATTCGGATTTGCTACGGATGAGGCGTGCTACGATATCCGAGAGGGACGTCTCACCAGAGAAGAAGCAATCTGGCTTGTCAATGAATATGACGGTAAGTGCGGACAGCAGTACATAAAGATGGCGTGTGACTATCTTGATGTTACCGAAGAAGAGTTCTGGGAAGTTGTGGACAGATATGTAAACACTGATCTGTTCTACAAGAATGAAAAAGGAAAATGGACTCCGAAGTTCACGGTTGGCACAGATTTTGAGTAGGGTTTGAGATGATCATTGCAGTCATGACAGTAGTTCTTATCGCTCTGTTTGGAATGCAGATATTCTGTATTGCACCGAACAGAGGGAGGGAAGAACGGTTACGTCCTTATCGAGAAACATATATTGCACACCGGGGCCTTTTCGATCACGAGAAGGCCCCGGAGAATTCTATGCCTGCCTTTCGCCGGGCGGTGGAGCAGGGATACGGTATTGAACTGGATGTACAGTTGACCGCAGACGGGAAAGCGGTGGTTTTCCATGACGAATCCCTGAACCGCGTATGCGGAGTGGACAGATTGGTCCGGGACTGTACCTATGCGGAATTGCAGCAGTATCTTCTGGAACATTCTGCCGAGAGGATTCCGCTTTTCCGGGAGGTGCTGGATATGGTGGCGGGTTCCGTTCCGATTGTGGTGGAGATCAAATCGGAGGGAGGCTTTGAACGGACTGTTCCGATTGTGGCGGCACTGCTGGATGATTACAAGGGGGAATACTGTATCGAATCCTTTCATCCTCTGGCAGTTGCGTGGTTTCGGAAGTACAGACCGGATGTGCTCCGGGGACAGCTTGCCACCGGATTTTTCCGGAGTTGGTTCTCATCCGGGAATCCGCTGGCAAAATTTCTGTCGAGCAATCTTCTGTTGAATTTCAGATCGAAACCGGATTTTATTGCGTATAACCGGGCCTGTCAGTATCAGCCGTCGTTTCTGCTGTGCAAATGGCTGTTTCCGGTGGTGACGATTGCCTGGACGGTACGAAGTCCCCGGGAACTGGCGTCTGCCAGAAAGCATTTTCACGGGATCATTTTCGATAGCTTTATCCCGGATGATTCGAAAACCGGATAAATGAAGGATTAAACGTATTTGAAAATACGTTTCAGGAAGTTATACAAGCCGTCATTCCATACACCGAAATTGTGTTTGCCGCCCGGAATCTCATACCAGACATGTTCCACACCGTTCATAACCATAACGTTGTGATAGTCCTTCGGAATGTTGTGAACCACTTCGTCAGCATCGCCGTTGCAGATCATGACAAAGTAAGGGATATAATCGCTTCCGGACAGATTTAGAAGCGCTGTGTTCAGGGACGGAGCCGGTGAGAACGCACCGATGTACCCGAAGGTATCTAACATCTGGAATCCGATGCTCAGGGATTCCATTCCGCCCATGGATAATCCGCAGATGGCGGTATGTTCCCTGTCTGTATAGATGTTATAGTGTTCAGCCATATAAGGCATCAGGTCATCGCGAAGGTCATTGATGAAATTATCAAAGGCGTTGACATTGTTGGCTCCGTAGATGTCTGAAGTATCTGTTTCCGGTGCGGTTGCCCGGATGTTGGGGATGACCGCAATGAAAGGAACCACTTCTCCGTCTGCGATCAGGTTGCCGATGATTTCCTGCGGCTTGCCTTCCCGAATCCATTCGTTCTCGCTTCCGCCGATTCCGTGAAGAAGATATACCACGGGATAGGTAGTGTCTTCGCTGTATCCGTCCGGAAGAATAATATTTGCTTTCCGGTCGCACTGGGTGGTTGTGGAATAATATTCAATGCCCACGATTTCGCCGTATCCAACATCCTTCCGTTTCTGTTTGAACTTGTAGCTTGGTCTGTAGTATAAATCGTATTCGGATTTCTCCGGTTCTGGCTCCGTGGTGTCTGGTGTATCCGATGCAGTATCCTCCGTGCCGGTCGTATCTGACGCGGTTGTATCCTCATTGGTGCTGTCGGTATCCTCCGTTACGGTCTGCTCCGTGTCGGTCGTATCGGTGGGAGCGTTGTCCTTTTTGGCGCTGCCGCAGCCGATCAGTATACTTCCGCAGAGACCGAGCGAAAGAAGAATAGTTACATATTTGCGCATGTTCCTGCCTCCTGATTGGGTTAGATTCTCCTCCGGAAAACGGAAAGAGTGTATATTACATATCATACCGATTTGCGTGCAAACCGGATTATCATTATTTGCGAACTTATTCTCAATTATTCCGCAAGTTATCTATGGAGGATGCAGGAGAATGGGGAAAAGGTGAAGCCAGAAGTGTTTCGGCAATAAAAAACTTGCAGAAGAAGTATGGGATGGTGTAGAATTTTTGTCGTGCACAGTTGCACCAATATCGTGAAAAGAGGATGAGCATTGAATATCAAACAGTATTTCGGAACGAAAGCGTTTTATAAACAGACATTTATCATTGCCCTGCCGATTGCCCTGCAGAGTCTGATTACCATTGGTGTCAACCTGATTGACAACATCATGTTAGGCTCCCTGGGAGAAGGCCCCATGGCTGCGTCGGCTCTGGCTATTCAATATGTCGGATTTTACAATATCTGTTGCATGGGACTTGGCATGGGAGCATCTGTTCTGGTATCCAGGTTCTGGGGCAATAAGGATCTGGAATCACTGAAAAAATCCGTGACGCTGATGCTTCGGTTCACGATTCTGATCGGATCCGTATTTGCGCTACTGGCGGCAGCGATTCCCCACGGAATCATGAGTATGTACTCCAATGAAGAACCTGTTATCAGAGAGGGGATGCGATATCTCAAGTGGTCGGTTCCCTGTTTCCTGCTAATGGGCTTGTCAACCACCTGTACCATTGTTCTGAGGTCTACCGGGCAGACGATTATACCGCTGATTGGGTCTGTGTTTGCTTTTTTCATTAACATTTTTGCAAACTGGGTATTCATTTTCGGAAAATGCGGAATGCCCCGTATGGAGATCGAGGGTGCGGCCATCGGTACATTAATCTCACGATGCTTTGAGTTCTGCTTTAATTGCGGATACTTCCTGCTGGTGGATAAGAAGGTTGGGTACCGGATCCGGGATCTGTTCCGGAAATGCTCTGACATGATGCACGATTACATAACCATCAGTCTTCCCGTATTGATCAGTGATGCAATTCTGGGGCTCGGAACCAATGTGGTGGCAATGGTAATGGGACGGATCGGTTCGGATTTCGTTGCGGCAAACTCCATTACCATGGTAACCCAGCAGCTGTCCACTGCACTGATTCAGGGAATTGCACAGGCCGGCTGTATCGTAACGGGGCACAATCTGGGGGCAGGAGATCGGGAGAGAGCCCAGAGAGAGGGCTGGACGTTCCTGATACTGGGACTTCTGATCGGATGCTTTGCAGGTGTGTTTATTATCTGTATCGGAGATTTCATCATCAGTTTCTACAATATTCTGCCGTCGACGGCTGAACTGGCGTCTCAGTTGATGAAAGCCATCGGTGTGATTGTCATTTTCCAGTCTGCGAACTCAATTATCACAAAAGGGGTATTGAGAGGCGGCGGAGATACGAAATGCCTGATGGTGGCAGACAACATTTTCCTGTGGGTAATATCCATTCCGTTGGGATATGTTGTGGGACTCGTGCTGGAAGCACCGGTATTCTGGATTTATTTCTGTCTGAAGATCGATCAGTTCCTGAAAACATTCTGGTGCATCTACCGGTTGAAGAGCGGGAAATGGATCAAACGTCTGAAGAAGGAAGAGTAGCGTAATGAATTATACAGGTGGGTCCGGAGGAAGGCTGTCGGGCATCTGCTTCGTGATAAACCGGAGCATCATGTCCGTAACCGTTTCAAACGGTACGGTTTTGCCTTCCCGGATCCATTTGATGATAATGGCGGAAACGCCGTTCAGGATATATTCCATGAGATATTCAGATTCCACATCGTCCTGTCCCGCAGTCTGCATGGCATGGAGCAGCTGCTGCCGCAGGGCGTCCCTCACATGTTCCGCGAAGAAATGATAATTGCGCTGTACAAACAGATTCTCGAAGAATACGGGGTTGCTGCTGTAAAGCGTGTGGATCAGCTGAATGAAGAACTGGGGACCCATGCCATACTCGTCGATCATACAATACTGCAGGAAAAGATCCACATTTTCACTCAATTCATTCTGGATCTCCACGGCCACGTCTTCAATCTTGCTGTAATGGGCATAGAACGTCTTACGATTCACGCCGGCAGCATCAGACAATTCACTGATGGTGATCCGGTCTAAGGGCTTTACTTCCAGAATCTGGATTAAGGCTTCCTGTATGGCAGACTTGGCGGATTCGCTGCGTTTGTTCTTTTTCTCCCTCATATCATTCGACATACAACAATTTGACCGATAAACGATATCGGAATCCCTCCGGTAAGGTAACAAATTTGGAGAATATTGTCCATTGTTGACAGATTCCCATAATGATAATATTATACCGTATCTACGCCCGAATGGCAACAATGGTATTCCGGCGCGATGACATACGGAGAGGACAGAGACGTGCATAGAACCGGATTGGTGCTGGAGGGTGGCTCTTTCAGGGGCATCTTTACAGCGGGTGTTTTGGATTATCTCATGGAACAGAATATTGCATTCCCATACATCGTTGGTGTATCTGCCGGAGCCGGTAATGCGATTAATTATGTGTCGGGGCAGAAGGGAAGAACCCAGAAGGTGATTATGCATGAGAATGCAGATCCCTATTACGGTATCGGGCAGATGTACCGGAACCGTAGCCGGAAGATACTGGACCTGGACACCATGCTGTATACCTATGCGTACTCCCAGATCCCCTTTGATTTCCAGGCATATTTCCGAGGCGGGGTAGAGTGTGAATTCGTAGTGGCAAACTGTCAGAAGGGCATTGCGGAATATCTGAAGCCGGACGGAACGGAAGACCAGCTGTTACAGTTGTGCAAGGCATCCTGCTCCGTACCGCTGATCTGTGATCCTGTGAAACTGGGTGAATATCAGTATTTGGACGGCAGTATCATTGATTCCGTACCGATTATGCATGCATTGACCAATTGCAGGAAGGCTGTTGTCATCCTCACCCGCAAAGAGGGGGAGAACCCTACCGATTATAGCCGGATGAAGATGCTGGTCAACGTGACATACCGGTCCAAATATCCCCGTATGGCTACGGCGCTTCTCAAGAGAAAGGATGTCTATGAGAAGCAGATGGAGGATCTGCGCGAGATGGAACGTATGGGCAAGGTGTTCATCATACGTCCGACGCAGGCAGGGATCGGGCATTTTGAGAACAATCCGGAGAAACTGGGTAGCTTCTACCAGCACGGAATCGATGTCATGAAGCAGGAGATGGAGCGCCTGCGCGGTTTTCTGTCGGAATAATTTTGCTGTCGGAAGCTTTATCTGACGAAATGCTTTTTTCAATATTCAGAATTCATTCGCAAGGAACAGATACATGAAGACAATAGGTTACGGTATTGTACACGGTCTGGTACATTTGATCTATGGTGTATGGACCGGGATCACCTGGATTGTTTACAGACCCAGGATTGTATATCAGGATAAAGCAGTAAAGGAAATGATGCGGAAGCAGGCGTGTATTCTCATCGCCAATCATACCAGTCATAATGACGGTTCTTTCGTTCCGCAGGCGTTGTGCAGGGTGAAGCCGTATGTACTGGTGACAAGAAAATGGTACGACAAGAAGAGTATCCACTGGCTGTTTTGCCATCTTCGATATATCCCCATCAATCTGAAGGATATGGATAACGAATGGATGGACAGATCCGAGAAAATCCTGCGAAAAGGTCATTCGATTCTGATTTTCCCGGAGGGGCAGTTGTCCAAAGACGGAACACTGGGGCAGTTCTTCCCGGGATTCCTCATGCTGGCAAGGCACACGGATGCGCCGGTAATCCCCATGGTCATCAGCGGAGGGTATCGGAAATTCCGTAGACAGAGGCTGACGATTGGAACACCGATTCAGGCAGATATCCACAGAAAAGGACGCCCGTCACAGATCCTTGCGGAGGCAGCAACACAGTGCCGGGAGACGATTCTCACCATGCGCCGGGAGATCACGGGCGAGTAGGGTGTGGATGGTCGGTGCGGCAATATGTTTCCGGCGTACATAACAGTATACATTGCAACGGGCGGAAAACGTATATAGCGGATGATAAGGGCATTGTCCCTGATCATAGATCGGCTCGGGAAGAGCCAGAAATCAAGAAAGGAAGTAACACCATGAACAAAGAACAAATTGCAGAAAAAGTGAAAGATCTTCTTTGCACGAATCTTGGTATCGACAGAGATATGCTTACCAACGAGATCTATTTGTTTGGTGATGAGATCGGACTTGACTCCATTGACTCTCTTGAGATCATTGCAGCAGTCGACGAGGAGTTCGGCGTATCCCTTACAGGTGTCGGCAAAGAGCCTTTCTACAGCGTAGATACACTGACGGATTATATCGCTGAACATCAGTAGGAAGTGCTACGCAGTATCTGATTCTATCCCGGACCCTGTGGGGTCCGGGTGATTCGTCAGAGGGAAGAGTAGGGAATTCCGGCGTATGCCGGATACAGATATAGACAGAATACAGGAAAGTGGGATGCAGAATATGACAGAGAATAAGAATCGCTGCGTGATCACCGGTCTCGGAATGATCTGTGCCATCGGCAGCAATGTGGAAGAAACCTGGAAGAATGCACTGGACAGTGTTTCGGGCATTCGGGAGACAACATCCGTAGATACCCGGGACTGCTATGCAAAGCTGGCGGCAGAAGTGACGGATGAATCTATCAACGAAGTACCGAAGGCGGAGGAGATGGACCGTGTATCCAGACTGTGTATCCGGGCAGCAGGCGAAGCAATTGCCGATGCGGGGTACGATACTGCCCAAGAGGATCTTAACAGAATCAGTGTCATCATGGGAAGCTGTGTGGGCGGTGTTGTGAGTGTGGAAGACTATTACAACAACGGTAAGCCTGTAGAGGATATCCCGAAGATGCCGATTTCCGCCATTGCCAATCAGGTGGCTGAGATCTACGGAGCAGGCGGTGTGGTTACCAATATTGCCAACGCCTGTGCAGCCAGTACCATCAGTATTGCATATGCCTGTGATCTGATCCGTGCAGGCAAGAGTGATGTGGTCATTGCCGGTGGTGCGGACGCATTTGCCTCTGTTCCGTACGCAGGGTTTACTGCACTTCATGCATTGGATGAGCATAACTGTTCTCCTTTCAATCACTGTTCCGGAATTACTCTGGGAGAGGGCTCCGGCGTGCTGATCGTGGAGTCTTATGAACATGCGGTTGCAAGAGGCGCACATATTTATTGTGAGGTGCTTGGCTCCGGAATCAGCAGTGATGCCCATCATATCACGGCACCCCGGGAGGACGGAGAGGGACAGATGCATGCGATCCGTCGTGCACTTGCCAATTCCGGAGTGGATGAGAATGAGATCGGATATATCAATGCGCATGGTACGGGAACCGGTAAGAATGACAATGCAGAGTTCCTGTCTTTACATACGATTTTCGATGAGAAGAATGATAACCTGAGTGTTAGCTCCACCAAGGCGATGGTAGGTCACTGTCTGGGTGCGGCAGGCGCCATTGAGGCCGTTTTCGCGGTGAAAGCCCTGACAGAGAATAAGATACCTGCAACCGTAGGATACAGTGAGGAGGATCTTGTGAACCTCAAGGAGCGTGCGGGCAAGATTGATTTCTGCCCGAATACATCCAAAGAGAAAGCGTTGAACAGTGTCATGAGCAACTCCTTTGCATTCGGCGGAAACAATGCAAGCATCATCTTCAGCAAGTCTGCCGGCGATGTGCGTATTCCGGAACCGGAGAAGGTATATGTCACCGGTATCGGTATCGTAAGCCCTGCAGGGAATACAGTGGAAGCCTATGCAGAGGCAGTTCAGAACGGTGTCACACCGGATTCTGCCTCCGTCCAGTCGACGGTCGGAAGCGAAGATTTCGCAAGATACGGGGTGAAGATGGCCTTCTACCGGAAATTGGATAAATTCAGCCAGATTCAGGTAGTGTCCGGATGTGGTGCTATCCAGGATGCGGGGGTTACGGTTAGCGACGAGAATGCTACCGACATCGGAATCGTAGTCGGTACGGCCGACGGACCGCTTGCCACCGTATGTAATTTCCAGATGGATCTGACCGAGAAAGGGAATGCGGCAGGCAGTGCCTTCAAGTTCCCCAATACCGTATATAACGCAGCAGGCGGTTATCTGTCCATCTGCTCCGGTATCAAGGGATATAATGTAACGGTGACAAACGGTGCACAGTCAGGTCTTGGCAGCATCGCATACGGCTGTCAGGTCATCCGTCAGGGTCAGGAAAAGATGATTCTGGCAACTGGTACCGATGAGAACAGTGAGATCATCACGGAACTCTATGGCAAATTAGGACTGGTGGCAGAGAAAAACACGGCGGCTTATGCAGGGGAGAACGGTTTCACCTTATCGGACGGCAGTACAACCCTTATGCTGGAGAGCGAGAGCAGCATGAAGACAAGAGGTGCCAAGGCATACGCAGAGGTTGCCGGTTTCGGTATGGCGCATGCTTCGGTGGAATTCGGTAAACTGACAGGCTCCGGAGAAGCTCTGGATACGGCGATTACATTGGCTTGTGAAGACGCAGGCATGAATATCTCCGATATTGATGCGATCGTTGGTTTCGGAAACGGACTTGCCGCCATCGACGAATTGGAGATTGCATCCTACGGACGTGTATTCGGCGACAAGCTTGCATCTCTCCCGATTCTCACGGTAAAGAATACCGTCGGTGAGGGAAGAGCGGCGGCAGCAACCCTTTCCGCAGCCCATGCGGCAATGCTCCTTGGCGGAAAACTGACAGGCGCGGATGAAGCATACTGCGTTGCAGACGGTACAGTGAAGAAAATAACAATGGATCAGAGTGCTTTGAAGAATATCCTTGTAACCTCTTATGGTGCAGGCGGATCTTACAGTGCTGTGATCTTACGGCAATAATCAGGAGGGACATATGGCCAGAATCGCATTAGTGACCGGTGCATCCAAGGGAATCGGACGTGCATGTGCACTTCGCCTTGCACAGGACGGAATGACAGTGATCGTGAATTACAGCCACAGCGATGCGGATGCGGAAGCAGTGGTTGCCGAGATTAAAGCAATGGGACAGGACGCCATGGCTGTGAAAGCCGATGTGGCAGACGCAGATCAGGTAAAAGAGATGATCCGGGTCATCACCAAAACCTACGGACAGATCGATGTCCTTGTGAACAATGCAGGGATCGTTCGTGACGAGTTCCTGCTGATGCTGAATAAAGAGAATCTGGATCAATGCTTTGAACTGAATGTAAAGGGTTATTTTTTCTGCGCACAGCAGGCAGTATTGAAGATGTTCCGTAAGAAATCCGGTGTCATCATCAATATGTCTTCCGTAAGCTCTATGGTAGCCATTCCGGGGCAGACGGTATATAGTGCCACCAAAGGTGCGGTAAACAGTATGACACAGACTATGGCCAAAGAACTGGCTCCTTACGGGATCCGTGTCAATGCGGTTGCACCCGGCTTCGTACAGACCGAGATGGTGGATCAGCTTCCGCCGGAGAAAAAAGAAGAATATCTGAAGGTGGTGCCGATGGGACGGTTTGCGGATGTGAAAGAGATCGCAGACCTGGTATCTTTCCTGTGCTCCGATGCAAGCTCCTACATGACAGGACAGGTATTGGTGCTTGACGGGGGACTGAGCTTATGATGAACATCATGGATATCAATCAGCGGATTCGTCAGAGACCGCCCTTCCAGATGATTGAGCGGGTGCTGGAACTGGTTCCGGGAGAGAGTGCCAGGGGGACCAAAAACGTCTGCGTGAATGAACCCTATTTCGAGGGTCACTTTCCGGGAATGCCGATTATGCCCGGGGTTCTGATCATTGAGTGCTGCGCACAGCTCTGCTCTCTGGTGGTGGACCATGAAGGCGTGAAGGATGACATGATCTACGTTCTTCTGAAGGTGGATCAGTTTAAGTTTGTGAAGCCGGTTTTGCCGGGTGACGTACTGGATATCACAGTGAAGAAAACCCGTGACGCGGGCGGACTGACCTCTTTCGACGCAAAGGTATTGGTGGACGGACAGCTTCGCACGAAGGGCTCCATGACATTTACGGCAGTGCCGAAAGAATCAATTGGCCAATAGGCGAAAGGTGAGAAAACAAATGGGAAAAGTTGCTTTTTTATTTGCAGGACAGGGTGCCCAGTATGTGGGAATGGGCAAAGATTTGTACGAGAATAACGATACGGCAAAGGCGGTATTCGATATGGGCGAGAAGATTCGCCCGGAGACAATGAAGATGTGTTTTGAAGGACCGGGTGAGGAACTGACATTGACAGAGAATACACAGCCCTGTCTGTTCTTGACGGATCTGGCATGTGCCAAGGCATTGGCGGATAAGGGGATCCGGGCAGATTATGTGGCCGGCTTTTCGCTGGGAGAGATTCCGGCTCTGGCCTTCGCAGGCGTGCTGACAGAGGAAGAGGCGTTCAGACTTGTCTGCCTCCGGGGCAAGACCATGTCCGAATGTGCAGCAGCCCATCCGGGTTCCATGGTAGCAGCACTGAAATTGTCAAACGAGGATGTGGAAGCGGTTTGTAAGACCTTCCACAATGTGTATCCGGTCAATTACAATTGTCCGGGACAGTTATCCTGTGCAGGCGCGGTGGAGGAACTGGATGCATTTGCGGAAGCCATCAAAGAAAAGGGTGGACGTGCAGTCAGACTGGCGGTCAGCGGTGCGTTCCACACACCATACATGGCAGATGCGACGGCTGCGCTCCGGGACATGCTGCAGACATTGGATGTGAAGACGCCTGCTATCCCGATGTATTCCAACCTGACCGGTGCACAGTATCCTGCGGATGCGGAGGGCATTATCGATGCGGTTTCCAAACAGGCCTCCAACAGTGTCCGCTGGGAACAGATCATCCGTGATATGTATGCACAGGGTGTGGACACCTTTATTGAAGTTGGTGCAGGTACCACCTTGTCCGGCCTTGTGAAAAAGACGTTGAGTGATGTGACGATTCTCCATGTGTCCGATATGGAGAGCCTCGCCGCAATCGAACTGTAAAAGGGTGATCGCATGGAAAAGAAATATTCCGTTCTGGTGTTTAACGGCAGTCCCAGAAAAGAGAAGAGCTGTACCATCCGTGTAACCCGCAAATTTGTGGATGGGCTGAAACTGGTGAAGGACTGTTCTGTGGAGGAAATCAATATCTCCGATCTGAAGATTCGGCAGTGTCTCGGTTGCCTGAGCTGCTGGGGGAGAACCGAAGGAGAGTGCGTTATTCACGATGACGATATGGATGGAATCAAACAGAAGATTCTGGCAGCAGATGTGATCATCATGAGTTATCCGTTGTACTTTTTTGGCATGCCCGGCGAGGTTAAGGTATTCACCGACAGGCTGTTGAGTATGATGTGTACCTATCGGGGTCAGTCGCCGGTTCCGGGAGAGTCTTTCCATGGGATCCGATATGATATGACGGGCAAGCGATTTTTTATCATCTCCACCTGTGGGTATGCACAGACAGATCTGATCTATGAGCCGCTGCTGGCACAGTATGACTGTATCTGCGGCAGAGAGAACTATTATGCACTCCTGTGTCCGCAGGGAAAAACCATGTCCATTCCGGAATTGTATGATCGTATGGAAGGATATCTTGAGAAATATGTGGAAGCAGGCAAAGAGTTTGGAACCACAGGAATGCTTACGGAAGAAACCATCCGGAATCTCCGGGTTGCTCCTTTCAACGAGCGCAGATTCCGGCTCCTGCTGAACAAATTCTGGGATGATGAGAAGAGAGGCTAGCACATTGTGCCCCGCAGGAGTGGGGACATGTGACAGACGTGGGAGATACGGGTTATGTTTGAACAGAATTGCCGGATCCGTTTCAGTGAGATCGACCGGACAGGACATCTGTCCATGGAAGGACTGCTGAGACTGTTTCAGGATATCGGATATGCCCATGCGCAGGAGCGTAAGTTGGGCGTTGATTATACCAAAGAGCATCATTATACCTGGTACCTGCTGTCATGGAATATTCATGCGATCTCCATGCCGAAGCTGGGGGAGCATGTGACCATGAAAACATGGTTCTACAAATTGCAGGGTACCCTGGCGCGTAAAAACGTGGTAATGTACGACGATTTCGGACGCTGCCTGGCGGCAGCGGACACTATGTGGGTATACATCGATGTGGAAACCCAGAAGCCGGCGATGGCACCGGCCGGGCAGTGGCCCCGGGAGGATTTCGGCGAGCGTTCCAGTCTGGTGACGGACGGAGCCAGGAGAATCCCCCTGATTACGGTTCCGGATGGAGAGAATGCGGCCGGTGGAGAAGCGATTGCTCTTCCGCGGCAGCAGGTGACCCCTTATCTGCTGGATCCGAATCATCATGCCAATAACACCAAACTGGTGGAACTTGCCATGCATGTAAGCGGCGTGAGCAATCGATCCTGTCAGGTGCTGAAAGCGGAATTCAAGCGGCAGCTTCTGCCGGATACCGTGATCTATCCCTGTATGGAAGATCGGAATGGTGAGATTTTGGTCGCATTCAAAGATGAACAGCAGCAGGATTATGCAGCATTTGTATTTCAGGCGGAGTGAGCTCCGCCTGTTTTTGCGCATAGGTCATTCGAAATGTCCTACTTGACATTTCTGTGGCCATGTAATATAGTTAGTTTGCTAATCAATTAAGTTAGTTTACTAACCAATCAAGACAGGGAGTAGTCATGGAAGGTAGAAAAGCGATCGGATTCATGCTTCGTGAGATACATAACAGAATCAGAGAAGTGATCCGCAAATCGTTGCCGGAATCGGGAATGGAACCGAGATGTGCACCGCCTACGCAGTTACAGGCGGGAATTCTGGGATATCTGTACCGGAATCGGGAGAGGTCTCTGTATCAGAAGGACATCGAGGAGGTATTCAAGATATCCAAAGCAACCGCCACGAACACGCTGAAGGTTATGGAGAAGAATAACATGATTATCAGACGTGCCGAGGAGAGGGATCAGCGATTGAAACGGATCTATCTGACGGAGTGCGCAATCGAAGACCACAAAAGAGTCTGGAATCATATGCAATACATGGACCGGCGTATGCTACAGAACTTTACGGAGGAGGAGCAGGATACCTTGTTCCGCCTTCTGGACAAATTGAATGATAATATTCAGACAATGCTCGACGAGAGCAATCAGGAAGAGAGAAAGGAACAAATCACATGTTAAAAACTCTGTTATCCCACGTGAAGGAATACAGAAAAGCATCCCTCATCACACCGTTGTGTATGATTCTGGAGGTAGCCTGTGAGATGGTTATCCCGCTTTTAATGGCCTCCATTGTGGACAAAGGAATCAACGTGGAAGGGGGGAATATGCCCCACATTCTGCTGACAGGTGCTGCAATGATCGGAGTTGCTCTGTTGGGACTTCTGTTTGGTCTGGGAGGTGCGAAGTATGGCGCCAAGGCATCTACCGGATTTGCCCGTAACCTTCGAAAAGCAATGTATGAGAACATACAGACCTTCAGCTTTTCCAATATTGACAAATTCAGCACATCCGGTCTGATTACCAGACTGACTACGGATGTGACCAACATTCAGAACGCATATCAGATGATCCTGCGTATGTGTATGAGATGTCCGATTTCATTAATCTGTGCCATGGTATTATCTTTTACAATTAATGCAAAACTGGCATCCATCTATCTGGCGGCTACGGTTTTCCTGGGATGTATTCTTTTTCTGATCGTGTTTATTGCGATGAAATACTTCTCCCAGGCATTTCCGAAATATGACGAATTGAATGAAAGCGTTCAGGAGAATGTCTCCGCAATCCGTGTGGTAAAAGCCTACGTCAGAGAAGATTACGAGAACAAGAAGTTCAAAAAAGCAAGCGGCAACATCTACAAGATCTTCAAAAAAGCAGAATCCGTTGTAGCCTGGAACAATCCGGTTATGACGCTGACCGTAAACTGTACGCTTCTGTTAGTAAGCTGGTTCGGTGCACATATGGTTGTTACGAACGAACTTTCCACCGGTCAGCTGATGAGCCTGCTGTCCTACTGTATGAATATACTGATGAGCATGATGATGCTGTCCATGTTCTTCGTTATGATCTCCATGTCCCTTGCAAGCATGAAGCGTGTGGTGGAGGTTCTGGACGAGAAGGCAGACATCACGAATCCCGAGAATCCGGTGACGGAGGTTGCGGACGGAAGCATTCGTTTTGATCATGTCAGTTTTGCTTACAATAAAGATGCGGACAGACCGGTTTTAAGGGATATTAATCTTGAGATTAAGCCCGGAGAAACCATTGGTATCTTAGGGGGAACAGGAAGCGCCAAGTCCAGTCTTGTCAACCTTATCAGCCGTCTGTATGATGTGACGGATGGTGCACTGTATGTGGGCGGCGTAGATGTCAGAGAATATGATATTGAGACACTTCGGAATCAGGTATCCGTCGTACTTCAGAATAATGTTCTTTTCTCCGGAAGCATTTTGGATAATCTCCGGTGGGGGAACAAAAATGCAACGGAAGAGGAATGCAGGAGAGCATGTGAACTTGCATGTGCAGATGAATTCATTCAGAAGATGCCGGAGGGCTATCAGACGCATATTGAGCAGGGCGGTACCAATGTGTCCGGCGGACAGAAGCAGCGTCTGTGTATTGCAAGAGCTCTGATGAAGCAACCGAAAATCCTTATTCTTGACGATTCCACCAGTGCGGTGGATACGGCAACGGACGCCAAGATCCGCAAGGCTTTTCGGGAGGCAATTCCGGGAACAACCAAGTTGATTATTGCGCAGCGGGTATCCAGTCTGATGCATTCCGATCGAATTATTGTCATGGAAAATGGAGTCATTGACGGTATCGGAACCCATGAGGAGCTGCTTGCCAAGAATGAGATCTATCGCGATGTATATGAATCGCAACAGTCCGGCAGCGGTGATTTCGATGAGAAGGGAGGAATGTAGTATGGCACCACAACCCAGAATGGCTGGCCCGAGAGGCGGTCACGGCATGCGTGGCCCCAGACCGAAAATAGAGAATCCGGGCAAAATTTTCAAACGTGTGATGGCTCTTCTGTTCCGGCAGTACGGAATTCAGTATGTTATTGTTTTTGTGTGTATTCTTCTGAACGTATACGCATCCCTTCAGGGAACCATGTTCACCAAAACCTTGATTGACAGCTTTATACTTCCGTTGATTGGCCATGAAAACCCTGATTTTCAGCCGTTGTTGCAGGCAATCCTGCGGGTTGCCATCTTCTATGGAATCGGAATTCTTGCTTCCTTTACCCAGCAGAGAGTGATGATCTATGTGACGCAGGGCTTCATGCGGAATATGCGTGATATGGTATTCAGTAAGATGGAGTCGTTGCCGATCAAATATTTTGACACCCACGCCCACGGCGATATTATGTCTATCTATACAAACGATATTGAAACTTTGCGCCAGCTTGTAAGTCAGAGTATTCCGCAGATGTTCAATAGCATTTTCACGGTAATCGGAGTGCTGGTTTGTATGGTTACCCTGGATATTCCGCTTACGTTTTTATCTCTTTTGATGGTGGGACTGATGATGCTTATTACCAAAAAAGCAGCAGGTCTTTCTTCGAAGTTTTTCATCAGCCAGCAGAAAAACCTGGGTGCTCTGAACGGTAATATCGAGGAGACCATGACAGGTCAGAAGATCGTGAAGGTATTCTGCCACGAGCAGGAGAGTCTGGATGAATTCAACAGATTGAATGACGAATTGATGGACAGTGCATATCATGCCAATATGTATGCGGGTGCTATGGGACCGATTAACGGTCAGCTGGGTAATCTGAGCTATGTGGTATGCGCCATTGCAGGCGGTGTGCTTGCGATTACAGGCGTAACGGGACTTACCCTTGGTGGTCTTGCAAGCTTCCTTACCTTTAACAAATCCTTCAACATGCCGATCAGTCAGGTGAGTCAGCAGTTTAACAGTATTATTATGGCGCTTGCCGGTGCGGATCGTGTCTTCAAACTGATGGATGAGAAGCCCGAGGTGGATGACGGCTATGTAGAGCTCGTCAATGCAATCGAGAAACCGGACGGAACCATTGCAGAAAGCGATGTGAGAACCGGCGTCTGGGCATGGAAGCATTACCACAGAGAGTCCGATACCACGACCTACAAAAAACTGGAGGGTGAGGTTACCTTCGATCATGTGGACTTCGGATATTCCGATGAGAAGATCATTCTCCATGATGTGGATCTCTATGCCAAACCCGGTCAGAAGATTGCTTTCGTCGGTGCCACAGGTGCCGGTAAGACGACGATTACCAATCTGATCAATCGTTTCTACGATATTCAGGACGGTAAGATTCGGTTTGACGGCATCAACGTCAATAAGATCAAAAAAGCAGACTTGAGACGTTCCCTCGGTATTGTACTGCAGGATACCCACCTGTTCACGGGAACCGTTATGGAGAACATCCGCTATGGAAAACTGGATGCAACGGATGAGGAGGTATACCAGGCAGCCAGACTTGCCAATGCGGACGGATTCATCACCCGCCTTCCGGAGGGGTATCATACCATGCTCCACGGAGACGGTGCGAACTTAAGTCAGGGACAGAGACAGCTGCTGGCAATTGCCAGAGCGGCGATTGCAGATCCTCCGGCATTGATTCTGGATGAGGCAACCAGTTCCATCGACACCAGAACCGAGAAATTGATTCAGAAGGGTATGGATGCTTTGATGGCAGGCAGAACCACATTTGTGATTGCCCACAGATTATCTACCGTCAAGAACAGTGACTGTATCATGGTTCTGGAGCAGGGCAGAATCATTGAGCGGGGAACCCATGACCAGTTACTGGAAGAAAAAGGCAAATATTACCAGTTGTATACCGGCAATGCCGTGACACAGTAAATAATAGAGGATGAATGGAACGTCCTGCGTCATATGTGATGCGGGACGTTTTCCGGCAGGAGGAGCAGATATGATTTTCAATTTTGATAATATGGAAGAAAAGATGATTCCGGAGTTCAAGGGCGGCAGCGGATGCTTCCGACCGCGTATGTTTTCCGATGAGCATATGAAAATCATGAGAGCGCGGTTGGAACCCGGCGCATCCATCGGATTTCATACCCATGACACTAACAGTGAGATTATTTTTATGCTACGGGGACGCGGCGTGGTATTATATGACGATGGCGCGGAGGAACTTGTGGCCGGTCAGTGCCATTATTGTCCGAAGGGACACAGCCATAGTCTCCGAAATGAGAGCGCGGAAACAATCGAATTCTATGCAGTGGTACCGGAACAATAAGTAATGTTATACTTCTCGGGAGAAGGATGGATCCGTCAATCATGTGTTGCATTTCCAAAATGATTGTGCTATGATAATCCACATATAAGAAAGACTGTGACGGAAACAGTAGCTTATCGGAACTTTGCAGAGAGGATGACATCCGGTGTAAGTCATCTATTGGGAGGATAAGTGAAGACCATTCCCGAGTTGTCATATGTGAAGACCTGTGGGCCCAAATATGACCGCGTGGCAGCGTTACTGCCGGGATGATGATCCATGAGTGAAACACAAGGTGGAACCGTGCATTTGCACCCTTGGTATGCTGTAACAGGTGTACCAAGGGTTATTTTTTGCTCCGGTACACAGCAATTATGAAAAGGAGAGATGATATGGCAGATTTTAAGAATGATGAAGCATTGAATACTTTGAACCATTCCTGCGCCCATGTAATGGCGCAGGCAATCAAACGTCTGTATCCGAATGCAAAGTTCTGGGTAGGTCCGGTTGTTGCGGAAGGATTCTACTATGATGTGGATTTTGGTGAGGATGTTCTGCATGAGGAAGATCTTGCAGTGATTGAGAAAGAGATGAAGAAGGTCTGCAAGGAAGGGAAGAAGATCATCCGGCGTGAGATTTCCAAAGCAGAAGCTCTGGAGCAGTTCAAGAACGATGAGTACAAATTAGATCTGATCTCTAACATGGAGGATGGAACCATTACATGTTATGATCAGGGTGAGTTTACAGACCTCTGTAGGGGACCTCACGTAGACAATACCAAATTATGCCGCTATTTCAAGCTGATTAAGCACTCCGGTGCATATTGGAAGGGAGATAGCAACAATAAAGTACTCCAGAGAATCTATGGAGTTTGTTTCCCCACACAGGAGGAATTGGAGGAGCATCTGAGACTTTTAGAAGAAGCCAAAGAGCGTGACCATCGTAAGATTGGCAAAGATATGGGCATCTTCATGGTAGATGATCTGATCGGCCGTGGACTTCCGATGTTCCTGCCGAAGGGATACACCATCTGGCAGGAACTGGAGAATTACATCAAGGCCAAAGAGAGACGTCTCGGATACCAGCATGTTATGACCCCCTGCGTGGGTACTGTTGATCTGTATAAGACATCCGGTCACTGGGATCATTACAAAGAGAACATGTTCCCGGCCATGGAGGTGGAGGGGGAGACATTCGTTCTTCGCCCGATGAACTGTCCTCATCACATGATGATCTATGCGAACAAACCGCATTCTTACAAGGATCTTCCGATTCGTATCGGTGAGATCGCCCATGACTTCCGGTTTGAGGCAAGCGGTACTCTGAAAGGAATCGAGCGTGGCAGACATTTCTGCCAGAACGATGCCCATCTGTTTGTAACACCGGAGCAGATTAAAGATGAGGTGGCTAAGGTTGTAGACCTGATTTTCGCAGTATACAAAGATTTCAATATTACGGATTACCGTTGTGTACTGTCCCTGAGAGATCCTGCCAACAAGGTGAAATATCATGACGATGATGAGATGTGGAACCGGGCAGAGAATTCCCTGCGGGAGGTTCTGAATGACCTTGGAATCGAATACACAGAGGAGATTGGTGAGGCTGCATTCTACGGACCGAAGCTGGATGTCAATGTGAAGCCTGCGATCGGTAACGAGTATACCCTGTCCACATGTCAGCTTGACTTCTGCCTGCCGGCGAAGTTCCAGCTGACCTATATCGACAGTGACGGAACCAAGAAAACACCTGTTGTTCTTCATCGTGCCATCCTGGGATCCCTGGATCGTTTCATGGCATATATCTTGGAGGAAACCAAGGGTAACCTTCCGGTATGGCTTGCACCTGTTCAGATCAAAGTGCTTCCTGTGAAGAATGATGACGAGACACTGCTTGCCTACGCAAGAGAAGTAACAGAGCTGTTCGAGGACGAAGGCTTCCGGGTAGAACTGGATGACCGTTCCGAGAAACTGGGCTATCGTATGCGTGAGGGACAGATGCAGAAGGTTCCTTATCTGCTGGTTCTCGGAAATAACGAGGTGAACGACAGAACAGTTACCTACAGACTGCACGGCAGACAGGAGACAACAACAGTTGCTCTTGATGAGTTCGTGAAGATGGTTGGCGGTTTAATCGACAACAAGAAGTTTGCAGAGTAATCGGGAAAATAACGACATTATGTTTGCCGGGCGTGAAAATGGCTGTTTCAGCTGTATTCATGCCCGGTATTATTGTGCTCTTTTCGGAATAAAATATTGACATCGGTCATGCAATATGTATAATAAAATTATCATATGAACAATTATTCATATGAATGAATCAAAACAAACCGTCGACTGAAAGGATCGTTATTGTATGAAGAAGACTTACAAAATCGAGATTGACTGTGCAAACTGTGCCAATAAGATGGAGGAAGCTACGAAAAAAACCATCGGAGTGAAGGACGCAACCGTGAATTTCATGGCACTGAAGATGACTGTGGAGTTTGAGGAAGGTGTTGAAGCACAGGAGGTTATGAAACTGGTTCTGAAAAATTGTAAGAAGGTGGAAGATGATTGTGAGATCTATCTGTAGAGAAACTTCAATGGAGAGATGATGTATGAACAGAAAGCAACGTAAGGTCCTTGTGAGATTGATTGTATCCATCGTGCTGGTGGCAGGTTTGTGGATCACGCAGGAGTGTATTCCGGACTGTGCTCTGTACACAAACCGGTGGTTGACGCTGGCTTTGTACCTGGTTCCCTACCTGGTGATCGGATATGATATTCTGCGGAAGGCCTGGAAGGGTATTCTGCGCAGACAGGTGTTTGATGAGAATTTCCTGATGGCCATTGCAACAATTGGTGCCATCGCCCTGGAGGACTACCGGGAAGGGGTTGCCGTTATGATCTTCTATCAGATCGGCGAGCTGTTCCAGAGTTATGCGGTTGGCAGGAGTCGTAAGAATATCAGTGAACTGATGGATATCCGTCCGGATTATGCGAATCTGGAGAATGAGAACGGTGAATGGGAGCAGGTTGATCCGGATGAAGTGGCGATTGGCAGTATGATTCTGGTGAAACCGGGGGAGAAGGTACCGATTGACGGCGTTGTTACGGAAGGCAGATCTTTTCTGAATACGTCCGCCCTTACCGGTGAGAGTGTTCCGCGGGAAGTCAACGTGGGTGACGGGATCATCAGCGGAAGTATTAACTTAAACGGATTACTGAAGATTCGCACTACCAAAGAGTTTGGGGAGTCTACCGCTTCCAAGATTCTGGAACTGGTGGAGAATGCCGGTTCCAAAAAATCACAGTCGGAACAGTTTATTTCCAGATTTGCGAAATTCTACACCCCGATTGTGTGCTGCAGTGCATTGGCATTGGCCGTTATTCCGCCGGTGGTTATTCTTCTGACAATGGGTGGAGGAAACGGTCTAACAACGTGGACAGAGTGGATTATGAGAGCCTTGACATTCCTGGTTATCAGCTGTCCGTGTGCATTGGTCATCAGTATTCCCCTAAGCTTCTTTGCGGGAATCGGTGGTGCCAGCCGGGAAGGGGTTCTCGTAAAGGGCTCCAACTATCTGGAGCGTTTGTCACAGACCAAATATGTGATGTTTGATAAGACCGGAACCATGACGCAGGGTGTTTTCGAAGTAAAAGAGGTGCATGCTGCCGAGGGAATCACAGACATCTCTGAAGATACGCTTCTGGAGTATGCGGCGCTGGCAGAGAGTTATTCCACGCATCCGATCAGCAAGAGTCTGATCGCTGCATATGGGAAGGAAATTGATCAGACCCGTATCCGTGACGTGGAAGAGATCAGCGGGAACGGTGTGTTGGCCAAGGTTGACGGGGTCGCCGTCGGATGCGGTAACGAGAAGCTGATGCGACGTCTGAATCTGCCCTTTGCAGAAAATACTGGCGTTGGCACAATCGTTCATGTTATGATACAGAATAGATATGCGGGCTATATCCTGATTGCTGACCGGTTGAAAGAAACAGCCGGCGAGGCGGTTGCCGCGCTGAAAAGAGCAGGTATGCGTGAGACCATTATGCTGACCGGAGACCGTAAGAATGTTGCAGACAGCATTGCGGCAGAACTTGGCATTGACAAGGTATACAGCGAGTTGTTGCCGGCAGATAAAGTAAGCCGTGTAGAAGAAGTACTGGATCGGAAGCAGGGAAAAGAGATCGTTGCGTTTGTCGGTGACGGTATCAATGACGCACCTGTACTCTCCAGGGCAGATATCGGTATTGCCATGGGTGCCATGGGATCGGATGCTGCCATTGAAGCGGCCGACATTGTCCTGATGGATGACGATCCGCTGAAGATTGCCAAGGCGATTCGGATTTCCAAGAAATGTATTCGTATCGTGTACCAGAATATTTATTTTGCAATCGGCGTCAAACTGCTGTGTCTGATTCTGGGCGCGCTGGGAATCGCCAACATGTGGATTGCAATTTTTGCTGACGTGGGAGTGATGGTGATCGCGGTATTGAACGCGATCCGGGCACTGCGGGTGAAGAATCTGTAGAGATTTCCGGTATGACGGACGGGCAGACGGGAAACAGATATGAGGAGAAGCATACGGGGGATGGAGATTCCCGTATGGGAAAGGCATGGTTGATAGGATGTCAGATATTAGGATCAGAGAAAAAGAATGTATGTGCTGCGAATCCACAGAGATTCACGAAAATCTGCTGCAGATCGTGCAGGACAATATGATTGGCGAAGAGGAACTGTATGATCTTGCGGAACTGTTCAAGGTATTCGGGGATTCCACCAGAATCCGGATCCTGTTTGTTCTTTTCGAGGCAGAGGTTTGTGTCTGCGATCTTGCGGAAACTCTGAATATGACACAATCTGCGGTATCTCATCAGCTGAAAATCTTAAAACAGAACAAACTGGTGAAGAGCAGGCGGGAAGGCAAATCCATCTTCTATTCCCTTGCAGATGCCCATGTCCGCACGATCATTGACCAGGGAAGAGAACACATTGAGGAATAGATAATTGATAGTGTGGTACGTAAACCGGATGGTTGTGATACGATCCGGCTTTTTTGGAATATCGTAAAAAATCCACAAAAAGCAATCCTGTCAGTCGTATCTGTTACAGAAGGCAAAACCTGATTTCAGATAGAACAGGTTTTGAGGAGAAATAGAGTAATGAAAAAGAAGTACTGGGTGATGGCGATTGCCACGCTGACACTGATTGTAATCGGCTTATCGGTCATTCTGGGTTTACAGCTGAAGAAAACGCGGAATTCGCAGACAGGGGAACGAATGACACTGGGATCGCTGACGGGAACAGGAACGGTTGTGCAGGAGAGGGAACTGTACACATTACAGTCCATTGAATCTCTGATGGATGAGTACGATCAGGTGAGAAGCCGGGATTTCAAACTGGGCGATTGCGAGTGTCTCGATGTCTGGGTCAATCGAAAAGGAACAGATACACAGAACGTATATAGCGAACTGGGATATTACATCTTTGATTCGGAAGAAGAGGCAGGGAAAGCCTATACATTCATTGTTGAAAAATGGTTTGGCAGCGTGGTAGAGCAGGGGGATACCTATATTCAGGGATGGCTGAGCGGTGTATGCGACGCTTCGATAGAAGAGTATGTGCAGCTGTGCGGCAATATGATCGTGGTATGTGAGGTACAGGTGGTTTCCGAATGGATCTGCGAGACTCCGGAAGATGAGAGCCCGGCCAGCACCTACTTCTATCGCATTGATTTTATCCGGGAGCATTTTCAGTAAAAAAGTATTTCCTGCTTTCCATTATGTCATTCTCTTATGACGGACATCGTGCGTATTCATACCACTACAACTGATACGGATTGGAGAATCCGCCGTAATAGGAGATTGGTTCCCCCTGCTCCCGCAGGTGGGATTCGTCACCGATCAATTGAGCTCGGAAGAGAACGCTTCCGGGCTCTCTTTCTTCGCTGCCCACAACGGTAACAGAGCATGGTGGAACGAAAATACCGTGCCACAGGGTACAGGGAGATGTATTCATCAGATGACTTAAAAGCACCATCATAACGCCCAGGTGGCAGAAAATAGCGATGACCGGTTCGTGGGGTGCCATTTTCTGACAGGCAGCGGTAGTGCCGTTATATTCCATAAAAGAACAGCTGGATCCGTTGGAGCCGTCTGTTGTATAGTAGAAGTCTTTGCGGGTGTATCCGTACCCGGCAAGCAGTTTGTCAAATTCCCGGACCACACGGTCATATTCTTCTTTAACAGGACCCTGTTGCATGATCGGGGCTTCCCACCAGTGGTTGGGGTCATAGAGTTCCGGATATTTACTCAGATAATCCGGCATAAAATCCCAAGGTATATAGAGCGAAGACGGGTCCAAAGGATTCGGCACGGGGGCATGGAATTCCCGCAACCAGTCATAGGTAATGGCTTCTGCGTGATGGGCGGCCAGAGTGGGTGCTGCGGTATCACGGGCCCGTCCCAACGGGGAACAATAGAATTGATCAATCTTCCAGTGGGAGGATCTGGTCACCAACAGCTCCGCTTCGTGAAAGCCTTTGGAAGTAAGGGAATCTATACTGTAATCCGGTTCTGCGTGTCTGATAAAAATAATTTTCATTTGCCTCTCCTGTCATTCGCATCGGATGCCGATACATAGTCTGATGAATTAACTGGATTATACCACACGGTTACCGGAAACGGAGCAGGAATCGGAAGAATCCTCAGAAAAAATTAGTGGAAACTATAAAGTTCTGCCAAAATACTCCGATACATAAGGTGAAATCATTCAAGAGATAGCGTATCAATCCAAGGAGGGAGGAATTCATATGCGTATCGAATCGTATATTCAGGTTCAGCAAGCTTATCAGCCGAAGGGTCCGAACAAAAACCAGAAGACTGCTTCAACAAGTTTTATGGATAAGCTGCAGATTTCCAGTGCTGGAAAGGATATCCAGACTGCGAAACAGGCTGTTGCAAACAGCGCAGACGTAAGAGAAGAACTTACGGCTCCCATCAAAGCGAAGATCCAGAATGGCAGCTACGATGTAAGCGTAGATGACTTCGCATCCAAACTGATGGAGAAATTCAACGAGTTGAGATAATCATAGTCGTACGTTATGTCCCGCATCATGAGTCGATGGAAGCGGCAGTGGCGCAGGATTTGTTACAATGATTTCTGTATAAGTTCCCGCATGAAATGCCGGGAACTTATACAACCCAAAGAAATGAGGTATTCCGGTGGCAAGTTTAATGGAGAACTTGATCGATGTTTTGAATATGGAATGTTCAGAATACGAGACTCTGCTGGAATTGTCTCAGAGCAAGACTCCGGTTATCGTTGCAGGTAATCTGGAGGAGTTGAACAGAATCACGGATGAGGAACAAACCGTTGTGAACAGGATCAACCATTTGGACGGACAGAGAAGCTCCGTCATGGAAGATATCGCCAACGTGATCAACAAGGATGTTGAGACACTGAAACTGGATAACGTAATTATGATGCTGTCATCAAGACCATCGGAACAGAAACAATTATCAGAGGCCCATGATCATTTGAAAAGTGTGGTTGCCAATCTGGCGAGGGTAAACGAAAACAATCGCGAGCTATTGCAGACGGCTATGGGTATGCTGGAGTTTGAGATGAATATGGTGAACGCGACAAGGACCGCGCCGGAGATGGCCAACTATAACAAAGGGGCTTTGAATTCCGGATATACAATGGGAACAACACCTTCCGGCTTTGACGCGAAACAGTAGTCAGCACGTGAGGTGATCTTATGCCGTTAATGGGTAGTCTTTTCACAGGAGTGTCCGGTCTCCAGACCGCACAGAATTCCCTGAATACAACTGCACATAATCTTTCTAATATTGATACCTCGGGGTACGTGCGCCAGCAGGTTCTTCTGGGGACATCCATCTACAACACCATTCGGGTGAGCGCCAATACGGTCTCCAATCAGCAGGTTGGATCGGGCGTAACGTATTCCAAAGTAAGACAAGTCAGAGATCAGTTTCTGGATCAGACATTTCGCAGAGAGTCCGGTCGCAGTGCGTTTTATGATGTTTCCCTGAAAGCAATTGAAGAGGTGGAAAATGCACTGGGAGAGTTGAAAACGTCTCCGTTTTCCCAGGGGCTGTCGGATCTGTGGTCGTCTGTACAGGAACTTGCGAAGAATCCGGCCAGCAGCACGATTCAGACCCTTGTGGTACAGCGTGCCGCCCAGTTTGTCCGCAAATCACAGGATGTGTACGGAGAACTGAGTTCCTATCAGGACAATCTGAACATCCAGATCAAGAATAAGGTTGAGAGAATCAACGAGATCGGTGACAAGATCAAGGAATACAATGACGGAATCCGGGAGATTGAAACCGCAGGCATTGAGAATGCCAATGACCTGAGAGATGCCAGAAACAAACTACTGGACGAATTGTCGGGACTTGCCAATATAGATTACGATACGGATGCGTTCGGAAACATCAACGTGCGTCTGGAGGGTAACGATTTTATCACTACATCCAAGTGCTATCACATCGAACTGCAGACTGATGTGACCAATGGATTCTATACGCCGTACTGGCCACAGAATGCAACGATTCAGCAATCCGCCGACGGTACGGAGATCATCAATATAGACAACGCCAAGGTATTCAATATGAAGCAGACCATTTCTGCCGCGACGGACACCGACATCGGAGAACTGAAATCCATGCTGTTTGCGCGAGGCGACCACAGAGCCAATTACACGGATCTGGATGACGGACTGAAGGGAGAAGGATATTATGACACCTATATTTCCCAGTCTGTCATGATGAATGTGCAGGCAGAGTTCGATCAGCTGATTCATGCGGTGGTAACCGGAATCAACCGGGTTCTGGCAGAAGCATCCGATCCCGCCACCGGGTATCTGTGCAATGAGGATGGCAGTCCGATGCAGCTGTTTACCAAGATGACGACGGATGCGTATGAGTTTGACGGAAGCGGCTGGAACTACGTTCCGGAGGATCCTGCACGCACAGAGACGTTGTATACGACGATGAATATTCAGGTCAATGGGGATCTGATCAAACAACCGACGCTCCTGAACTTCGTCAGACCGGATAAATCGGAGGATTTTGAGACGGTTGCCAAGATGGCAAAACTCTTTGAGGAAGAGAACTACATTCTGAATCCGAATCTGAAGACCGCTTACAACTTTACCGATTACTATAACAGCCTGATTTCTCAGGTTTCCAATACCGGATCGGTCATGGCCAGCATTAGCAGCAGTCAGGAAGCGACCGTGGAGAATACGGATGCTGCCAGAGATCAGATCATGGGTGTTTCTTCGGAGGAAGAGTTGTCCCATATGATCAAATACCAGAATGCTTATAATGCAGCCAGCCGGTATATCAATGTTATCGATGAGATGCTGGAACATATTCTGACAACGCTTGGCGCATCATAACCTGTACAGCAGCAGGGCATCGCCGGCACAGACGTGCCGGATGAATCATGAGAGGAGGCAGGGGATAATGCCATCAACATTTTTTGGATTGAATACCGCTTACACAGGGCTTCTGGCATCCAATGCCGCTCTGAATACCACAGCGAATAACATTTCCAATGTGAATACGGAAGGATACAGCCGCCAGCAGGTGGTGCAGCAGGCGTCCAATGCACTGCGGACATTTACGACCTACGGATGTGCCGGTGCCGGTGTGGATACGATAGCGATTCAGCGGATTCGTGATGACTTCTATGATTCACGCTATTGGAATAACAATGCCAGCTACGGCGAGGTGGAGACCAAACAGTACTATTACAAGCTGATCGAAGATTATTACACCGATGACAAATATACCAAGGGCTTCAATTCGATATTCGGCGAGATGTTTACGGCACTGGAGGAGATCCGTAAATCTGCGGGAAGCACCACGACGAAAACGAACTTCGTGGGATATGCAGAGAATCTGGTGGAGTATTTCAAGAATATGTCCGGTCAGATGCAGAATCTGCAGAAGGATGTGAATTCCGAGATTAAGGTTCAGGTGGATGCCGTCAATTCCATTGCGGAACAGATTGCCACCATCAATAAGCAGATCAATATCATTGAGATGGGTGGCGGGACCGCCAATGAACTGAGAGATAAGAGAACAACTCTTTTGGATGAATTGTCGGAGATCGTGTCCGTTGAAACCAATGAGACGCCCATCTACGATTCTAACGATCCGGATCGTAAGACCGGAGGAACCAACTTCAGCGTCATGATTGCCGGAGGCGATGTGCTGGTGTATGGCAATGACTTTCATACACTATCCTGTGAGGCAAGAGCCACAGATGAGAAAATCAACCAGTCTGATGCGGACGGTCTGTATGACCTGTACTGGTCCAATGGCAACCGGTTCAGCCTGACCAATCCCAGTATCGGCGGTAAACTGAATGGATTGATCCAGCTGCGGGACGGTAACAACGGGGAGTATTTCCACGGACAGGTCACAGGGACGGGAATCACCTCTGTGGACGGTGCCGCAAGAGATACCGTTACGGTAGAGGTGACAGAAACTTACCTGAAAGATATGAACAAATGCACCCTGGCAGATGGAGGCGGCTTGATTACACTGGGCAACCAACAGTTCAAATATGACAGCTGGCAGATGGATTATGATGTGAATACGGATACGTATTCCTACACATTTGTGTTAAGTCCGGAGAATGAGTCTGCGGTCTCTTCCGATCGCGTGAATAAAGAAGCAAGAGTAGGCAACGCTTTTCATTATCAGGGTATTCCGTACTACATGGAGCAGATGAATGAATTTGTTCGCTCCTTTGCGAAATCCTTCAATGATATTCTGACCCAGGAGGGCAGTGTGGATGCATATGGCAATGACGCGCAGTTTTTCTTTCTGGCAGATGTTCCGACGGAGGACGCCCAGTTCACGTTCGGACAATCCTATACCACCCAGGCAGACACCAACGGAGACGGTGTTTTGGAGAATGTCTCCTACAGCATCAGCAGTACCGATGACAGCTATTACAGGATGACGGCAGCTAATTTTGCAATCAGCGATGCGATTCGACAGAATGCCGACCTGTTTGCTACCCATACGGATGCGGCTGCAGGTCAGGATGCTTATGATGTGGTCAGTGATCTGATCGATCTGCAGACCAACAAAGATAAGATGTCGTTCCGGGGATGTTCCGCAGGTGAATATCTTCAGTGTATGCTGTCGGACGTGGCATTGAATGCAAACGAAGTAGAAAATCAGGTCAATACATTTGACCGGATCGGGAAAACGATCGACAACATGCGGATCTCCATTTCCGGCGTGGATGAGGATGAGGAAGCAATGGGCCTGGTAAAGTATCAGAATGCGTATAACCTTGCCTCCAAGATGATTCAGACGCTGACAGAGTGTTATGACCGTCTGATTCTCCAGACCGGTGTATAAAAGAGCAGGATGATTTACATTCATATAACAGATTTGCGCTGACAGTACCGGACCTGGGGTTGGGGGGAGGCGTGAATATACTGGAAGGGAGGTAGCACACAATGCGTATTACAAACCGAATTATGACCAATAATTCTCTGACCAATATTAACAGAGTGAAAGTGTCTCAGGATCAATTGAATACCATGATGGCTACAGGCAAGAAGATTACGAAACCTTCCGATGATCCGGTGGTGGCAATCCGTGCATTGCGGCTGCGTACCGAATCTACGAAGATTGACCAGTACTATGACAGGAATACGGAAGACGCGGAAGCATGGATGAAGGTGACGGATTCCTCTCTTCATACGGTATCCGAGGTTCTGATGGATATGCTGGAGCAGGTGGGGAAGGGTTCCGCCGACACCATGGCAACCTCCGAACGGCAGACAATTGCCACATATATCAAGTCCCTGGCGGATGAGATCTATGACTCCGGCGATGCGGATTATGCGGGGAGATTCATTTTCAGTGGTTACCGCACGGATGTACCGTTATCGTTTCAGGAAGATACAACCCTGAAATATTCCATTACCGAACAGCTTGATAAAAGCGCACTACAAACCATGGACCATGTATATACCGATGATATTCTGAAGTATACAACGGAGACATATGCTACACTCAATGCCGAAGAACAGGATATTGAGACCGAGCAGGTGCATCGGATTCAGCTGGCATACGGGAATGTTGATCCGACGGAAGGACTCAAACTGACATATTACGATCCGGCGACGGGCGCTCAGAACGTGGTAAATGTTCCGTCCGTATCGTTATCTACCGTATCGGATCCGTACCATAATCTTGCGGCAGGAGACATCTGTTATATTCCGGAAACCGGAGAATTGCTGTTGGGTGAGGATTATTACAGCAAGCTGATGGATACAAGGGATGATCCGATGACCACCGGAGTGGACGAGGGCGAGTTCAGGGTGGAATATGTGAAAAAGGAATGGAAGGAAGGGGATCTTCGCCCGGAACATTATTTCGCCTGTACCTCCGAGGATGCGGATGGAAAAGTAATCAACTATAACCCGGAATATCTGACCGGCGGAGGCCGGCAGGTTATCGAATATGCCACCGGAACAGGACAGTCCATCCAGATCAATACTTTTGCCGACGAATGTTTCAATCATGATATCGGACGCCTGGCAGAGGATCTGATGTCAGCCACAGAGACACTGGCTTCACTGGATGCTATTGTTAACAGTCTGGATAAGATGATAGAAGAAGGGAATCTCGGTGCCGGTGATCGAAGGATCGCGGAGGATAAACTCGCCGCAGCGAAAAAAGCACAGACCTTACAGAGAGACAAGGTACAGCAGATGTTTGATGCCGCGAAGACAACGGTACAGGGATTTATTGACAGGACAAGTCTTGCAAGCACCAACTGCGGCAGCAGAGAGAGCAGACTGGCTCTGATCCAGAACAGACTGTCCGATCAACAGCTGACAATGGATAATCTGGTCAGTGAGAATGAAGATTGTGATGAAACAGAGGTTGCAATCGAACTTGCAGGTGCAAAGCTTGCATATGAGGCGGCATTGATGGCAACCAGTAAGATCAGCCAGACAACGTTACTGAATTACATCTAATGAATTCCGATTCCTGCCTTGCGGGAAGCAAAACGGATTCGATGAAAAGGGAGATGACTTATGAGAGCAATGACGAAGAATTTTGGTGAAATTGAGATTGCGGATGACAAGATCATCGTATTTGATAAGGGGATCATCGGTTTCCCTGAATTGCGGGAGTTCGCATTGATCTACAATGAAGATCGGGGAAGTAACGGAGGCAGTATCCGTTGGCTTCAGTCCATGAACAGAGGAGATTTTGCCATGCCGGTCATGGATCCGCTTGTGGTGGATCCGTCGTACAATCCGCAGGTTGATGATGAATTGCTGAAACCGCTGGGTGAGATGAACCCGGATGCGATGCTGGTTCTGGTTACGGTTACGGTTCCCAAAGATATCAAGGATATCACCGTGAATCTGAAAGCACCGATTGTAATCAACGGGTGCAACAGGGCAGCGGCACAGCTGATCGTGGACGGTGATGAGTATAAAGTGAAATTCCCGATTTATGATATCCTGCAGATGAGAAAAGCAGAGGGAAAAGTATCTGAACAGGGAGGTGTCTGATATGCTGGCTCTATCAAGAAAGAAAAATGAGGCTCTTGTGATCAACAATAACATTGAGATCACTGTGTTAGAGGTCAAAGGTGAACAGGTCAAATTAGGCATCAGCGCACCCAAGGAAGTACCGGTATACCGGAAAGAGGTCTATATCCAGATTCAGGCTGCGAATGAGGCGGCCATGACAACCGACTCCACCCAGGCGCTGAATGATCTTCTGGGCGGATTGTAAGAAGCATTGCATATGCGATTTGAGCCGGCTTGATGGGCTTCCCCATTGAACCGGCTTTGTTGAATTGTACGATGGGAACGGGAAACGAGGGGGACATCGACTATGGAGAAACACAATATTCTCTATTACACCTGGGGAGAGAGCTGTGCTGCGGATTGCATTGATGCGCTGAGACGGGCAGGATGTCAAGTGTATGTATCCTGTGCAAAACGAGTGCAGTATGATCATGATGCTTTTTTTATGGAGCAGATTGCAGAAGAATGTGAAAGAGAGAAGGCAGATTGCATCTTCACCTTTAATTATTTCCCGGATTTATCCAGAGTTGCCCTACAACTCCACATGGATTATTACAGCTGGTGTTACGACAGTCCGCATCTGACGTTGCAGTCGCTTACCCTGAACAACTCGTGCAACCATGTTTATGTGTTTGATTATGCACTTTATGAAAGATATGCCGGGTTGGGCGTTGAAACGATTCATTATCTGCCGCTTGCCTGCAATACGGACCGGGTCCGAAAACAGATTCGGGATTACAGGGACAAAAGGGAGGCACAGGACCGGAACGCATATGAGCATGAAATAACGTTTCTTGGAAATATGTATGACGATGAGTATAACTTCTACGATCAGATAGGAGAACTGCCGGAATATATTACCGGATATCTGGATGCAACCATGGAGGCTCAGTCGCAGATCTATGGTATGGATCTGGTGCGGGCCATGCTGCGGGAGGACATATGCAATACCATCCTCTCCAAGGTAAAAATCGATATGGGTCCGGATTACAGAGATTGCGGTAAGGACATTCTTGTCAGCATGATTCAGAAGAAAATTACAGTCACGGAACGGCGCAGACTGCTTACGGTACTGGGAGAGTTTTATAAGGTGGATCATTATGCTGCCAAGGAGAGCCCGGGTCTTCCGGTTCGATACTGCGGATATGCGGATTACGTGAATGAAATGCCGAATGTCTTCGCAACCAGTAAGATTAACCTGAATATATCCCTGCGCAGCATTGAATCCGGAATTCCGCTGAGGGTCATTGACATCCTTGGTGCCGGAGGCTTCTGCCTGACGAATTACCAGACGGAATTGCCGATGTATTTTGAAAACGGTAAGTCTATCGTATGGTATGAAAGCTATGAGGACTTGTTTGAGAAGGTCCATTACTATCTGCGGCATGAGGAGGAACGGGAAGCCATTGCGGCGGAAGGACATCGGATTGTATGTTCGGAATTTACTTATGAAAAGGCGCTTCAGACCATATTTTCATGAAAAAGTATCTGAATTGGAATGTTATTCTATAAAGATTTGGAACGCAAGTGCCGATATACCAGACAGAAAAGATAATAAACCCGGTCACGGAACCGGAAAATGACATGTATTTTTTAAAGTCACACGGAGGTGCATAGTATGGCATTAGAATCAATCAATGGAGCAATGAGCTATCAGGCTCAGTCAATTCCATCACAGCCGGTAACACCGGTTAAGGAAGCCGCAGATTTCACGGATGAAGCTGCGAATGTAACCACACAGACAATTGATGCCACGACCGCGAAGATTACGCCGTCCGGAGAAAAGGGAAATGGGGCAGGCGGAGATGCGGCAGGGCAGCAGCCCAGCTACGAACAGATGAAATCTGCGATTGAGATGATCAATAAGAAGGCAAACAACTCAACCGTTCAGTTTGGTATTCATGAAGCTACAAACAGAATTACCGTGAAGATCGTTGACAAAGAGACCAAGGAAGTGATCAAGGAAGTGCCGGCAGAGAAAACGCTGGATATGATTGCGAAAGCCTGGGAACTTGCAGGTCTTATGGTGGACGAGAAGAGATAATCTGTCGGGAAATGTTTCGTTTGGGCAGATAGAGAGGTAGCGATATGATTCGAATTACAGGAATGAACTCCGGCCTCGATACAGATTCCATTATCAAAGAATTGATCAAGGCGAAGAGCGATAAACTGAATACATTGAAAAAATCCAAGACAAAACTGGAATGGAAGCAGGATGCCTGGAAGACAACCAACAGTAAGATTTACAACTTTTATAGTAAGCAGCTGAGCAATCTTCGTTTCCAGTCTTCTTTCAAGAAAAAAGCCACCAAGGTTTCCAATGAGAATGTCGCATCCGTTGTAGCAGGAGACAATGCAGTAAACGGAAGCCAGTCTCTGGTAGTGACACAGCTTGCAAAAGCAGGTTATCTCACCGGTGGTAAGCTGAGTGAAGATAAGAGTGTCAATTCAGGTTCCAAGCTGAATGAGGCACTGGGAGCCGGCATTGACGGAACTGCTACCATTGATGTGAAGGTAGGAAACAAGGTAAAATCCTTCAGCATTGATGGAGAGACCACCGTATCACAGTTTGTTTCCAAATTGAATGAATCCGGTGTGAATGCCAGCTTTGATGCTGCCAATCAGAGAATTTTTGTGAATACGGCAAAAAGCGGTGAAGGGAATGATTTTGAGATCACTGCTGCGAACGCAGACGGTCTGAAAGCATTATCGTCTCTGGGTCTGCTCACGAACGACGATATTACCGGCAATAAAGAGTATCAGTCTCTGAAGAATTACTATGATGCAGACGACAGTACGATCCTTGCGAACCTGGAGGCAGACGGTAAGATTGCCTCTTATGCAGTGGCGAAGGCAAATAACCTTCAGAATTCTCTGACAGCCCTGCAGAAAACAATCAATGATACACAGAAGTCTGTTGCAGACAAACAGGAAGAACTGGATAAAGCAAGAGAAGATGAGAAATACGCTGCTGTTTCCGGGGACACACTGGAGGAGAAAAGGACAAACGCCGCAGCCCGTCTTGAGGATGCCCAGAAGGCAATGACCGAGAACAGTGAGAAACTGGAGTATATAGATCTGGCATCCAAAGATTCCGCTGAGTTGACGGAAGAACAGAAAACCAGGCTGACAGAACTGGAAAGCAAGTACGAACTGGCGAGTCTCGATAAAGAAGCTCTTCTGGAGGAACAGACTTCTCTGAAAGAGGAACTGACCGCCGCGAAGGCTGATGTGGCAGCAGTGAAAAAAGTATCCGATCTGGAAGCTTCCGTCATGGAACTCCAGACGAAGACGTATGATACATACAGCAAGATGCATGATACTGCACTGGCTCTGAATGAGTATTACAGTTCTATTCCCGAAGCAGACAGAACGGAAGAGATGAATGCGGCAATAGAGAAAAACAACGAGGTTATCAGCGCGGCAGAAACATTTGCAACCACCTATGAAACACTGAAGGGTGGAGCTGTGGATGAGTATAAGCTTGCAGACACGCCTTCTTACAACATTATCGAGCAGTCCAGACAGGAGATGCTTGATCGGGTAAAAACTGCAAACGAGGCACTTAGCAATGCCGGCAGCATTACATCCTCATCTGCAGTCCGTGTGAAAGGCCAGGATGCCAGAATCATCCTGAACGGTGCGGAGTTTGAATCCACATCCAACAGTTTTACGATCAACGGTCTTACCATTACCGCAAAGCAGGTAAGCGGTATCTCTGGATATGAAGACGATACGGATGCTGAAGGGAATGCGATTAAAAAGCCGATTTACGAAGAGGTATCCGTCAATACCGAAGATGACATTACCGGCGTATATAACATGATCAAGGATTTCCTGAAAGAGTATAATGCAATGATTAAGGAACTTGATTCGGCATATAACGCTCCCTCTGCCAAGGGATATGAGCCTCTGACAGACGATGAGAAGGAAGCGATGTCCGATAAGGAAATCGAAGAGTGGGAGAAGAAAGTTAAGGATGCGCTTCTGCGTCAGGACAGTGACTTGGGTAGTGTGATTTCTTCGGTGAAATCCAACATGCTTTCCACTTTTGAGATTAACGGGCAGAAGTATACGCTTTCAAGCTTCGGAATTGAGACACTGGGATATTTCAATTCCGAAGAAAACGAGCGAGGTATGTATCACATTGATGGAGATCCCGATGACGGAATCACAAGTGGCAACACGGATAAGCTGAAGAAAATGATTGCAAGCGATCCGGATGTGGTTTCTTCCTTCTTCTCACAGCTTGCCAATAAAGTGTACGACGATCTGACTGTCAAGATGAAGACTACGGAATACAGTTCCATCTATACAGTGTACGAAGACAAGAAGATGAAGACAGATATCTCGGATTATAAGACGAAGATTGACGAAGCACAGAAAAAGCTGAATGCTATTGAGGACAAGTATTACAAGCAGTTTTCTGCTATGGAAACAGCAATCGGTAAACTGAATTCTCAACAGTCTTCCCTGTCAAGCATGCTGGGAATGGGATGATGCAATGATGACGCCTGACGATATAGGAGGAATGAGTTATGGCATTGCCAAATGCGTATAGCCAATATAACACAAACAGAATATTGACAGCCTCTCCGGCCGAACTTACTTTGATGTTGTATGAGGGAGCAATTAAATTCTGCAACATCGCCATTATGGGTGTTGAACAGAAGGATATTCAGAAGGCACATAACAATATTATGAAAACAGAACGTATCATACAGGAGTTCCAGATTACCCTGAATCGTAATTATCCGGTTGCAGCAGATTTCGATGCGGTGTATACTTATCTTATCAGAAGGTTACATGATGCGAATCTGACGAAGGATAAGACGATTCTGGAAGAAGTATTGGAGCATTTGAGAACCATGCGGGACACCTGGAAAGAAGTAATGCGTCTTGCGAAGGTTGGCCCGGCGTAGATAGATGAGAGGTTATCATGTCTGATGTTTCGAAATATTTGAATGTCCTGATTGAAGGGCTTCAGAAGAAGAACAGCATATTGGAGCGCATCGTTGCATGCAATGAGAAACAGGCAGAAGCAGTGGCAGCCGACCGGGGATTGGAAGAATTTGACCGTCTTGTGGATGAGAAAGCCGTTTTGATCGATCAGATCAATCAGATTGATAATGGATTCCAGAGTGTTTTCGACAGAGTGAAACAGGAACTGAACGATCACAGAGAAGCGTATAAGGAACAGATTCATACATTGCAGGATCTGATCCGGCAGATGACGGATCTGGGGGTTGCCGTGGAAACCGGTGAAGCCAGAAACAAGCAGGCGGTTGAACAGTATTTTGCATATGCCCGCAAGAATTATAATTCTACCAGGAAAAGCGCCCAGGCAGCCAGCGATTACTACAAGAGCATGAGCAGGATGAATTATATCGATCCGCAGCTCATGGACAACAAACAATGATTATACCGGCAATAACGCCGATATAATAAAGCACCGAGTGGCAAGGAAGCCACCGAAAATTCAAGGAGGAATGTATTATGGTA